>CALCTH010000738.1 GCA_937893795.1 uncultured Myxococcales bacterium | reverse complement strand
TCTTTTTGCGCTTTCTTTTTTGCTTCCTTCTCTGCGCGCTTCGCCGCGGCCTTCCGGGCCTTCCTCGAGACGGCCTGAGGCCTCAGCGCCGGCGCCGGCGTCGGCGGGCGTCGTCGTCCGCCGGAGGGTCGAGGAGCACCGGGACCCGCTCGGCATAGGTCGAGAGCACGACCATGGTCTCCGTGCCGTCGATGCCGTCGAGGCCCCGGATGGCGCTGATGAGCGCCTCGAGGGCCCGCGTGTTGCGCACGCGCACCTTGAGCAGGAGCGTCATGCCGCCGGTCACGTGGTGGCACTCGAGGACCTGCGGGTGGTCGTCCACCCACCCCTCGAAGGACGCCAGCTTTCGCGGGTCCCCAATCTGCACGCCGATGAAGGCCGCCACGTCGACGCCCACGCGCTGCGCGTCGATCTTGGCGTGGTAGCCGAGCACCACGCCGGCCTTCTCCATCTTGCGCACCCGCTCCATGACGGCTGGAGCGCTCAGCCCCACGCGCTCTCCCACCTTCTTGAGGGAGATCTTCGCGTCGGCCTGCAGCTCGTTCAGGAGCTGCGCGTCGATCGGGTCGAGGGGGTAGCTCTCCGCGCGAAGCGTCGCGTCGTCGTCGTCCCCGTCCTGAGCGTCCGTCATGCGTCTCGTCCCCCCGCGCCGCGGAACGCGAGCTAGCGCGATGGCTATCGCTGGGCTGCCGCCCTGTCAACGTTCGTGCGCTCGCGGGAGCGGCGCTTCGGACCCCGCGTTTCTACAAAGTCCCGGAGCGCCGCCGATTGACCTGAAGGCGGCGCCCACCACGGCGCGCCGCCGAAGGCAACGAGGGGGAAGCCGTGTGGGAAGCCGCGCACCAACACCAGACCCGTGCAGCACGGTCACCCGAGGAGGCTGCGTGAGCGCGCCGCACCCGCTCCTCGAGGGTCTACGAGAGGCCTGGCTCGTCACGGCGCATCCGCTGGTGGTCGAGCATCGCAAGGGCGGAGAGCCACGCGTCGGCGACGCGGACGCGCTCTGGGAGGGCGCGCGGAAGAGCGCCGGCGCCCTTCGCGACTTCGGCCTCCGGGCCGGCGACCGCCTCGCCGTGCTCCTGCCCCCCGGCGTCGCCTACGTGCAGTGGTTTCTGGCGTGCCTCGGCGCGCGCATCACCTTCGTGCCCTGCGCGTCCCTCGCGGGGGTGCCCGCCCAAGCGGTGGTCGGCGGCTCCGGTGAGCTGGCGGCGCTGCCGAGCCTCGAGCGGGCATCGCGCCCCGGCGAGCGGGTGCTGCTTCGGAGCGGCCAGGGCTGGGAGCGCATGGACGACGACGCCCTCCGCGAAGCCGCCGCGGCGCGCGATCTCGGCCCCCTCGCCCCGGGGCTTCGCGTGTGGTCCGGCGGCGGCTGGCGCGACCGCCGGAGCGTGTCGCGGGAGCTTCTTCCGCTGCTCGCCCGGGGCTGCGCCGTGCACGTGGGCATCCGTGAGGAGGTGCCGCCGGGCTCCTTCGCCGCCACGCCTTCGCTCGCCATCGGCGCGAGCGACCGCATCATGCGGTGGCTCGAGCGCTACCCGGAGACCCTGCGCGGGGCCCGCCTCGTCGCCCTCGAATCCCTCGACCAGCCGGCCCGCGCCGCCGCCTGACGCGAAGCGCAACTGAGCCAAATCTCGGCGGGGGTGGTCCATCCCCGCGCGTTGCGTCCGTACGCCTTCCCATGGACGACGGGTCGGAGGAGCCGCTCTACTCGGAGATCGCTCCGCGCTACGAGGGGCACGCCGCGCTGATCGTGGACGACTCGAAGCTCCAGCGCCGGATCCTCGCCCGCATCCTCGGCGACCTCGGCTTCGGCCAGGTGGAGCTCGCGTCGACGGGCGACGAGGCCCTCGCGCTCGCCCGGGAGCGCGAGTTCGACGTGGTGCTCGCCGACTGGCACCTGCCCGGCCTCCAAGGCGCCGCACTGCTCCGCGAGCTCCGCGCCACGCAGACCAGCGCGAAGTTCGTCGTCGTCAGCGCCGAGACGGACCTCGGCGTGGCCGAGGAAGCGCTCGGCGCCGGAGCCGACGAGTACCTGATGAAGCCGGCTGCGCCGGACCTGGTGCGCGCCAAGCTCGCGCTCCTCGACGAGCGCTGACGCGTTAGAGCGTCGTCGCGTACACGGCGACCGCGACGAGCGCGCCGAGGCCGGCGAGGCCGAGGGCCCAGAGGGCGCCGGTGAGCCAGGCGGAGCGATCGTCTTGCGGCGGGACGGCGGCAGTCTCGGCCGGGGAGTCGGCGGTCGGCGCGTTCGCCTCGCCCGACTCCGTGGGGAGCGGGGCCCACGGGCCGCTCTCGTCGCTGAGCTCGGCGCGCTCCTCGGCACTGATCACGACCGACGACGTCCCCGTCCGCGAGCGCGGCACCTCGTGCCCCTCCTGGGAGGGCCGAAGCGAGACGGCGTCGTCGGGAAGCGCGAGGAGCGCCTCCCGCATGGCTCCGGCGTCGGGAAAGCGGTCGTCCGGGTCCTTTGCCAGAGCGCGGCGCAGCAGGGCCTCCACCGCGGGGTGGACCTCCAGGCCGGGCCGCACCTCCGCCAGCGCGGGCACGGGCTCGAAGAGATGGGCCCGGAGCAGCTCCGAGCGCCGCGCGTAGTCGAAGGGGCGCCGGTCGGCGAGGAGCTCGAAGAAGAGGACGCCGAGGGCGTAGACGTCGGCCCGGACGTCGAGGGAGACGCCGGTGATCTGCTCCGGCGCCATGTAGGCGGGCGTCCCCACCACGCGGCCCTTTCGCGTCAGCGCGCCTTCACCGCTCATGGCGTCCACCTCGAGGAACTTGGCCAGGCCGAAGTCGAGGAGCGTCACGTGCGGAGGTCCCTCGCCGCGCTCGTCGAGGAAGACGTTGGCCGGCTTCAGGTCCCGGTGCACGATCTGCTGCTCGTGCGCGCAGGCGACCCCCGAGAGTACGGGGTCCATGAGCGTGAGCGCCTCTTCCGGCGCGAGCGCGCGTTCCTGAAGCGTGTCCTCGAGGGTGCAGCCCTCGAGCAGCTCCATCGCGATGTAGACGATGTCCTCGTCCACGACCCCGAAGCCGAAGGTCTTCACGACGTGCGGGTGCTCGAGGGCCCCGAGGGCCCGGGCCTCGCGCTGAAAGCGCCGCCGGAGCGACCGGATGCGACCGACGCCCTCGTTCAGCACCTTCACGGCGACGGGGCCCGGCTGCTCGGGGTGCGAGGCCCGGTAGACGTGTCCCGTGGCCCCGGTGCCGATGCGGGCCTCGAGCGTGTAGCCGTCGAGGCGGCGTCCGAGGAGCGCGTCCGCTGCCATGCCGAGAAGAGCATACACGGCTCCGGCCCGGGCTACCCTCGCCGCCGATGCGCGACGGCGGCCACTCACGGGACGTGATGGGACGCCACGTCGCGTGGGCGGCGCTCTGCCTCGCGGGCGCGCTGGGCGTGGCGACGGCGCTGGCCCGGCCCATGGCGGAGGCTCAGCCCTCGGAGGCGAGCGCGCCGCTGCGGGCCGAGGTCGCCGGCGCCGGGGATCTCCTGCTTCACATCAAGGTGCTCAAGGCCGCGGAGCGCCACGGATGGCCCCGGGTCTTCGAGGGGGTGAGGGCCACGCGCCGCGAGCTGGGGCCGGACGCGCTCCTGGTCGCGAACCTCGAGACGCCGCTCACCCGCGACGTGTTGCCGATCCGCACCGTCACTCCGCCCGTTCGCGTGGCTCCGGGCGACGCGTCGTCCGCCCTCGGGGCCGCGTGCATCGATGCGCTGGCC
>CALCTH010000737.1 GCA_937893795.1 uncultured Myxococcales bacterium | reverse complement strand
CGGCGTGGAGGCCCGCCGGCACCGCCGCGGCCGGTGCCACCGAGGTCGTTGCGCCGGCCGCGCCCGCGGCGGCGACCGGACCCGCCGGCGCCTTGGCGCCCGGAGGAACGAGCCGCGCGATCTCCGCCTCGGTCATCGGGCCGCGGAGGTACGAGAGGACCCAGCGTGTCCGGAAGAGCACGGGTCCGTCCTCGTGCACGTTCTGAAGCAGGAATTGCCGGCTCTCGAGGCCCGCCAGCGTCTTCCGGAGCGCAGCGGGCTCGCGCGCCGCGCCCTGGCTCGCGGCCGTGAGCCCGTCCATCACGCGGTCGACGTCGCGCGCCGTCTGGAGCCGCCCCAGGAACCAGGTGCCGCAGTTGCTGAGGCCCTTGTAGTCGAGGTCCACGGGGTTTTGCGTCGCGAGCACCACGCCGAGCCCGTACGCGCGCGCCTGCTTCAGCAGCGTCAGCAGGAGACGTTTGCTGGCGGGCTCGCGGACGGGCGGGATGAGCCCGAAGATCTCGTCGATGTAGAGGATCGCCCGGAGCGAGGTCGTGCCGGGCTGGCGCCGCATCCAGGCGATGAGATCCGTGAGCAGCAGCGTCAGCACGAACATGCGCTCGCGCTCGTCGAGGTGCGCGAGGCTCACCACGCTCAGCTTCGGCTTGCCGCCCTCCGTGTGGAGCAGTCGCTGCGTGGAGAGCGGCTCTCCGGCGAGCCAGCGCGCGAAGGTCGGGCTCCCGAGGAGCGCGTTCAGCTCGAGGGCCAGGGCCTCCCGCGCCTTCGCGGGGAAGAACGTGTCGAGGTCGAGCACGCCCACGCGGCGAATCGGCGGGTCCAGCACGGCCCGGACGAGGCCGCCGAGGTCGAGGCTGTCGCCGCTCTGCCAGGCGCGCTGCAGCAGGTTCGCCAGGAACACCTGCGCGCGGGCCGGCCCGTCGGCGGCCGCCTGGCCCAGCAGCGCCAGCAGCGCCCAGCTCGCGCCTTCGGCCTTGTCGGCGAGTGCGACGGGGTCGGCGAGCGTCGCCGCGTCGGGCGTGCCGAAGCCGCGCACCATGGCGAGGGGCACGCCCGCCGTCGAGCCCGGTGTGTAGAGCGTGCGCTCGACGGCCTCCTCGTAGCGCCGGATGCGCTCGGGGCCCTGTCCCCACTCCGCCAGGCCCTTCTTCCATAGCGCCGCCATGGCCGCGGCGTGCTCCTGCGGCGTGCGGCCTTTGCGGGCGGCGTCCCCCGCGTCGATCCATGGCGCGAAGTCCTTCGGGCGGAGCTGCGGGAAGGTGAGCAGCAGGTTCCCGAGGTCGCCCTTCAGGTCCACGGCGATCGCGGGGATGCCATCGATGGCGGCCTCCTCCAGGAGACCGATGCAAAGACCCGTCTTGCCGCTGCCGGTCATGCCCACGCAGACGGCGTGCGTCTGGAGGTCCCGCGCGTCGTAGAGCAGAGGCTCGGGTCGCGTCTCGCCCGCCGCATCCAGCGAACGACCCAGGTAGAAGGCGCCGAGGCGCTCGAAGTCCGCCATGGCGCGGGAGAGTAGAGGCCCGCGCGTGGAGTTTCGATCGCAAAGCGCGGGCTGCGCCGCTTGCATTTAGTTATCTATTGAGTTAAATATTGCGCGATTCGTCAAGGAGCATGCCATGAGCGACGAGGTAAAGAACCCGCCGGAGGGGTACCAGCGCGTGGTCCCCTACCTGAGCTACGCCGACGCACCGGCCGCCATCGAGTTCCTCGAACGAGCGTTCGGTTTTTCACGTCGCTTCGTGATGCCCATGCCCGACGGGCGCGTCGGGCACGCGGAGCTGGAGCTCGGCGGACATGCGCTCCTCTTGGCCTCGGCCTACGAGGAGATGGGCATGGCGAGCCCCGACGCGCTCCCCGCCGTGCACGGGCAGGTCTTCGTCTACGTCGACGACGTCGAGGCGCACTACGCGCGGGCTCGCGACGCGGGCGCGACGCTCACGACGGAGCCCGAAGACCAGCCGCACGGAGCGCGTATGTACCGCGCCGTGGACCCCGAGGGACACCGGTGGATCTTCGCCCAGCAGATGCGCGACGTGGACCTCGCCACGCTCCTCGAGGGCGATCCGATGGACTCGTGACGCCCGCGGGAGCAGCGCCCGCGGGGCTCGACGCGACGCTCCGGGCGCTGGCCGACCCCACGCGGCGCGGCGTCGTCGATCTGCTGCGCGACGGGCCGCGGCGCGCCGGCGATCTCGCCCTGGCCCTCGGGGCGACGCCGCCGGCGATGAGCCGGCATCTGCGCGTCCTCCGCCGGCGCGGCCTCGTGAGCGAGCGCTCGCACCCCGACGCCGCGCGGGTTCGGGTTTATCGCCTGGAGCCGGCGCCCTTCGCCGAGCTCGGTCGTTGGCTGGCCGCCGTCGAGGCCCTGTGGAGCGAGCAGCTCGAGAGCTTCGCGGCGCACGTGCAGCGGCGCGAGGGGCAGACGTGAGCGAGGTCGTCGTGCGCACTCGCGTCCGCGGTGCCGCCGCCGCCGCCTTTCGCCGCTTCACCGCCGAGGTCGACGGCTGGTGGAAGCGCGGGCCGCGCTTTCGCTTCGACCCCCAGGGTCGCGAGGGGAAGCTGGCCTTCGAAGAGGGCGAGGGGGGCCGCTTCCTCGAACGCTTCGGCGACGATGATGTCCTCGAGGTCGGCCGCGTGCTCACGTGGGAGCCCCCGCGCCTCTTCGCCTTTCGCCTTCATCCGCCCGCGCCCGGAGGGGGCAGCGGCACGCGGGTCGAGGTGCGCTTCGAGGCCACCGACGACGGCTTCACGCGGGTGACGCTGACGCACTCCGGCCTCGATACCGTGCCGACCGGGGGGCGCATGCGCGCGCTCCGCAGCACCTCGCTCCGGAACGCCCTCTCGACCTGGTGGGCCGACCTGCTCCGCGGCGTCGCGCCGCGGGTCGGATGACGGACGGGGCCTCCTCGCGACGGCCCTGTTCCGAAGACGACGCTCTTCACTCGTCCCTAGCGCGATCCTCCGCGAGCACCTGCCTCGTGGCATGAGCGCACCACCGGCTGTGCGGTGGTGCATCTACCGTCGCGCGCCGAGCGCGTGCCAGGGTCGGCGACCCATGCCGACTCGACCCCTCGCGTTCACGCTCGCCTTCGCTACCGTCACCGCGGTTGCCTTCATCTTCCTGTTCCTCGGCGTCGGCCTGGTGCCGTACTGGCAAGAGCTGAGCGGGCCCGCCGTGCAGGCATGGTGGGCCGGTCCCTTCACCCGCTTCACGCCGCTCATGGGGCCAATCCACCTGGCCTCCATCGCCGCGATGGTCTGGGCGTTCGTCGTCCATCGCCGCGAGCCGGCGCGGTGGCTCTGGGTCGGTGCGCTGCTCGGCCTCCTCGGGTGCCAGGCGTTCAACTTCACGGTGTACGGCACCGACCTGAACCCGACGCTGGCCTCGCAGGCGCTCGACGAAGCGACGGCGCTCGCCACCTTCGACCGGTGGGCCTCGCTCCATACCGTCCGCACGGCGCTGGCGCTCGGGAGCTTCGCGTGCCTGGCGGCGCTGTCGGTGCGGAGGCCTGGACCGGCGCACCAGGACTGATGCCGATGGGTCAGTCGACCGCTTCTAGCCCGACCTAGCGAAGGCAGATGCCGTAGCGCGCGGCGAGGGGCTCGACGTTGACGCAGGTCAGCGGGCTCGAGCAGCCGTCGGCGCCATCCGACACATCGCAGAGCTGCACGCAGCTGTCGCTGCCGCAGAGCGCGCCGAAGGGACACTCGGCCGTGCTCGTGCAGGGCTGGCCCACCGCGCTCGAGATCCCCTCGTCGAGGCGACACACGCCGGCCGCGGCGTCCACCGTGCGGAGCCGGCATCCGAAGCCCGCCTCGCAGACGGCGCCGGCGCCCACGGGATCGCAGGCGACGACGCAAAGGCCGAGGCCTACGTCGCAGGCTTCACCGCGGGCGCATTCCGCGTCCTCCAGGCAGGGCCGGCCCGAGCCTTGCTCGAGGCCACACGCGGCCAGGGCGAGGAGGCACGCCAGGGCCGGCGCGTGGCGGCGACGACCCCACCTCATTCCGAGGCCTCTCCCACGCGCAGCGAGCCGAGAAGCGCGGCGAAGTCCTCGGCGGCGTCGTCGATCTCGCCCTGCGGGGCCGCCAGCGTCACGAGGAGCACGGCGGGCTCGTGGCGAATGACCTCGCCCACGTCGCGGCGAAGGGAGAGGCCGCCGCGAACGACCGCGGCGACGACCTGCATCTGTGTGGGCCCGCGGACGGTGCGGCCCCGGGAGGTCCGAATCTCGGCCAGGTCCACGAGGAGCAGCCGCGCCGGGAGGCCGGCGATCTCGCCATCCTGCGCATCCAGCAGCGTGCTGACGTAGCGCGCGGGCGTGCGGGGCGGGGTCTCGATCGCCGCGAGCCCGAGCTCGCCGGCGGCGACGCCGGCCAGCCAGCGGGCCGCCAGCATCTCGGCGCTCGCCTCGCGGAGGTTCTCG
The DNA here is from genome assembly GCA_937893795.1 of uncultured Myxococcales bacterium. Classification (GTDB taxonomy): domain Bacteria; phylum Myxococcota_A; class Polyangia; order Polyangiales; family Houyiibacteriaceae; genus CALCTH01. Next base: position 4,849 of record CALCTH010000737.1, on the reverse strand, counting down.
GGGAGCGCGACGCTCCGCAGCGCCATGTTGGCCTGGCCGCGGCGGAGGAGGAGGTGCCCGTCCGCGGTGAGCTCGGACGTCCAGCCGCTACCCCGGACCAGCGGCGTCTCCTCCTGGGCCGGGGCCCGGAGGTCGAGCCCGGGATGCACGTAGCCCTCGCCGTCGAGCGCGGGCGAGGCGCAGGCCGTGAGCAGCGCGAGCAGCGTGAGCGCCCTCATCGGCTCCTCCAGAGCGGGACGGCTAGGGAAAAGCCCACGGAGAGACCCGGCAAGCCGTAGCCGAGCTCGAGGCGGCCTTCGATGCCGCGCCTCAGGAGTCCCACCTGCAGGATGCCCTGGGCGAGCGGGGCCAGGAGGCGTTCGGTGCCCGGCGGGTCGTTCGCCGTGGGCAACACGCCGTAACCGCGCGGCGTCTCGAGGCGCCGCGCGTCCTGGTAGCGATGGACCAGCATGCCGCCGCGGGCGCCGACGCCGAGGAAGAAGGCGCCGCCATGGACCCGGAGCACGGCGTGCGCGTCGAGGCGCCGGGAGGCGCGGTCGCTCGCGTCGAGACGCGTCGCGCTCGTGGGGCCGCCGCCGTGGGTGAAGGTCCCGGTACCCCCGTCGGCCGTACCGAGCTGAAAGCCCACCATCGCGCCGGCGTGAAGGGAGAGGACCCGGCCGAGCGCGTGTCCGACCTCCGCGCCGAGCGTGAAGGACCAGTCGGCGGCATCGCCAGCGCCTGGCGGCACCGCGAAGGTGCTCCCGTCGCGAAGCAGCGCGAAGCCGAGGCTCGCCGCGAGCCGCGTGCGCCGTTCCACCCGCAGCTCCTGCGCGGCGCCCGAGTCCTCGCCTTCGCCCTCTTCCGCATCGTCCGCCGTGAATGTGTCCAGGGGGTCCGGGAGCGTGCGCTCCGGCGGAGGGATCGGCTCGACCTCGGGCTCTGGCTCCGGCTGGGGCCGCGGCTGCGCGCGGGGCCGTGGCCGCACCTGGGCAGGAGCGGGAGGTGCCGCCGGCTGCGCCCGCTCCGGCGGAGCCTCCTCGGCGAAGGGGTCGTCGCTCTCGGACTCGTCGAGGAACACGCCGCCATCCTGCGCCCGGGCGGGCGTAGGGAGCGTGCCGAAGGCGATCGAGACAAGAAGACAGAGGAGGCCGCCCGCGAGGCGGCCCGAGACACACGAAGCCACGGAACGAACCGTAGACGAGAACGAAGCCTTTCGTCTCTCCCTTTTGAGGACCCTCAGGCCCCGCTATGGTGCCCGCCGATGCTTGACCGTGCGCTTGCTCGCCCGCTTGGCTGGGCGCTCCTCGGGACCGTGCTCTGCACGCCCCTCCTCCTCGGATGCTTCCAACAGGCGAACCGGGCGGGACGGGCCACACCCTCCGCGGGAACCCCCGACTGGGTGGTGAACGCGCCGCCGTCCACGGGCTTCCAGGTGTCGATGCCGGGCCGGGCCCAGACCGAAACCTCCGTCGAGACGGAGATCGACGGGGCCAAGGCCTCGGTCGTCGAGGGCCACCTGGTGAGCGGCCCGATGTACTTCGAGTACGCCGTGCGCACCGTCGAAGGTGGCGTCGCGGGCGAGGTCGAGGACCTTCGCGAGCCCGCCGCACAGCGGCTCTCCGCGCGGCGGAGCTTCAACGACGTGCGCGTGCGGGAGGAGCGGAGCTACCGCGACGACACGGGCTACCGTGTGCTCGAGCGGGTCTTCGACAGCCAGACGGACAACGGGCTCGCCTTCACCGCCTACATCCGCGTCTACGTCGGCCGGGCGCGCGTCATCCGCACCATGGTCGCGCTCCCGACGGCCAATGAGCGCGCCTACGTCGCGCAGACGAGCTACTTCTTCGACTCGGTCCGCCTCGACCCGGCGGACGCGGCGAGCCCCGCCGGCGACGGCCGCTACGACCCGAACGCCTGGAGCTGGGCGTACCCGCCGGAGGGCGGCTTCGCGGCCTACTATCCCGGGCTCCCGCGCTACGAGTCCTCGACCTTCATGCACGAGGACGAGGAGCGCACCATCCACCGCTACGTGGTCTCCGGCGCCGGCGGGAGTCCCGTCTTCGCCGTCCGCGCGATCCACTACGGCGAGCGGCCTCCGGACGAGGCCTTCAACTCCGCGCGCGGCTCCTGGACCAGCTCCGGGTGGGAGATTCTGGACGAGCGACCCTCGCAGCGCACCGGTTACGGCGGTCTCGAGCTCGCGCTCGAGAAGGAAGGGCGCCGCGCGCGCGTTCGCTACTACGTCACCAACGTCGGCATCTACGAGGTCTACGTCGAGCGCGCCGATGCGCCGGGCGCGGACCTCGACCGTGCCGAGCGCCGCTTCTTCGCCTCGTTCCGGATGCTCTGATGCGCTTCTTCGTCTCCCTCGCTCTCGCTCTTTTCGTCGCCCTGGCGGCCCAGGCCCAAGGCTCGACGACCACCGATGAGGACTCCGGGCTCACCATCCGCCTCCGGCCGATCGACGAGGCCTCCGTGCGCATCGTCGGTGTGGGCGGCACGCGCCTCGTCGCTTTCGACGGGCGCTCGGGGTCGAGCCGCATCGTCGGCATCCCCGACGCGCGCCACGGCACGGGCGTGGTCGTCGGGCCCGGGCTCATCGCCACGGCGCGTCACGTCATCGAGAGCGCGGATTTCCTGGCCGTGATCTTCCCCGGCGAGACGGAGCCGGTGGCTGCCCGCGTGCTCTACGTGGACCCCTTCCATGACGTGGCCATCCTCCGCGTCGAGCGCGAGACGACCACGTCGGTTCCCGTGCCCGAACGCGCGCCGGTGCTCTCGCTCTCCCAGCGGCTCTCGGCGAGCGGCTACCCCATCGAGATCCGCGAGCGCTACCCGGCCGCCGTGAGCGGCGAGCTCAGCCGGCAACGAAACGACGGGCGCCTGCAGCTGGCCATGAGCGTGAACCCGGGCAACTCCGGCGGTCCCGTGATCGACGAGAGCGGCCGGCTCATCGGCATCGTGAGCGCGCGTGGTGACACGAGCCGCGGCGTCGAGGGCATCGCCATCGTGGAGCCGGCGCGCTTCGTGGCGGTGGCCCTCGAGGCCGTCGCCGACATGGCCCCGCGGCCCTGGACCGAGCAGGAGCGGCTGCTCGCGCGCATCGTCACGGCGCTCGCCCGCGTCGAGAACGACCGCCCGAGCTACGAGCAGACGGAGCTCGAGACCATTCGTCGGGCGGCGGCGGAGGTGACCACCGGCGAAGCCGCCATGATGGTCGCGGCGCTCGCCTGGAACATGCACATCGCGCTCCTCGAGGCCCGGCGGAAGCGCGACGTGAACCAGCTCTCCCCCGAGGACCGGAGCTCGGCCGAGGGTTTGCTGGAGGTCGCGCGGGACCTGGCCGGGCGCGCACGCGACCGCACGCCCTACCTCATTCGGACCTACCCGATCATGCGCGCGATCACCGCGGCGTCGGGGCAGAGCTGGGTCCCCTCGCGGGAGTAGCGAGGGGACCCGAGCGGGCCCTCAGCCCGGTCGCGGCCCGAAGGGCGAAGGGGCTGGCCCCGGAGCGGGCGCCGGTGCCGGTGCCGGCGCGGCCGGCGGCGGGGTTGTCGTCTGCTGCACGGGCGTGGGCAGCGGCTCGCTGGCGGCCGGGTCGCCGTCCCCGAGCCAGCCGCTGAAGTTCAGCGCGAGCCCGATGGTGATGGTGCGGACCTCGACGGTCTCGCCAAAGACGTCGACGTTGACGCGCGAGAAGCTGAAGGAGAGCTCCGGGTCGATGCTGAAGCGGTCACTCGCGAAGGCGTGGATGCCCGCCGCGACGCGTAGCTCCGGGCCGAGGGCCGTGCCGTCCTCCTCGAAGTCTACCTGGAGGCGCTCGACCCGAAGACCGACGCTCGCGAGCGCGTAGGGCCTGCGCGTCCCGCTCGAGGACATGACCTCGACCTCGACGGGGAGGCTGATGCCGAGCGCCGTCACGTCTCCGAGGTCGTCGCTGGCGCGCGCCACGCGAATGGACGGCCCGACGCCGGCGCTGAGCGAGGGCGAGAGGACATAGTGGAGCTGAAAGCCCAGTCCTTCCGAGAGCGGCGCGAAGCCGACGGTGCGCGTGGTGCTGCTCCCGCGGAAGTCGTCGGAGACCTCGGCGATCTCGTAGTCGAGGAGCGCGCTGCGCAGGGCGAGGCGGAGGCTGCCCGGGCGTCGCGCGGTCTCCGTTTGGGCGCCGGCCGTCGCGGCGCCGAACGTGGGCGCCGTCCAGGACGCGAGGACCAACGCCAAGGCAAGGAATACGGGTCGTCTCATGGCGCGGACCCTGCCACGCGCCCCTGCGCGCTCGATGGGACGGACCTCACGTTCGGTCGCGACGCGCGCCCCGTGCGGCCGAGGGCCCCGCGCCGGCCGTCGCGGGACCCTCGATGCGTTCAGTTGCGCGGGCCGAAGGGGGAGCTCGGCGGGGTGTCGGGCTCGGGTACGGGCGCCGCCGCGCCCTCCTCCGCGCCCGCCGAGTCGGCCAGCGCGCGGAACTGCGTGACGAACTCCCCGATGCGGCTCAGGTGGTCGGCGGTGAGCGGCGTTGTCTCGCCGCACACGTCGATGGCGACGCTCTCCGCGGCCGAGAGCTGCGCGACGTTGTCGAGGATCGCGTAGCCGATGAGCTGCTCGTCCACGCGGCTGCCTTGGCGCCGCGCGTTGTGCACGACGCGGCCGAGGGCGCCGCGGCGGCCGCCGCCGAGGTCGAAGGCCACGTTCGAGCAGCTGCCGAGGATCTCGCTCGAGCCAGAGCGCCGGTAGGCGATGAAGACGGTCTCCGGGTCCCGGCGCGGATCCCCGAGGAGGATGAGCTTGCGGCCGCTCCAGAGGGCGAGCGTGAGCTGCCCGGCGTGGGGCGGCAGCGGGAGTGCGCCCGAGGAGGCCGTCTGCCGGG
>CALCTH010000736.1 GCA_937893795.1 uncultured Myxococcales bacterium | reverse complement strand
AGGGTTCGCCGGCGCCGCAGGGTTCGCCGGCGCCGCAGGGAGCCGAGGAGCGCCGCGTCGTCGACGCGGGGCAGGAGCTTGCCGTGGGGCTCTTCCGGCTGGTCGCCGCGTTCGCGTCGCTGCCGGCGGCCGTGCTGCTCCTGGCCACGGACCCGCCGCTCCCGCTGGGGCTGCTCGCCGGCGCGGGGCTGCTCATCGCCGTGGGCTGGCTCTTCGCCTTTCGCGGGGCGCGTCGGCGCGCGGCGGGCCCCGAGCGGGCGGTGGTGCTCGGCCCGGAGTCGCTTCGGCTGGAGCTCGGCGAGGCGCCAGAAGTCATCGCCTGGCGCGCCGTGGACGCCGTGGAGCTCGACGAAGAGCGCTTGGTGGTGCGCCTCCGGCGCCGCGGCGCACGCGACGTCACGCTGGCGAGCCCGGGAGGAGGCCTTTCCCTCGAGGACTTCCACGAGCGCCTCGTCTCCCGCTGGCGGGCGGCCCGGTCGGCTTCGCCGCACGCACGCGCGGCTCGGCCGGGGACGGGTGCGCTGGGACCCGATCGGCCCTAGGTAAGGCGCTGGTCGATGCCCGAGTTCGAAGACGACACGAACACCATCGTCGAGACCCGCACCGAGCGGAAGGTCAAGCGCCCGCGCCTCTTCAAGGTGCTGATGCACAACGACGACTACACCACGCGCGACTTCGTGGTGTGGGTGCTCCAGGCGGTGTTCCAGAAGAGCGAGGCCGACGCGCTCCGCATCATGCTCCACGTGCACCAGACGGGCATTGGCGTGGCGGGGCTCTACTCCCGCGAGATCGCCGAGACCAAGGTCCAGAAGACCGAGCGCCTCGCGCGCGAGAACGAATACCCGCTGCGGCTCACCATCGAGCCGGAGGACGGGCCCGACGACGAGAGCTAACGCTTCGGGCCCGTCGCGCGTCTCCCACCACCGGGCGCCACCCTCGTGGCCCCGCTACCCTCCACCCCGAGCACCATGGCCGGACCCATCATCACGAAAGAGCTGCAGAGCACCCTCCGCAAGGCCTTCGAGGACGCCGGCGCGTCCCGCTACGAGTACGTCACGCTCGAGCATCTTCTCCTCGCGCTCCTCGACGACGTGAAGGCCAAGCGCGCCCTCGAGGCCCTCGGCGCAGACATCGAGCGACTGCGGAAACGGCTGGTCGAGTTCATCGAGGAGACCGCCGAGCGCGTCCCCGACGGCATGCCCTTCGAGCCGCAGCAGACCGTGGCCGTCGAGCGCGTGCTCCAGCGCGCCGCCATTCACGCCATCTCCTCCGAGATGAAGACCATCGACGGCGGCAACGTGCTGGTTCAGCTCTTCAAGGAGCAGGACTCGCAGGCCGTCTGGCTCCTCGCCGAGGAAGGCGTCGAGCAGTTCGACCTCAAGCAATACGTCAGCCACGGCGTGTCCCCGGACGGCATGGGCGACAGCCTCGCCATGCCCGAGGGGCGGGGCGAGGAGGGGGAGGCCGAGGAAGGCGGCGGGGCCCGAAAGGACCCGCTCGAGGCCTTCTGCACGGATCTGAACACGGAAGCCGAAGAGGGGCGCATCGACCCGCTCATCGGGCGCGAGCTCGAGGTCGAGCGGACGATCCAGATTCTCTGCCGGCGCCGGAAGAACAACCCCGTCTACGTGGGCGAGCCCGGCGTGGGCAAGACCGCCATCGCCGAGGGTCTCGCCAAGCGTATCGTCGAGGGCACCGTGCCCGACGTGCTCGCGGAGGCGCGCATCTTCGCCCTCGACATGGGCGCGCTGCTCGCGGGGACGAAGTTCCGCGGACAGTTCGAGGAGCGGCTCAAGGGCGTGCTGAAGCGCCTCGCGGAGATCGAAGAGGGCATCCTCTTCATCGACGAGCTCCACACCATCGTCGGCGCGGGCTCCACGACGGGCTCGAGCATGGACGCCTCGAACATCCTCAAGCCGGCGCTCGCGAACGGGAAGCTCCGCTGCATCGGCTCGACGACCTTCCAGGAGTTCAAGCATCTCGAGCGCGACCGCGCGCTCGCGCGGCGCTTCCAGAAGGTCGAGGTGCTCGAGCCGACCATCGCGGAAACGGTGGAGATCCTGGAGGGGCTCAAGAGCCGCTACGAGGACCACCACGGCGTGACCTACCTCGAGGGCAGCCTCGAGGCGGCGGCGAAGCTCGCCTCGAAGCACATCGTCGAGCGCTTCCTGCCCGACAAGGCCATCGACGTCATCGACGAGGCGGGCTCCTACGACCGCATGAAGAACGAGGCCGACCGGACGCACGAGATCGGCGTGCCGGACATCGAGAAGGTCGTCTCGAAGATGGCGCGCGTGCCCGTGGAGGCCGTGACGGCCAAGGAGCGGGACCAGCTCAAGGATCTCGAGCCGCGGCTCCAGAAGGTGATCTTCGGCCAGGACGAGGCCATCGAGAAAATCGCGAGCGCCATCACGCTGAGCCGCGCCGGGCTTCGCGCGGACCACAAGCCCATCGGCAGCTTCCTCTTCGCCGGGCCGACGGGCGTCGGCAAGACCGAGCTCGCGCGGCAGCTGGCGAAGGCCATGGGCGTCGAGCTCCACCGCTTCGACATGAGCGAGTACGGCGAGCGACACAGCGTGTCCCGGCTCATCGGCGCGCCTCCCGGCTACGTCGGCTTCGACCAGGGCGGCCTGCTCACGGACGCGGTGCGGAAGCACCCGCACTCCGTGGTCATCCTGGACGAGATCGAGAAGGCCCACCCGGAGCTCTTCAACATCCTGCTCCAGGTGATGGACCACGCGAAGCTCACGGACAACAACGGCCGGGAGGCGGACTTCCGGAACGTGGTGCTCGTGCTGACGACGAACGCCGGCGCCTTCGAGGCCACGGAGAAGGTCGTCGGCTTCGGCGCCGACGACGACGCGCGGGCCAAGGACACGGCGGAGAAGAAGCAGAAGGCCGCCATCGAGCGGATGTTCACGCCGGAGTTCCGGAACCGCCTCGACGCCGTGGTGCAGTTCCGCGGCCTCTCGAAGGAGGTCATCCGGAAGGTCGTCGACAAGGAGGTGGGTCTCCTCGGCGAGCTCCTCGAGGACAAGGCCATCACGGTGTCGCTGAGCGACGCGGCCCGGGACTGGCTGGCGGAGAACGGCTACGACGGGAAGATGGGCGCCCGGCCCATGGCGCGCCTCGTCGAGGCGAAGGTGAAGAAGCCCATCGCCAAGGCCATCGTGCACGGCGACCTGGACGAGGGCGGCCAGGTGCACGTGGACGTGAGCGGCGAAGGCGACGACGCCGAGCTGGCGCTCCGCTTCGAGGACGGCGTCAGCGCATAGGTCGGCCCGAGCCCGCGTGCCCGTCCACCTGCTCAGCGAGGCCCTCGCGTTCCCTCCCCCCGAGGGAGCGTCGCCCGAGGGCATCGTGGCGGTGGGCGGGGACACGTCGCCGGCGCGGCTGCGCCTCGCCTACGGCCAGGGGATCTTCCCCTGGCCCGTCGAGGGCTACCCGCTGCTCTGGTTCAGCCCGGACCCACGCTTCGTCCTGCGGCTCGAGGAGCTTCACGTCGGGCGCTCGCTGCGGAAGGCGATTCGCCGCGCGCCCTACGCTCTCCGCTTCGACACGGCGTTCACCGAGGTGATGGCCGCCTGCGCCGACGTCCCGCGCCCGGGCCAGAGCGGCACGTGGATCACGCCGGAGCTCGAGGCGGGCTTCGCCGCGCTGCACGCCGACGGCATCGCGCACTCCGTGGAGGCCTGGGAAGGCGACGCGCTGGTGGGCGGTTTGTACGGCGTGAGCCTCGGCCGCGCCTTCTTCGGCGAGAGCATGTTCGCGCATCGCCCCGACGCCTCGAAGATCGCCTTCGCCACCCTCGGCGCCCAGCTCCGCCGCTGGGGCTTCCACTTCATCGACGCCCAGGTCCACACCCCCCACCTCGCGCGCTTCGGCGCGCGAGACATCCCCCGCGAGGAGTTTCTCGCGGCGCTCGAAGCCGCCCTCGCCGCAGACACCCTGCACGGCCCCTGGACCCTCGAGCTCGACGCCGACGAGGTCGTAGAGACGCTGCGTGCCTGAGCCGACGTCACCGCCCCGCGACGACGACGAGCATCCAGTGCCGACGGGCTGGCGGGCTGAGCTGAAGCGCGTCGCGGACGCCTACGTGGCCGGCGAGGTACCGGAAGGCGACGGCATCGAGCGCCCAGACGTGCGCTCCTTCGAGATCAGCCGCGCCAACCTGGCCGACTACGGCGAGCCGATGGGACCGCTCGCCGAGGTGGCCTGGGAGTCGTCGGTGATGGCGTGGCAGGGCGGCTACTGGCAGGTCCTCGTCGACCTCACGGATCTGAACGGCGAGCGCAGCGACCTCGCCCTGCACGCACGCGTCACGCCCGTCGGTGACGGCGTCCTCATCGAGCCGGGCCTCGTCTACGTTCCCTAGCCGCGTCATTCCTTACGGCCGGCGTCCTCCAAGAACGCCTCGAAGTCGGCGCGCCTCTCTTCGCAGTCCGGACGTAGGCGCAGGCCTTCGCGGTGCACGGCCTCGGCTTCGTCCCATCGGTGCGTCCGCATGTAGACGATGGCGAGGTCGAGCCGCGCCAGCCCGCTGTCCCGGAGAGCCAACGAGCGAAGGAGAACGAGCTCCGCCTCCTCCCAGCGCTCGAGCTCGACCAAAGCCGCCCCGAAGGTTCCGAGGTACATCGGATGCGCCGGCCGGAGCTCTGCCGCACGCTCGAGCCACATCGCGGCTGTCGCGTAGTCCTCCAACTTGAAGTGCGCCCAGCCGAGCGTCCACGCGAGGCGCGGGTCGCTTCGCACCGCGAGGTCCTGGGGCGAGACCATCGCGACCACGTCGGCCCACCGCTCCTGCTTCATCAGCGCATCGGCATGTTCGAAGAGGTCCGGACTCATGAGGAGGCCCCCGGAACGAGCTCCGCGTTAGCAAGAACCTCCCACACCGGCGCGTCCAGCCGCAGCAGCCCGCGCGACGTTCCTACGGCAACGGCCTCCAGACCGACCAGCGAGTCGTCCCCCCAACACGCGGCCCACTCGCGCACGCACTCATATTCGGGATGCGGAAACGAGGCCGCCAGTCCGCTTCGCCCGTGCCGGTCGAGGCGCGACGACGCTTCCGGGGGACTCCCCCAGGCGCAGTCGTTGCGGAGCCATTCCTGGAAGTCACGGGTTGGCCGGACCCATCTCCGCAACGCGACGGTGATGGGGAGCAACGTCGAGCGCAGCCCGACCATGCCCACCGTCTCTTCACCCTCGTGCCGAGGTCCAGGCTCGTCGATGTCCCACGTCCAGTAGCGGCCGAGCTCGAAGTGGAGCTCCCATCCGGCGAGGGTCACCACGTCATGGGACGCCGTACGCATGGACTCGCCAGGCTAGCGGAGCGCACCCGGGTACGCTGCCGGGTGGTGGATGCGGCCGCCCGCGACCGTGGCCACGTGGCTCACGACTGATCACAAGTTGCGTGCGAGCTCGAAGCCGATG
>CALCTH010000735.1 GCA_937893795.1 uncultured Myxococcales bacterium | reverse complement strand
AGCCGGCTCTTGGCCTACCTGGCGCGCGTCGAGCCCGAGCGGGCCGAAGCGCACCTCGGCCGCGCCATCGAGGTCGACCCGGCCAACGGGTCGGCGCTGGAGGCGCTCGAGGCGCTGGTGCCCGCCGCGGCGATGGTGGCGCGCTGGAAGGCGCATCTCGAGGCCGCGCCCCGCGGGGCCCGGGCCGACGCCGTACGCGCGCGTCTCGCCCGCACGTTGATGGCCGAGGGCGATCGCGACGAGGCTCGCCAGCTCGTCGAGACGATGGCGCCGGGTCATCCGGAGCGCGACGGGCTCATGGCCGAGGTCGGCGCGGGCGCCGATGCGAGCCGCATGGCGCTGCTGGCCGATCTGGCCGACGACTTCGACTCGATGCCGCCGAGCGAGGCGCCGAAGGGCCTCGACGGAACCCTCGACGCGCCGCGGCCGGCGCGGGGGCTCGACATGAGCGCCCTCGAGGAGCCCGCCCCGGACCTCGACGCGCGCCCCTCGGCCATGGAAGCCGACGGCGACCTCGACGCCTTCCTCGAGAGCGAAGCGCCGGCTTCCGCGCCGCCGGACCCCTTCGACTCGCCGACGGTCGCAGGCAAGGTGGGGGACCTCCCGCTCGCGGCCCGCGTTCCGGACGCGCCCCAGGAAACGCGGGGTGACGCCGCGGTCGACGCGGGGCCCAGCACCGACGAGCTCGACGTACGGGATCTCGTCGCGGCCGAGCCCTTCGAGGCTGCGCCCGCGGTCGACCCGGCGCGTCTCGATGACCTCCCGCCCCTCGACGTGCTTCGGGCCGGGGTGGCGCCGGAGCCTGGGCCGCCAGAGGCCGACCTCGAGTCCTTCGTCACGAGCGCGGAGAGCTCCGACGCCATCCCACAGATGGGCGGTGACGCCGGCGTGCCCGCGGACGTCGCCCCCGTGCCGGCCGTGGACGAGCCTCTCCCCGCTCCCGTCATCGCGCTGGTCGCGCCTTCCCTCGAAGGGGTGCCAGCCTTCGGTGACGAGGAGGAGGACGAGGAAGCGCCGCTCCTCACGCTGCCGGCCGAAGGGCTCCTTCCGGCGGGCTCCGTCGAGGCGTCCGGCGCCGTCGTCATCGAGGCGCTTCGCCTGCGCGGCGGCAAGGTCGTGCACGCACAGACCGTCCGCGGTCCGCTCGCGCGGCTTCGCGGCTTCCCCGGTAAGGTGAAGGTCGGGAAGGTCGGCGCGCAGGTCACGGTGAAGGAGGCGCAGAGCGTCTCCCTCGAGCGGCCCGACGGTCAGGCGGAGGCGAGCAGCCTCGGTACGGCGCTCGCGCTCGCGGAAGGCGCCCGGCTCCGCGTGACGCTCGACGACGGCGCGACCTGGCTGCTCCGTGCCGGCCGGGAGGTCGACGCGGTCCCCATGGAGCCGCGCCAGATCAACTGGCGACGCATGGGCCTCGGCGCGGCCGCAGCGCTGGTCTTCCACCTGGGCCTCGCGGGCGCGCTCATCGTGACGGCCATCGCGAGCCCCTCCATCGCCAGCGTCGACACGCGGCCCACGGAGGAGATCTTCGCCGAGGCGCGGCTTCGCCCGCCGGAGGAGCGCCCGACGCCCCCGCGTCCCCGGCGCACGCGTCCGCGGCCGCCGCAGCGGACCAAGGCGCCCCCGCGGGAGACGCGCACGCAGATCCCGCAGACGCTCCGCAACCGGCTTCGGCAGGTGAACCGTGAGCGGAGCGGCGACGACAACGCGCGCCTCGTCGCGGCGCTCACCACGCCGAACGCCGGCAGCGGCGAGACGCTCAACGACGTGGTCAGCAACATCGACGCGGTGAACGCCGGTGGCCCCGCGGGCACGCTGAGCATCACGGGCACGCTCAGCGCCCTCGAGGGCGTGAGCGGCGTCAACGTGGCGCGCGCGGCCGGTGGCCCGAACGTAGGCAGTCTCGGCGGTCGCGACTCCGCCGGTGAGGCGAGCATGCTCGATGCGCGCATGGGAAGCGGGCGCGTCCGGGGCCGGGTGCGGGGCGTGAGCGCGCTGAGCCGCGTGCAGGGCTCACTGAGCCGCGGGGAGATCAACCGCGTGGTGAATGGCGCCATCGGTCGCATCCAGCGCTGCTACGAGCGTCAGCTGAACACCAACCCGAACCTCTCGGGCCGCATCACCTTCGGCTGGCTGATTCAGCCCAACGGCCGCGTGTCCGGTGCCCGCGTCGTGCAGAACGGCCTCGGAAGCTCAGCCGCCGCCTCGTGCATCCTGGTGGTGATTCGACGGCGGCGCTTCCCGCGTCCGAGCGGCGGGCCGGTCACGGTCTCGGCCTACC
>CALCTH010000734.1 GCA_937893795.1 uncultured Myxococcales bacterium | reverse complement strand
GTCGCGGGCGTCCAGCCGGACGTCGAGGACCTGACGGTCGTGGTCGAGGGTGCGCACGCAGCGCCGGACTGCTGGATCGAGGGCGTGCTCGTCGCCACGGGCGGTGGCCCGCCCCCCTCGCGTGTTCGGGTCTTCGTGAAGCTCGATACGAACGTCCTCCACCCGGCCACGATCGATCCGGACTCGGGCGCGTTCCGCGCGGGGCCCTTCCGTCCAGCGACTGCGAAGCTGTTGACGACGGGTGCCGACGAACTCGAGCTGCTCCGCAGCGGGATCGAACTCGTTGCGGGCGAGGTCGTGGACGTCGGCACGATCCGGCTCGGGGGCGGGGGGCACATCGCTCTCCGCCCCGACCTCGACGCCGACCTCGACGCGCCCGCCGCTGCCCTGGACGGGCTCTACCGTGACCAAAGGCTCGAGGCGGTCGGTCCGGGCGGCGGGACCGTGAGGCTCGATTGGTCCGACGGTCGCTGGCGCACTCTCCAGCCCGTCCAGCCCGGCCGCTGGACCATCCGTCACAAGGGCGGCGAACGCCTCGCGCTCGACACCGTCGAAGTCGTGGTGGAGGACGGTGAGACCTCCGAGAACGACGTCCCGGCGCGCCTCGGCTACCCCGTGCCGATCGAGCCGCGCTTCGAGTTCGGCGCGGACTGGGCGTCGCTCGTCGTGGTCTCCAAGGAGCTCGGCGGCAGCGGTTGGACCCGCACCTCCCACTCGTACTCCGCCGCCGACGTCGAGCGCATCGGCCTCCGGATCGTCGTGCCGTGCGGGACGCGCTCGAGGCTCACGGTGCGAACCGACACCGGTCTCGAGGGCAGCATCGAACTGGACGCGCCGGGGTTCATGGAGCCCATCGATCCCGTGCCGATCGAGCTCCGCTAGGCCGCAGCGCACGGTCCCGATTCGGATCGTGGCGTAGAGCATCCGGCAGGCGAGGCTCCTCCGCTTGCTGTTGCCCAAGGATGCCGGAAGTGCAGGGACTGCACGCGCGCGTGCTGTTGTTCGAGTCGCGGCGCGCTTCCGACCGGGCGGGTCGATCGTGCTCCAGCGCAGTCTGGATAGCGGTCGGTGGGACCGTGCTGTCGTCGCCGAGGGACTCGCGCTCGTCGGTTCTGCCGGCACCGACGCAACGCGTGGCGAGCTGCTCGACCAACTCGGCCGGAGCGCGCTGCGCTTCGTGTGCGCGGGCCGATCGCGAGGTTCATCTCGCCCCCTCTTCCGCTCTTGCGAGAGGCCTGGATCGCGTCGAACGTGGCGTCCTCGCCAGCCAGCGCAGCTGCGTCAGGGGCGCGATCAGCCCGCACTAGCGCTCTGTCATGACATCTCCGTCGACGCGAGCGGCGAACGGGCTGCGCTCGCCCTCGGAGACGTTGCGGGAGACGTCGAAGTGCTTTGGAATGGAGATGGAAAGACGTTCTGCTAGGCGCTGTGCGAGGCCTCAGACCGGGCAGTTCTGGATGTCGACCTGCACAGCGCCGATCGAATCCGTACCAGAGTACGACGCATACCGGACGCGCACGGTGGGCCCACGAACGGCGCCGATACCCCTCCATCGCGAGAATCGCGCGAATCCGTGGTCCACCGAGCCCTGCCAGACACTTGCGAAGTGCGATGCAGAACGAACCCACAGCGACGACCGACCTCGAGCGCCTCGCGCGCGACCACGCGCCCTTTCTCAGGCGACTCGCATTCGCACTCGTCGGGGAGGGTGGGCGGGCGGACGACCTGGTGCAGGAGACCTGGCTCGCGGCGGCTCGCAGCCGTGAGGGAGTTCTCCGATCCCCGCGCGCCTGGCTCTCCCGGACGGCCCGTAACATCGCGTGGAATCAGAACCGCGCGCGGGCCCGACGGGCCGAGACATCGCTGGACGCCGAGCCGGCGTCGGGACGCGATACTGCAGACATCGCTGCATCCCTCGAGGCGGAGCGGATCCTCGTCGCTTCGCTGGGCGACCTTGACGAGCCGTGTCGGACGGCCGTTTACCTCCGTTTCCGCGAGGAGCTCGCTCCCGCCGAGATTGCCGAACGCACGGGCGTGCCGGTGAACACGGTCCGAAGCCGTCTGCGGCGCGGGCTTGCGCAGCTCCGCCAGCGACTCGACGCGGGCCTTGGCGGGTCGGACGAGACGCACGCGGCGCTCCTACCGCTCGCTCTGGGTGCGGCTTCGGATCGCGCCGGGGCCTGGACCGTCTTGTTTCCCGCGCTGGTGGTCGTCGTCGCCGTAACCGCCGTTCTCGGGGCGCGGGCGCGGAGCGCACCGAGGATCGCCGCGCCCTCCGCAGTGGAGCTCCAGGCCGAAGCCGCCGCGGATCCGAGCCCGGGATCGCTCGATCTCACCTCACCGCGCCAGGCGGCCACGGGAGGCGACGGCGCGCAGCGGACTGCGGGCGCGCAGGGCGGCTTCTCGCTCATCGTGCGCGTGCTCGACGAAGATGGCGCCGCAGTGTCCGGGATGCCCATTCAGCTCAACGCGCGCGAAGTGACACGCCGACACTTCCCTCCGCGCATCGTCTACAGCGACGGATCGGGGAGCGCGCTCTTCGAGGGACTCGAAGCGGGTAGTTACACCGCAGAGGGCCCAGGCAGCGAGCGGGTCAAGGGCGCTCGCGTCGACGGGATGTCCAGCGTGGAGGTCACCTACGCGCTCTCCAGGCCGGTTCGCGTGGAGGGGCGTGTACTCGACGACGAGGGGGCTGGCGTGGCGGGCGCATCGATCCTCGTTCGATCCGGTGCCTCGAGAGCGGCGCGGCTGCCGCTCGGTACCGCAGACAGCGGCGGTCGATTCGTGGTCCGAGCGGGCGCGCAGATGTCGCTCATCGCCGTCGCGCCGGGGCATGCGCCCTCCGTGCCCGTGAGGGTTCGGCTCCTCGACGCGGCCGCAGCGACCCTGCGCGTGAGGCGCGCGGGCGGCGCGTTGGCAGGCCGTGTCGTCGACGAGCACGGCGACCCCGTCGTAGGCGTCGTCGTGAACGTCGACACCGACTCGAACCCGGACCCGCACGCCCGTCATCATGTGAAGAGCGCCGTACGTACCGATCAGGATGGCCGATACGCCTTCCTTCAGGGGTTCGACGTCGGGGATACGGTGGGCAGCGAGGCGCTCGCAACCGGTTACGCGCCGCGCCTCGTGGAGGTCACGATCGCAGACGGCCTCACGCGCGCGGACATTGCACTTTCGGCCGGTCGGCGCGTCACGGGGACCGTGCTCCTGGAGGATGCCCGACCCGCGTCGGGCGCCACCGTTCGCGGGCGCCTGGATGCGTCGTACCTCCAGAGCCCCACCTGGATCCCGGTCATGAAGCTTGATGACGATGGGCGGTTCGAGCTGGTCGACGCGCCCGACTCGTATCTCGCCATGTGGTGGATCTCGGTCGCCCTCGGCGTGTTCGCGATGGCGCTGCACCTGCTCATCGACGCGTCGCCGGTGCCGGCACCGCCGCCCGGCGACGCCGGGATCCCGGTCGTGCCGGCCGGGGCCGCCGCCCTCGCCGTCGTGGCCGGGGTCGGGTCGGCCTTCGCGACCGTCGCCCACGATCCCGACGATGCCGCAACCCTCGGCTACTGCACGCTCCTGCCCGATTTCGGCGAGGTGGTCGACGTCGACGACGCCTGACACGGCTGGGAGTCGAGCGAGGTCCGGTGCTAGACCCGCAGAGCCGCCGGAACCCAGCAGGAGGGCAGCACATGAAGGTCGACGGAGGACTCGGGCTCAGCCCCGACATCGACAAGATCGTCGCCAACGCCAAGGCCCAGGAGGCCGCCGGCTACGACGGCGTCAGGACCGCGGAAACGAGCCACGACCCGTTCCTGCCGCTCGTGCTCGCTGCCTAGCACTCCGAGACCCTCGTGATCGGCACTTCGATCGCCGTCGCCTTCGCCCGCAACCCGATGCTGCTCGCCAACCTCGGCTGGGATCTGCAAGCGCTCAGCAAGGGCCGGTTCAACCTCGGCCTCGGCACCCAGATCAAGCCGCACATCACCAAGCGCTTCTCGATGGAGTGGTCGAAGCCGG
>CALCTH010000733.1 GCA_937893795.1 uncultured Myxococcales bacterium | reverse complement strand
ATCGAGCGGCGCACCCGCGTCGCGGGGCCACGACGGCTCCGCCGCGCGCGGCGCCTCGGCGGAGGCTCCGGCGAGAGCGAGCAGCTCGGGCTCGCCACGCCAGCGCGCGAGGTCCCGGCAGGTCCACCCGGCCGCGCCCGCCGGCGTGTCGCGGGGCTCTGGAGCTCGCTCGACGAGCCGCTCGGCCACCGCGTGATGGCCGCCGCGGAAGGCCGCCCAGAGGGCGCTCTCCCCGGCGTCGCACGCGCACGTTCCGCCGACGGGTGCGCCGGCGGCGAGGAGCGCATCGACCATGGCGAGGTCACCGCGACGCGCGGCGAGGAGGAGGGGCGTGAGGCCGTGCGCCAGGGGCGTCCCGGCCGCGAGCGCTTCCTCGTCCGAGTAACCCTCGGGCGCGTCCCGAAGGACGGGCTCGCGGGCCAGGATGCGCCGCACGGCGTGTACGTCGCCGGCGCGTACGGCCAGGAAGAGCGCCACGCGCGGCGCGATGGGACGGGCCGGTCGCTCCTCGCCGCCGGCCCTCAGCCGCTGGCGAGCCGACCAGAGTCGTTTCTTCACGGCCCCCTCCGAGGCATCGAGGGCCTCGGCCACGTCGCGTACGGGCCACTCGGCGAGGTAGTGGAGCGCCGCCGCTTCGCGCTCGTGCTCCGGCAAACCGTCGAGGGCGCGATGCACGGCGGCCCCTCGTTCGGCGGCCGCCCGCGCGTCCTCCGCGCTCGGAGCCCGTGGGGTGACGAGGGTCGCGTCGTCGGCGATGGGCAGCTCCACGCGGCGCCGGCGACGTCGGTCGACGTGCTTGTGCACGATGCGCCGAAGCCACCCCGGGAAGGCCGCGGGATCGCGCAGCTGGCCGAGCCGCAGGAAGGCGTCGAGCATGGCCTCCTGCACCACGTCCTCGGCCTCGCCGACGTCCCCGAGACCGCGTCTCGCCTGGGCGAAGGCCGCCCCTTCGCAGCGCGCCACGACGCGGGCGAAGGCGGCTCGGTCGCCGGCCTGCGCCGCCTCGACGAGAGCCGGCAGCGACGTCGCATCCATGGGGGTCGGAACCTCTCGTATCGTGCAGCTCATACCGGGAGGACCCGGTCGGGCCCGAAGAGGTTACCGGGATCCGCTGGTCGCGTCCGCCGAGCGGGAGAAACGCCTCGCGCGCCGCACGTCAGGGCGCGTCGCGCCCCGGGGCACCCTCGTCGTCGCCCATCGCGTAGCGCAGCCGCGTGAGGGCGAGGCGAAGGCCGATGGCGGCGTCCGCGCCTTCGAGGCGGGCCCGCAGCAGCGCGGTCTCGGCGTCGAGCAGGTCCGTCGTGACCACGGACCCGGCGCGCAGCTGGTCGCGGCGCACCCGGTAGGTCTCCTCGGCCGCACGGACGCTCGCGGTGCTCGCGGCGAGGGTCTCCCGCGCGGCGCGGTAGGTCTCGAAGGCCTGCTCGACCTCGAGGCGGACGGCGTCCTCGAGGCGGCGCCGGTCCGCACGCACCTCCTCGATGCGCGCCCGCGCCTGGAGCACCCGCTGGCGCGCGTCGGCGAATTCGTTGGGTGACCAGCGAAGCACCACCGAGAGGTCCCAGGTCGCGTCGAAGCGCTGGCGCTGGGGGACGATGCGCTGGTTCGGGTTCGCGACGTCCAGCCCGCCCTGGAACAGGAGCTGCGGGTAGCGGCGACCGAGGTCCGCGCGCACGGCCTCCTCGCGGGCCTCCTCCAGCGCCTGGAGCGCCAGCACCTCGGCCCGGGCGCTCATCGCGCGCTCGATGTAGCTCGGTACGTCGCCGGCGGGGGGCTCGGGTACCGCCGTGAAGTCCTCGCCGATGCTCACCGGGGCATCCCGCTCGGCATGCAGCGCGACCTGGAGCGCGCGCTCGGCCAGGACCACGCCGCCGCGCGCGCGCACCACCCCCACCTGCGCCTGGGCGACCCTCGCCTCGAGCTGAAGCAGGTCGACTCGTGCCGCCGTACCGCCCCGCACGAGGACGGCCAACTGGTCACGCTGGGCCTCGGCCTGCACGAGCGCCTTATCGGCGATGAGCTTCGTCGCGCGGGCCCGGGCGACCTCGTAGTACGCCTCACGGGCCTGCAGAGCCACCGTGCGCCGCTCGACCGCGAGCTGCGCCTCCTGCGCGCGGGCCGCCTGCAGCGCGGCCTGGTAGGAGGGGCGGATCGTGAAGAAGAGGTCCGAGACCGGGTAGCTCACGCTGGCGCGAAGCGCGTAGCTGTTGAGGAGCACGGGGAAGGCGAAGCCGTCACCGCTCAGACCCTCGACGAGCCCGCCCCAGAGAAGCTGAGAGGCCGGGTCCGAGAGTGCGTCGACGAGCGCCTGCGTGGCCGCGGGATCCGTCCCGCCGAGGTCCACGCCGAAGTCCGGGTTGGTCACGGGGCTCAGCCGCGTGTAGCGACCCGAGACCTCGAGGTTCGGGAAGAGCCCGAGGCGGGCCTGCTGGGCGCCGGCCTCGGCGATCACGACCGCGACCTGCGCCCGCTCGAGGGAAGGCGCGGTGGCGATGGCTCGCGCGGCGGCGTCGTCGGCGCTGAGGCCGTCGGGGTCCGAGAGCTCCGCCATGCGAAAGGTGTCTTCGGCGCTCGGCGTCGGCGGAAGGGCCGCCGCGGCGTCCGCGGGAGAGGGCGGTGAGGGCTCCGGCGCTTCCGGCGCCTCCTGCGCCCACGCGGGAACGCAGAGCAGGAACGCGAGGAGGAAGGCGGTGAGGGGGACGGCGCTCGGCATGTCGGTCTCCAGGGTCGCGCGGGCGGCAGGCGGCGGACCGCCGTGGGCTTAGCCGGGATGGCGAGGGCCGCCAGCGCCGGGCGCGACCGCCTTCGTCGTTTGACGGGCCGCAGCGGTAGCGGTAGCCGTCCGCCATGCGGGACCTGACCGTGGCCGTCGTCGGCGCCACCGGCGTCGTCGGCCAGGCGATGCTGGCCATTCTCGAGGAGCGGGCCTTCCCGGTGAAGCGCATCGTGCCCATCGCCTCGGCGCGGAGCGCCGGCGCGGAGGTGACCTTCGGAGGCGCCTCGCACGTCGTGCAGGCGCTCGCCCCGGGGGTCTTCGCGGACGTCGACGTGGCGCTCTTCTCCGCCGGCAGCGGGCCCTCACGCCAGTGGCGCCCCCTCGCCGCGGAGGCCGGCGCGCTGGTCATCGACAACAGCTCCGCCTGGCGCATGGACCCGGACGTGCCCCTGGTCGTGCCCGAGGTGAACCTCGCGGCGGCGGCGACGCGGCCCAAGGGCATCATCGCCAACCCGAATTGCTCGACGATCCAGCTCGTCGTCGCGCTCAAGCCGATCCATGACGTCGCGCGCATTCGGCGCGTCGTGGTGGCCACCTACCAGGCCATCAGCGGCGCGGGGCGGCCGGCCATGGAGGCCTTCGAGGCGCAGCGACGGCGCGTGGCGTCGGGTGACGCCGCGCGAGCCGACGAGGCGGCAGAGCCGACGCTCGGCGGACAGCTCGCGGGAAACCTGCTGATGGAGTGGAGCCGCGACGCGGCCACGGGCTATCAGGAGGAGGAGCTCAAGATGGTGCACGAGACCCGGAAGATCCTCGGTGACGAGGCGATCCGGGTCTCGCCGACGGCGGTACGCGTGCCGGTGCTCACCGGCCACAGCGAGGCGGTGAGCCTCGAGCTGGAGCGGCCCATGGAGCCCGAGGAGGCGCGGCGGCTGCTCGCGGCGGCACCGGGCGTCGAGGTCGTCGACGACTTCGAGGCAGGGGTCTACCCCGAGCCCATCGACTGCGCGGGCACGGACCCGGTCTACGTCGGGCGCATCCGCGCGGACCTCGGCCACCCGGGGGGGCTTCAGCTCTGGGTGGTGAGCGACAACCTCCGCAAGGGGGCCGCGCTCAACGCCGTGCAGATCGCCGAAGGCGTGCTCGGCACGCGCCGCTGAGGGCGGCAAATGACAAGTTGTCAGCGGCGCAGGCATCGCGTGCCGGAGCGTCACTCCGGTCCCCTCGCCCTCGTCGTGGAAGCCCGCCCACGCTTCTCTGAGGCGCAGCGGCCCTCCGTTTGCTAAGGGAGCGGGAAGCGATGCGAAGCCTTCCCCTCCTCGTCGACCTCGTGTCGTCGTTCGCCCTCCACGCCGGGGCCTCTTCGCAGCTCCTGGTGAACCTCTCGGAGATCGACGGTCCCGGTGGATCGCGCACCCTGCAGGAGGACGTCGTGCGCGGCGTGAACGCCGCCGACTGCGCCGCCCCGGGCAGCACCACGCTGACCTTCAACTTGAACTCGGTCGGCACGAGCGAGCTCCAGGTCTGGCGCGGAGGAGCCGGGTCGTCCTGTGAGCTCGCCACCGCGCGTAGCGGCGACATGGTGGAGTGCGACGAGCTTCCTGCGCAGACGCCGGACGATGACGGGACCTTCTCCATGACGCTGGCCGAGCTGCTCACGGGCACGACGCCGAGCGCGTCGCTCTGCGACGCAGGCGGTCAGCCGCAAGGCGACGCCATGCGCATCTTCGTCTTCAACCGCGATGGCGCCCTCGGCAGCAACGAGGACATCGGCGCGTCGGAGTTCGCACGCCTCGAGGTCATCATCGACGCCTCGCCGCCGTCCGCGCCGGAGGTGAGCCCGACCTCCGCCTCCGGCGCCACGTCCGTGAGGCTCGCCTGGACGGGAATCGGGGAGACCAACATCAGCTACCAGGTCTACTTCGACCCGGACACGCTCGGCTGCGCCGGCAGCGGGCTGACCCCCGGCCAAGTGCCGCCAGCCAGCTTCTCGCCGCTCTTCACGACGGGCGTGATGGCCGCCAGCGCCTCGGTCGACCCCACCAATCAGCTCGGCCTGGAGGTGGACGAAGAGCGCCTCGTCTACGTGGCCGCTTTGGACAACGCGAGGAACGTGGGCGAGCTGAGCGAGGGGGTCTGCGTGCGACGCGTCCCGACGCTGGGCTACTGCGATACGCTCGCGCAGATGGCCGAAGCGGGCATGGACGTCGAGACCTGTCCGGACGGCTGCGCCGCCGGGGCCGCGGGGCCGGGAGCCGCCAGCAGTCTCCTCTTCGCGGGCCTCGCGCTCCTCTCGAGCCGACGCCGCCGGGGGCTTCGATGAGAGCCGCTCTCCTCACGACGCTCGCCGCGTTGGGCGCGCTCGGCGCCTCGCCGGCCGCGGCGCAGATCTACGCGGACCAGAGCTCCGACCTCTACCGCCCGCCTCCGGCGGACTCCGAGAACTACGCCCTGGAGCTCCGGATCGGCGCCTACCGGCCCGAGGCCGACGCGGAGTTCGATCGCATCTACGGCGACCAGCAGGGACCGCTCGTGGGCCTCGAGCTCGACGTGCTTCCGCTGCGCATCCCCTACGTCGGTCGCCTCGGTGGCGGGATCTCCTTCGCGTGGGCCGAGTATCGGGCAAGCGCCTGCGTCGACTCCACGTGTAGCAACCGCGCCTCGGAGCGGAGCTCGTTCCGCGTCTTCCCCTTCGGCTTCATGGCCGTGCTCCGCGCCGACGTGCTCGCGCGGGAGCTCGGCGTGCCGCTGGTCTTCACGGGCAAGCTCGGTCTCGACTTGGTGCAGTTCCGGGAGCGTGTCGGCTCCCGGGATGCGGGCTCCGGCATCGCCCTCGGGCTCCGCTGGGCGGCGCAGGTCGCGCTGGAGCTCGATTTCATCAACCCCCGCGCGGCCCGCAACCTCGCCGAGGAGTGGGGCATCAACCACGCCTTCTTCTACTTCGAGGCCTTCGGCTCGACGGCGGAGAACGGGGTACGCCTGGGCGACCGATTGGCCTACGTGGGCGGGCTCGGCCTGAGCTTCTGAGCCATGGCGAAGGCGCCGCCGGAGCTGCCCCACGGCGTTCGGCTGACGCTGGCCTACGAGGGCACGGACTTCCACGGCTGGCAGGCGCAGCCGGGTCTTCGCACCGTGCAGGGCGAAGTCGAAGGTGCCCTCCGGGCGCTGGGCGTGCGCTTCACGCGGCTCCGCGGCTGCAGCCGAACGGACGCCGGCGTGCACGCGGCCGCGCAGATTGCCGCCTTCGCCGTCGACCGGGAGATTCCGCCGCGGGGCTGGCGCCTCGCCCTCAACGGGCTGCTCCCCCCCGACGTCGCGGTGGTCGAGGCCTTCGCCGTGGACCGGCGCTACGACCCTCGCTTCGACAGCCGCTGGAAGCGCTACCGCTACGTCTTCCACGTCGGCCCGAGCCGAAACCCGCTGAGCCGCCGCTTCGCGTGGCAGCTTGGGCCCCGGGACGCGCGCCCCTGGCGAACGCGCGCGCCGCGCGCGCGCCTCGAGGACTACCTCGACCTCGATGCGATGCGCGAGGCCTGCGCGCGCCTCGTGGGGGAGCACGACTTCCGCGCGTTCCGCGCCATGGACGACAGGCGGGAGCAGACCGTGCGGGAAATGCGCTCCGTGGAGCTCGAGCAGGACGGCGTCGACGCACCGGGGCGTCTTTCCATGGTCGTGGTCGGCAACGCCTTCATGAAGCAGATGGTGCGCATCTTCGCGGGCACGCTCGTCGAGGTAGGCAGGCAGCGCTTCGGGCCCGACACCATCAGCGCGCTCCTCGCCCCCGGCGCGAGCCGCCGCGACGCCGGACCGACCGCGCCGCCGCAGGGGCTCACGCTGGAGCCTAACGAGCAGGGCCGCGGCGACAGGTACAAGGAGCGTCCGTGAGGGCGGCGCTCCTGGCGGCCCTGCTCGCCCTTGGTGCAAGCGAAGCAAAGGCGCAGACGCCGCTCCGGGTCGCGGTCGTCGTGCGCGGTGACCCGGCGCCTGCGCTGCGGGAGGCGGCGCGGGAGCTCGAGACGGAGCTCCAGGCGCGGGGCGTGAGCGTCCCGAGCGATCCCGCGCTCCGGGCCGCGCTCCGGGGAGACCCGGACCCCACCGAAGACGACGGCTACGGACGCCTACGCCAGCTCCGTCGTTCCCTCGGCCACGACGACGCGGACGCTCGCGCGCTCGCGCGCCTGGGTCGCGTCGCCGGCGCCGATGCGCTCGCCGTGCTCGCCTTCGAATCCGCCGCCATCCGCGTCGAAGTCTTCGCCGTCGAGGCCGGGGCCTTCTTCCAGGGCGTTCGCCCCGTGGACGACGCCGCGCCCTTCGTGGCCCGCGCGGCCGCGCGCGCGCGGGCCAGTGCGCCCCCCAGCGCAAGCCCGACGGGGAGCGAGGGCCAGAGCAACAGCCGGAGCGACGGGGCGAGCCCGCCGAGCGACGAACCTGGGGCGACGGGCGCCACCGCCGAAGAGACGCCCACCGAGGCGCCGCCCCCGCCGCGCCGCGCAAGGCGCTGGTTCAAGCGCAACTGGCCCTACGTGGTCGGCGCGGCGCTCCTCGGGGGCGTCGTCGCCGCCTTCGTCCTCCAGCGCCGCGACGGTGCCAACGATGGCGCGGCCTTGCTACGCTTCCGCCCGGGCCCGGACGCGGAGTGAGCCGGTCCCCCCGGCGCTCGTCGCGGCCGTAGGACCGCAGGTGGCGGAACGCCGCGCTTCGGGGCGCGTCTACATGGCAGTGAGTCGATACGCACGAGGAGGCGCGTTGCGCCGCGTCGCCTCCCTGGGGCTCTTCGGGTGGTTGCTCTCGCTCCTGCTGGCGCCCGGCAGCCAGGCACAGCCGGCCGACGTCCGGGATTGGGTGGCGGCGACGCGGCCAGAGCCGGCGGTGCCCGAGGGATACCGGCGCCTGCGCGAGGGGCCGGTCACGTGGATCTTTCGCCCGGACGTGGAGGACGCGATCCCGGCGTTGCGCACGGCGCGCGAGGCGGCGTGGCCGCGCCTCGAGGCGGACCTCGGGCAGAGCGTCGACGAGACCGTCGAGGTACGCCTCGCGGCGAGCCCGGAGGAGCTGCGCCGCCTCGTCCCGGGCACGCCGCGCTACGCCGTCGGCGTGGCGCTACCGAGCCAGGGCATCATCGGGGTCTCGCTGA
Organism: uncultured Myxococcales bacterium; assembly: GCA_937893795.1. Classification (GTDB taxonomy): domain Bacteria; phylum Myxococcota_A; class Polyangia; order Polyangiales; family Houyiibacteriaceae; genus CALCTH01. Next base: position 2,376 of record CALCTH010000733.1, on the reverse strand, counting down.
CGGCGCCGGCCTCGTGGGAGCCGAGCGAAGCACCGGAGGTGCTCGTCCATGAGCTGAGCCACGTCGCGCTCCGCCGCGCGGTGCGCGGGCACCCGCTGCCGCGCTGGTTCGTGGAGGGCGTGGCCATCGAGCACGCGGACGAGCACGATCTCGAGCGCTTCCGCCGCCTCAGCGGCGCGGCCGGAAGCGGCCGCCTACATCGGCTCCGCGACCTCGACACGCGCTTTCCGAGGGACACGGCGGGCGTCAGCCTGGCCTATGCCCAGGCCGCGTCCCTGGTGCACTTCCTCCGCTCGGAGGAGGGTCCCGAAGATCGCTTCGCCCGGCTGATCGCGACGCTCCGCGAGGGCATCCCCTTCGCCGAGGCGCTGCCCGTGGCCTACGGGTGGAGCCTCGGTGAGCTCGAAGCCGCGTGGCGCGAGGACGTGGAGGGGCGAACCTCGTCGCTCGCCTGGCTGCTGGGCGGCGGTACGCCGCTGGCGCTGGCCGCGCTGCTGGCCGTCATCGCGTGGCGAAAGCGTCGGAGGCGGCATCGGGAGCGCCTCGACGCCATGGAGGCTTCGGAGCGAGAGGAGCGCGAGGCCATCGCGCGGGCCGAGGCCGCAGCCGAGGCCGCGCTACGCGAGGCCGAGGCGCACGAGCGCGAGGCCCAGCTCCGCGTTCTCGCGCGACCGATGGCCACGCGCGAGCACGGTGTGCCCTCCGTCGAGCACGACGGGGAGAACCACACGCTCCACTGAGCCGTGGGCCGTCGCTCAGCCGGCGGCGGGCGCCTTGGCGTCGCTCGCCTTGCCCTCCGGATGGATCGGAAAGGCCGGGGTGGTCCCCTCCTTGGCGAGCTTCTTCTTGCGGGCCTTGCCCATGTTGGCCTTCCGCAGGGTTCGGCGCGTGCGGGTCTTGCTGGTGTCGGACATGGGACCGAGCGAACTAGCCCGAGGAGGCGGCGCCGTCAACGCGACGCGCGCTCGCTCAGGGGACCTCGGCGCGCGCGGGAGCGTCTGCGTCCCAGGCCAGGGCCAAGCGGCGCGTCAGGGGACCCGGCACGCCGGCGCCGAGCGGTCGGCCGTCGAGCCGCGTGAGGGGCATGACGCCGCGCACCGCGCTCGTCAGGAAGGCCTCGTCGGCGCCGCGGAGAGAGTCCAGGTCGAGGCGCCCTTCCGCATGGGAGAGCCCCGCTGCCGTCGCGAGCCGGAGGACCTGAGCACGCGTGATGCCGGGCAGGATGCCGCGCGCCTCGGGGGTGTGAAGCACGCCTGCGCGGACCACGAAGACGTTGCTCGTCGCGCCCTCGAGGAGGAAGCCCGCATCATCGACGAAGAGCGCCTCGTGCGCGCCCGCCGCCCGCGCCGCGCGCAGGGCCGCGACGTTGCCGGCATAGCTGGAGAGCTTTGCGCCGGGCACGACGCTGGCCGTTCCTGATTGAAGCACCGCCGCGGCTCCCTCTTCGTAGAGCCGCCGGGGGTAGGGACGGAGGGGACGGGCGCTCACCACGCGGTGCGAGGGACCCGCGGACGCGCCGTCGAGCCGCCCGCCCTCCCCCGCCGTCACCGTGAGGCGGATCCGGACGCGACCCGCGCCCATCCGGGCCAGCAGCGTCCGGAGGTCCTGGCGCAGGACCGGCTCCGGGTCCGGGACGCCGAAGCCCGCGCAAGCCACCGCGAGGCGCGCGATGTGGGCACCGAGCGCGTCCACGCGCGCCGCCCCGGCCTCGTCCACCTGCCCGACCATCGTCTCGAAGGCCGCCTCGCCGTAGAGAAAGGCACGGTCCGTCACCGGGAGGAGCAGCGTGCTCTCGGGGGCCGGCGCGCCCCCGTCGAGCATCGCGAGGGCGTCGCTCAGCCCTTCAGCTCCGCGAGGAGGGCCGCCGCCCGGGGATGGTCCTTTTCCTCGGTGAGGGCCCGCTCGAGCATGGAGATGGCCTTGCGTGCGTCGCCACCCTGGTGGCTGATGTCGCCCAGATAGAAGTAGACGTCGGCTTTGGTGATGCCGGCGTCCGGCGTGAGCTTCTGGAGCAAGAGAGCCCGGAAGGTCTTCTGCGCTCGGGCCAGGTCCCCCTCGGCGTGGCAGAGGGTCCCGAGGTCCCGGAGGATGGCGACGTTCGTCAGGTCGACGCGGAAGGCCGCATCGTAGGCCGCGAGCGCGCCGGGCACGTCGCCGAGCCCCTGAAGCGCGCGACCGAGGCGATGGTGCACCTTGGCGAGGTCCTTGCTTCGCCGCTTCCCGTAGCTTGCGATGAGCTTCTCGAGCACCGGCACCGCCGCGGCCCCCCGGCCCGCCGCGATGTACACGTCGCAGAGGGGCGTGAGCACGTCGCGGTCCTCGGGCGCGAGCTCGGCGGCGCGCTCGCGGGCCGCCACGCCCGCCGGCGCGTCTCCG
>CALCTH010000732.1 GCA_937893795.1 uncultured Myxococcales bacterium | reverse complement strand
TGGAAAGGGCTGCTATTTTGGCCAGGAAGCGGTGGTCATGCTCGAGCATCGCGGCAAGCCCCCGCGGCGTACCGTCGCGCTCACGCTCCCCTCGCTCGAGGCGGCGCCCCCGGTACCCGTGTTCGCCGGAGGGCGCGAGGTGGGCACACTGACGTCCGTGGTGACCCGCCCGGGGGGTGGCGTGCTCGGCCTGGCGCGACTCAAGCGAAAGGTCCTCGAGGCCGATGCCCCTCTCGAGGTGGGCGGCACGCCGGCCGCCGTCGAGACGATCCTGGAGTAGCGCGGCCAACGCTCGCGCGTCCGCAGCGCTGGACGCGCTACGCCGTCCGCCGCGCCTGCCATCGCTGAGGTGACGTTACGTCAGGAGGCGGTAGCCTCCCCGACCTGGCGGCGCTAAGTGGAGATGGACCCATGACCGAGACCACCACGACTCCCGAGACCTTCCTCTCCGACGACACCCAGGAGCTGACGCTCACGTCCCGGGCCGCGGACAAGGTCAAGGAAATCCGCGACGCCGAGGGGCTCGAAGGCCAGGGGCTTCGCGTGCGGGTGATCGGCGGCGGATGCAGCGGTTTCTCCTACGATCTCTTCTTCGAGGACGAGACGACGGACCTCGACCAGCACTTCGAGAGCCACGGCGTGGCGCTCTACGTGGACATGATGTCGCTCCAGTACCTCGAAGGGACGGAGATCGACTACGTCGAGGAGATTCACGGGGCTGGCTTCAAGTTCCTGAACCCGCAGGCGAAAGCGACCTGCGGCTGCGGCTCCAGCTTCGCCGCCTGAAGGCGCATCCGCACCGGACGTAACGCCACCGCGAGTCCGCCGTCGGAAAGCGTAGCTGGGCAACGCACGTCTTCCTCGGGCATGCGGAGCGGCGATGCGTGTTCCTTCTTCGGGGCCGCGCCGGCGCGGCCCACCTTGCGAGAGGGGAACGCGTGGCCTTCGAACGAGACAGCGAGCTTGACCGCTACATCGAGCGGGTGCGCACCATCCCGGTGCTGAGCCGTGAGGCCGAGCGAGAGCTCGCCCTCCGCGCGCGGGACGGAGACCAGGAAGCCGCCGATCGCCTCGTCGAGGCCAATCTTCGCTACGCCGTCGCCGTGGCTCTCCAGTACCGCCGCTACGGGATCCGGCTCGGGGACCTCGTCGCGGAAGGCTCCATCGGCCTGGTCACCGCCGTGAAGAAGTTCGACCCGGACCGGGGTACGCGCTTCGTCACCTACGCGGGCTACTGGATCCGGGCCTTCGTGCTGGAGGCCGTGGTGCGCTCCACGAGCCTGGTGGGGGCGGGCAGCGGGCCGCTGCGGAGTAAGATCTTCTTCCGACTCCGCCGCGAGCGCGCCCGGATTTGGAGCGTCGAGCAAGACCCGACGCGCCGCATCGAGCGCTTGGCCGAGTCCTTCGAGACCACGCCGGAGAAGATGCGCTTCATGTTACGGCGCCTCGAGTCCAAAGACGTCAGCCTCGACGCCCAGGTCTTCGACGACTCGGGCGTCTCCATGGTCGATACGCTGGTCGCCGAGGGCGAGGGGCAGGACCTCGTCTACGAGCGGCAGGCGCGGCAGGAGGCCATCGAGAACCGCCTCGGCGACGCCCTCGCGACCCTCGACCAGCGCGAGCGCTACATCGTCGAGAACCGCATCCTGAGCGACGACGAGATGACCCTCGCGGCCCTGGGGCGGCAGCTCGGCGTGAGCCGGGAGCGGGCGCGCCAGCTCGAGGCGCGAGCGAAGCAGAAGCTTCGGACGCAGCTTCGCGATTTCGCGCCAGCAGCGTGACGGCGAGCCCTGGTAGGCTCGGCAGCGATGGCGGGTGAGGAGCGGCGCGAGTCCACCATGGATCTTCTCCTCGACGAGCTCGAGGCAGAAGGCGAGGCCGCCACACCCGCGCGGAGCATTCCGCCGCCGCTCCCGTCCCGGGCCGGCCCGAGCGTGCCCCCACCGCTGCCGCCGCGCGAGGAGCCGCCGGCGGCCGCCGAGGGCGAGGACGACTTCGAGGACGCCATCGACGCGCTCCTCGCGCACCCCCCGGAGGAGAGCGAGGCCGCGGACGAGGCGACCGTCGACCCACCGCCCGCCGCGGCCACGGTCGCGGC
>CALCTH010000731.1 GCA_937893795.1 uncultured Myxococcales bacterium | reverse complement strand
CGGAAAGCGAAGACGACGCGCGGGTCGCGATCCCGGGCGTCGTCCTCTGGTCGAGGGCGTTCAGTTGGCGGCGGGCGGCTGCGGCTCGAGCGCGCTCGTCGGCGCGGCGGGGTCTTCGGCGGGCGCCACGTTGGTCGCCTCGTCGTCCACGTCCACCAGCGTCGGGCTACCGGGACGGTACCGGAGGAAGCCCATGGCACGGAGCAGGCGGCGGTCGGTGACCACGGAGCGGGCGATGGTCGACCACTCGCGGTACCAGGCCCAGAGGCGGTCCTCGGCTTCGCGGACCGCGTCGGACACGTCGTCGACGGACTCTTCGGGCTGGGTGTAGCCGGCGAGACGCGTGACCAGCGCCGCCGCTCGGCGCATCTCCTTCTCCGTGAGGCCGCGGCTTGCGAGGAGCGCGAGGAGGGCGTCGCCATCGTCCGCCTCGCCGGCCTGCCGGATGCGTTGCAGGAGCGTGTCAACGCCGACCACGACCTGCGGGCCTTCCGTCTGGCGGAGGTTGAAGAAGATCGTCTCGGCGGCCTCCGGGAAGTGCCGGGTCAGCGAGGCGCGGAGGATGGGGAACCAGCGGTTCTCCCAGGCATCGAGCTCGGCGATGGCTTCCGCGGTGCTGTTGTCCGGGCGGTCGAACGCGAGCCGGTCGCCGACCAGCTCGCGGAGCAGCTGCCACCCCGCGTCCAGCTCCTCCGGGCCGAAGCCGTGCACGGCCATCGCGCCCGTGACCTGCCGGTGCCGCATGCCGAGGAGGAACTTGAGTACTCGATTCGCTTTCTGTCCAATCGTCAGTCGGGCCATGAGAGGCCTCCATTCTTCACGAGTTGCCCCCCAGGAGTGGGAGGTGGCCCCTCCTCGGCGCGCCGCCGACCGAGTTGCGTGCGCGGCGAAACTCACCTGCGGCATCGCCGCATCGCCAACGCGCATCGGCGCGTCGTGGACCCGCGTTTGGTCGGCCGAGCAGCTCGGCGCGACGTGGCCCCGACCCTGCATCGAGTCGCGGCGGTCCCGTGCGCGGCGCGAATCGGTTCCCCGTCGCGGTGCCATCGGTCCCCGGTCTCGTTGCGATCGGTCCCCCTGACGTCCCGCCCGGATTTCGCCTGGGTGGCGGGGCGACGGGCCATCAGCTCGGCCGGCACCCGTGCACCGCGGCGATCGCCTTCGTGCTCCGCAACGATCGGTCCCTCAGGGGATCTACTTTTCGGAGCCCCGTTGGCCCGAAACTGCAGCGAAAACGGGGCCTCGTGGCCGTTCTCCGCTCCGCAGCGCGAGGCTCGTCGTCGAGGCGGGCGTCGTAGGCGTCCTCGGAGCACGTACCGGTGGGGCGATCGCCGGTCGTCGTCCGGCGGACGACTCGACGGGTGGCCCACGCGAAGAGCGTCGCGGCGTGGAGCGCCGCCAGTCCCACGCGCGCTCGGGCACTCATGAAGCGACTTGCCCGGGCAGAATGGGCTCATCGTCCGCTGCTCCGAGGAAGATCGTGTGTGGAGCTTCATGGCGATGGTGGGTGAATCCGATTAAGGGACGAAGGCCTTGAACGAAGCGATCCCGATGCGTCGTCTCGCGGCGCTTGCGACGCTGCTCGCCGCCGGATGCTCAGACGCGGGGCGCTCGGGCGAGGACGCGGGGACCCGCGACATGGCGAGCGTGGACCAAGGGGTCGCTGACGGCGGGCCGACGGTCGAAGACGGCGGCCTCGACTCGGGCGGCGAGGACCTTGGGTCGGACTCCGGGGCACGGGACCTTGGGACCGACTCGGGGAGTGACGCGGGGGCTGGACCCGACATGGCGCCCGACTCGGGCACGGACGGCGGTGCCGACGGAGGGGCCGAGATGGGCCCGGAGGACATGGCTCCGGGGGACATGGGCCCGGCGGACATGGTCTCCAGTGACATGGGTCCCGGCGACCTCGGTCCCGATGGGGCCACGGACATGGCGGCTGGCGATCTCGGCCCCGGCGGTTGTTCACCCACCGTCATGTGCCCGGCCACGGAGTACTGTGACTATCCGAGCACCGACGCCTGCGGCCTCGCTGGGACGACGGGCGCCTGCGCCATCCGGCCGGTTGGCTGCCCTCGGATCTTGGACCCCCATTGTGGGTGCGACGGCGTCACCTACGGGAACGACTGCGAGGCGTTTGCCGCCGGTACGGACACGCTCATGCGGGGCGCCTGCCCCTGAGTCGCCGTGGACGACGTGATCGCGTCCGCGGCGGATGCCGCATGCAGCCAGGCCGCGCGGTTCCGGATGACCGGAGCGCCCTATCGCTCGTAGCAATACGACGTGACCACGCCTCGCTTGGACGCGACGAGCAGCCGGCCGTCGAACGCGATGCGGAGGGTCCCGTTTACGTCGCACTGGATGCGGGGGGCCTGGGCGCTCGGGCAGCGGAGCTCGACGACCTCGGCGCCGTGGTCCTTCTGCCGCCACTCGAAGCGCTTCTCTTCGCCGCTCGGGCGGACGATGCGCGACACGCCGAAGTCCCTCGGGTTGCGGGCGCCCACGGGCACTCGTGGAACCCAGCTCGGCGCGTCGTATTCGATGACCGTGCACTCTGCTCCGGGCGGAGGCTGCGTCTCCGATGCCCCCGGACATCTCGAAGCAACGCATTCGCGGATGAGCGGTGTCGGCGTCGTCTCCGACATGATGACGGTGCACTCGTCCCGGACGACGCGCCCCTCCCGGGTCCCGGTCCTCCGGATGATCGCGTCGAAGGGCGGTCGCGGGACGAGCCACTCCTCCTTGTTCACCCCGTTCTCCGTCTCCGACACCTTGCGTCGGGTCGAGCCGTCGGCGTTGCTCCACGTGATGGTCGTCGTGCCTGGTGGTCCGTGAGCTCCCTGCTCTATTGCGCGCGCGATCTCGGATGCGTTCCAGTCGCCCGGTTCCTCGAGGATGTAGATACGCTCCTCGTCGGCCCCGTCGGCGAGCTTGGTCGTGCGCGTCACCAGGAGCATGTCCATGATGGGCTCACCGTGCTCGTCGACGACGTAGATCTGGTCCATTTCCCAGCGCACGTCCGCGGTCACGAGCCCGGCGTGTCGGCCGGCTGAGCCCATGGGCTCCGACGACCAGACGACGGCCTCCGGCGGTGCATCGAGCTGGGCCGCCCAGGTCGACAGGTTCGGCGCCGCGTCCATGCCGCAGACCAGGGCCGGCGACGCGGAGGAGGCGGGCTCCTCGGCGACGGCCGCAGCAGGCGGCCCACCTCGGGGAGACGTGGCGCAGGCCATCGCGAGGCCTCCCAGGAACACGCACCGCACGGGAATGCAGTGTCCACCCCTCGCGTCGGCGGACCACGCCGCCTCTGCGGTCGTCACTCGCTGCTGGGAAGCACCGTGCTCCATTGCGTGTGCACGACGCGCCCCGACGCGGCGTCCCATACCGCCGTTTGCCGCATGGGCATGCGGAAGGCGGGGCCCTGGGGCGGATGCACGTCGCTCACCAGGTTCGCGACGGTGACGCAGAACCCGCCGACGCGCTGCACCCGCACGCCGCCGGGACCCGGGACCATCTCCACCACGTTGGCTTCGCGCGCCTGGACGATGCCGGCGTACTGCTCCTCGGTGAAGGGCTCGACCTCCCCGGGGGCCGTGCCGACGCCGAGGCTCCCGTCGAGCACCGCGAGCGGCGGCATGATGCGCTCGTCCCGGAAGGCGGTGACCGTCGCGGCGACGTTCTCGCAGCCCGGGTCGTCGCGGCCCGCGATGGCGTCGCCCTCGGGCACCGCCTGGTCGATGGCCATCTGCCGGTACTCCTCGTTCGGCACCGGGATGGTCCACGTGGCGTGGACCACGCGCCAGCCCTCGGCCGTGCGCCGGTAAATCTGCGTCGCGTGGTACGGCGTCACGCGCGGCTCCTCGCCGGGCCCGACGAGGGCCCGCACCTCGACGACGTGGAAGGTCCAGGCCGCGTCGCCCGCCTGGCCGAAGCCCTCGCGGCGCGCCTCGACCTCGAACTGGACCTGCGGCGGCGGGCTCGCGAAGACCGCACGAACCATCGCGCGCACGGCCGCGCCGCTCTCCGCGACGGCGTCGTCGACGGGGCCCAGCAGGAACGTGTCGGCGTCGTCCGTGAAGTGCGCGAGAT
>CALCTH010000730.1 GCA_937893795.1 uncultured Myxococcales bacterium | reverse complement strand
GGGCGAGCTCGACGCGGCCATGGCACATCTGAAGAACGCCAACGAGAAGACGTCGACGGTGGTCACGAGCATCGACGAGATCGCCTTCCAGACCAACCTGCTGGCGCTCAACGCCGCCGTAGAAGCCGCTCGGGCGGGCGCCGCGGGTCGGGGCTTCGCCGTGGTCGCGGACGAGGTGCGACGCCTCGCGACGCGCTCGGCGGACGCTGCGCGCCAGACGGCAGAGCTCCTGGGCGCGGCATCCGGCGCCGTCGACGAGGGCGTGGCGCTCGGCGAAGCCGTGCGCGCCGACCTGCTGGGCATGGAAGCCAGCATGCGTCACGCCGAGGAGGCGGCCGGCGACATCGTGGTGCAGGTGAGCGAGCAGGCGGCGTCACTCGAGACCCTGCGCGAGCGGCTCACGGAGGGCGACGGGCTGACCCAGCAGACCGCGGCCATCGCCGAAGAGACCGCGGCGACGAGCAGCGAGCTCACGCGGAGCGCCAAGGACCTCCGCGACCTCACGCGTCGCTTCCGCCTCACCGAGGGCCGCGCCCTCCGCGTCGCCTGAGGGGCAGGGCGGCAGAGCGCGCCGGGCTGGCCGCCCCTCGGCCTTCGCCCCATGTTCGGCCGGGCCCGATGACCGACGCCCTCCCGACCCTCGACGCGCGCCTCTCCGCGGGCCTCGCCCGCGCGGACCTCCGCATGGAGGACGCGCTTTCGCGCTTCGCCGAGGCACCTCGCACGGACCTCGGAGGTCTCCCCGCCGGCGCGGCGGCCTACCTGCTCGCCGAAGCCCAGAAGCGACGGGGGCCCATGGTCGTCCTCACCGGCGACGGCGACGCCGCGGAGCGCCTCTGCCGGGATCTCCGCTTCTTCCTGGGGTCGCGCAGCGACGAGGACGGAGCGCGGATGGTGCTCCACTACCCGGCCCTCGACACCTCGCCCTTCCTCGAGGTCGCGCCCGATCGGCGCACGGCCATGGACCGGCTGGCCGTGCTCTTCCACCTGGCCAAGGGCCTTCCCTGGCGCTTCCTGGTGCTCCCGGGCGCCGCGCTCTGCCGTCGCGTCGCGCCCCGCGAGGCGCTGGCGGCCCGCTCGTTGCTCATCGAGGCCGAAGGCGAAGTGGAGCGCGACGAGCTCATCGAAGTGCTCGCCGCCGGTGGCTACCTCCGGGTGCCGGTCGCCGAGGATCCCGGCACCTTCGCGGTGCGCGGGGGCATCGTCGACATCTTTCCCCCGCACGGCCGCACGCCAGCCCGCATCGAGCTCGACGACTACCTGGTCCTCTCGATCAAACGCTTCGATCCGGACGACCAGCGAACGCTCGAGAGCGTCCCGCGCATCTTCGTCCACCCGGCGCGCGACACGGTGCTCGATGCCGCGACGCGGCCGGGCGCCATCGCCCGCGTGCGCGAGCTCTGCGACCAGGCCAACTACCCCAGCCGGAAGACGCGCCAGCTCGTGGACGACCTCGAGGCCGGGCGCTTCTTCTACGGCCTAGACGGGCTCCTCCCGGCCTTCTACCCGGGACTCGAGACGGTCCTGGACTACGTCCCCGAGGCCCCGGTGGCGCTCCTCGATCCGCGCGGGGTGGTGGCGAGCGTCGACCGCGAGCTCACGCGCGCCATCGACGACCGGCGGGCCAAGGTCGAGGACGGCGAGCCCGCCTTCCCGCTGGACGCGCTCTACGCCGACGAGCTGACGCTCCTCGACGCGCTCGAGTCGCGGAGACGCCTCGTCGTGCACCGGCTGGCCTCCCTCGGGTCGCCCGGCGACGACGAGTCGCCCCTCGCGCTCTACGAGAGCGTCACCGAGGACCAGGTGAAGAGCCTCGGCGCCGAGGACCACGCGCCGCTCGTCGCCGAGCTCAAGGCGCGGCGCACGGGCCAGGGCGACGACGCGCTCGCTCCCGTCGCCGAAAAGGCGGCGCGCTGGCTCGACATGGGCGTCCGCCTCCTCTTCGCCGCGCGAACGCAAACGCAGGCGGAGCGCCTCATCTCGCTCCTCAAGGGCTACGGCGTTCCCGTCGAGGCGAAGGCTGCGCCCTTCGACCCGGCGATGCTTCGCGCGCAGCGCGGGGTGCGCGCGCAGGTCGTGGTCGGCGCCCTCGAAGACGGCTTCGCCTGGGCCACGGAGGGGCTCGTCGTGGTCACCGAGTCCGAGATCTTCGGCACCCGGACGCGGCGAAGGCGCGCGGCGAAGAGCCGCAAGAAGAAGCGCACCGAGGCCTTCCTCGAGGACCTGAGCGAGCTGAAGGTCGGCGACTACGTCGTGCACGCGGACCACGGCATCGGCCGCTACGTAGGCCTCCGGCGGAAGGAGATCGCCCAAAGCGCGCTCGAGCGGCATCGCGGCGATCCACCGCGGGTCGTGGAGGTGCTCGTCGTCGAATACACGGGCGGCGACAAGCTCTTCCTCCCGGTCACGCGCCTCGGCCTCATCCAGAAGTTCGCGGGCAAAGAGGGCGCGAAGCCCAAGCTCGACCGCCTCGGCGGCAGCACCTTCGCCAAGAAGAAGAGCCGCGTCCGCAAGGTCGTCGCCCAGCTCGCCGACGAGCTGCTCAAGCTCTACGCGCAGCGAAAGGCCGTGACGCGGCCCGCCCTCGACCCGCCGGACCGCGCCTATGCGGAGTTCGAGGCGACGTTCCCCTTCGAGGAGACGCCGGACCAGCAGAAGGCCATCGACGACGTCCTCGAGGACCTCGAGACGATCGCCGTCATGGACCGGCTCGTGTGCGGCGACGTGGGCTTCGGGAAGACCGAGGTCGCCATCCGCGCGGCCTTCCGGGTGGCCATGGCGGGTCGTCAGGTGGCCGTGCTCTGCCCGACCACGGTGCTGGCGCAGCAGCACTTCCAGAGCTTCGTCGCGCGCATGCGGGACTACCCGCTCCGGCTGGCCTCGCTCTCGCGCTTCACGAGCAAGGAAGACGCGGCGGCAGCGCTCTCCGGCCTGAAGGACGGCACCGTCGACATCGTCATCGGGACCCACCGGCTGCTCTCGAAGGACGTTCACTTCAGGGACCTCGGCCTCCTCGTGGTCGACGAGGAGCAGCGCTTCGGGGTCACGCACAAGGAGCGCATCAAGAGGCTCCGCACCGACGTCGACGTGCTGACGCTGACGGCCACGCCCATCCCGCGGACGCTCCAGCTGGCGATCGGCGGGCTCCGGGACCTCTCTCTCATCACGACGCCCCCCGTGGACCGGCGGGCCGTGCGTACCTTCGCGGCGCGCTGGGACGACCACCTCATCAAGGAGGCCATCCAGCGGGAGCTCAACCGCGGCGGGCAGGTCTTCTTCGTCTACAACCGCATCGAGGGGCTCTACGAGCGGGCCCAGCGCATCCAGGACCTCCTCCCGCAGGCGCGCATCGCCGTGGCCCACGGCCAGCTGAAGGAAGGCACGCTCGAGAAGACGATGACCGAGTTCGTCGACGGCGCGTACGACGTGCTCTGCTCGACGGCGATCATCGAGAGCGGCATCGACATCGCCCGGGCCAACACGATGATCGTCGACCGCGCCGACCTCTTCGGCCTCACGCAGCTCTACCAGCTGCGCGGTCGCGTCGGCCGAAGCCGTGAGCGCGCCTACTGCTACCTGCTCACCCCGCCGCCGGCGACGCTCACGGACGACGCGCGGCAGCGCATCGAGGCTCTCGAGCGCTTCACGGAGCTCGGGAGTGGCTTCCAGGTCGCGAGCCTCGACATGGAGCTGCGGGGCGTCGGCGACCTGCTCGGCGCCGAGCAGAGCGGCCAGGTGGCCCTCGTCGGCTTCGACCTCTTCGTGCACATGCTGGAAGAGGCCGTCGCCCATCTCCGTGGCGAAGAGGTGGTGCAGGACCTCGACCCGGAGCTCACGCTAGAGGTCGAGCACTACCTCCCCGACGACTACATCGAGGACGTGGGCCTCCGGCTCAGCTTCTACAAGCGCTTCGCCGGCGCGGAGGACGAGGACGCCGTGCAGGACCTCGCGCAGGAGCTCGAAGACCGCTTCGGGCCACCGCCGCGACCGGCCCTCGACCTGGTGCGCGCCATGGCGCTGCGGCCGCGGCTCAAGGCCTTCCGCGCCCTCGGCTGCGAAGCCACGCGTACGCGGGTGACGCTGCATCTTCGCGAGGACACGCCCCTCGACCCGTCCAAGGTGATCGCCCTCGTCCGGGAGCCACGCAGCCCGTGGAAGCTCACGCCGGACATGAAGCTCACGCGCCGCTTCGACGCGGACGAGGGAGGGGACGCCATCGAGCGCGTCCGCAACCTCTTCCGTATGCTGCGGCCGCTGGAGAAGGGCATCTCGTGAGCGCCGGCCCGCGCGCCGCGGCGAGCCTCGAGTTGCACGGGGGCCATGTCGCGCCCATCTGGGGCCCATGAGCAAGTCCCTCGAGGCCATCTTCGCCGCGGAGCGCGCCCTCCGAGCCGCGGAAGCGGAGCTGCTGACCGGCGACCCGGAGGCCGTGGCCACGGAGCTGCGAGGCGCCGTGAACGCCGCGCTGACCGTCGCGGACGCGGAGGAGCGCGCGCTCCGGCTCGAGCGGCTCGCGGACCTCTGCGCCCAGGTGCCGGGGGGACGCCTCGTCGATGCGCTCATCGCCATCCTCAACGTGGAGGAGCCTCAGGTGCGGGGCGCCGCCGCCGAGTGCCTCGAAGCCGTGGCCTACGACTACTACGGCGAGGTGGCCCGGGCGGCGGAGACTGCCCTCGAAGAGCCCCTCCGCGGTCCGGCCATGAGCGAGCTCCCCTACCTCTTCGCCGAGATCGGCGAGCCGAGCGCCATCCCGCTGCTCCGGGGCTTCCTGGCGCATCCCGACGCTCCCGTGGTGGCCGCGGCCGTGGAGGCCTCGACGGTGCTCGGCGACCCGGCGCTCATGCCTCAGCTCGAAGCCCTGACGGGTGACCTGCGAGACGTGACCGTGGCGGACTTCGAGGAGGAGACGAGCGCCACGGTCGGTGAGCTCGCGCGTGAGGCGCTCTCGCTGCTCGAAGCCTGAGCGCCCTCAGAGGGGGGGGTCGCAGCCGCGGCCGTCGATGCTCGGCACGACCACCTCGACGAGGGTCTCGCGAAGCGGCGTGACCCCGTCGCCGAGCAGCACGACGGTCAGGAAGAAGGACTGCGGCTCGCTCTCCCGCGGCAGCAGCTCGTTGGCGAGGAGCAGCGCGAAGCGCACCTCCGTGCCCGGCTGCACCTCGGCGAAGCGGTCCATGAGGTCGACGGCCCCGGAGGCCGGCTCGGCCCCGCGCGTCTCCACACCACGAACGAAGCGTTCGGCGTCGAAGGCGTCGTCCGGGAAGTCCTCGGCGACGACGGAGACGTCGAGCGGCACCCGCTCCACGAGGTCGCCGACCAGCTGCACGACGGCTTCGTCGAGACCCTCGCCTTCGGCGCTGATGTTGAGAACGAGCGGCTCTCCCTCGGCGACGGCCCCCGTATCCTGCGCGAGCTGCTCGAGGTGCCGGCGCTCGAGGCCGGTGGGGCGACCGCTGTTGATGCCGAGCACCTTGGCGCCGATGGCGTTCAGCGCTTCGACGGCCTGCTCGTAGGACGCCGGCGGGTCGAAGAACTCGCCGGGGTCATAGGCATCGAAGCCGCCGGGGCCGTTGTGCATGGGCGCATCGGTGAAGAGCAGCACGACGGGCGTGCTGTTGCGCCGGAGGCAGGTGGCCCCGAGGGTCCCGTCCGGACAGTCGGTCCGGGGAATCCCGCGGAAGGGCGCGTTCGTCGCCACCTGGAAGAGCGCTTGCACGTGGCTCTCCGAGAAGTCGCCCCCCGCGAGCGTCCGGAGCCGCGCGACGGTCACGCTGGCCATGTCGAAGTCGGACGTGCTCTCGAGGAGCGTCGTGTAGGGGACGTCGACCATCGGCGTCCCGTAGGGCGCGAAGGGGAAGTCCGCGAACTGCGCGACGGCGAGCTGCACGTCGTCGACGGCCATCTCGAGCGCCGGCACGACGACCGTGCGAAGCGTGGTCTGAATCTGGAAGATCTCGCCCCCCATGCTCCCCGTCACGTCGATGAGGAACACGACGTCGGCCTGAGCCACCCGCGCGGTGAAGCTCACGTCGACGGAGGTCGGCGGCTCCTCCGGCGGAAGCTCGATGCAGAGGTCCGGCTCGGGCCGCATCGAAAGATCCGGCAGGTCGACGGGGAGATCCGGCAGATCGAGGGCCATGTCGATGGCGGCGTCCGGGACCCCGGCCTCGGGGGGGGGGACCTTGAGGCCGGTCTTGGCGCCGCAGCCGAGCCCGAACGCCGAGACGAGGAGAACCAGGAGCGCGCGCTGCATCGCCACCGACTTAGCAGATTCCCGAGGGGGTCGATGGTCGCGCGCCGACGAAGGGCTCAGGACTCGAAGGTGTCGCAACCGGACCCGTCGGCCCCGGGGATGACGATGCGGATGCGCTGGCGCCCGATGGGCCGGATCCCGTCGCCGAGGAAGACCACGTCGAGGTCGAAGGCCTGGGGCCGGAGCCCGGGGACCACCGCGCCGTTCTCGAGGACCAGCTCCCAGTCGAGGAGCGTGCCCGCCTGCACGTCGAGGAACTCGCCCGTCGCCGCGTCGATGCCCGAGATGCCGCTCGGCGGGCGGGCGGTGCCCGGCGTGAACGAGGCCACGAAGTCGCGGGGGTCGACGCCGTCGGCGCGGTTGGGATCGACGAGCGTGGCCGAGACGTTCTGTTCGAGCTCGCCGGCGAAGGTGCGGATGGCGTCGACGACGCTCGTGGTGAGGCGCTGGCCGCGCGCCCCGATGTCGTCGACCAGGGGCCCGTCGCTCGTGACCGCGCCGGTCCGCGTCGCCAAGTCCCGAAGCTGCCGCGTCGCGACGCCGTCGCCGCTGTCGAAACCGATCACCCGGGCGCCCAGGGCCTGGAGCGCCGCCACGGCCTCCGGATAGGTCGCCGGGAGGATCCCCTCGCCGGCGTCCTCGAAGGTGTCCCGGTCGTAGGGGTTCGAGCCGCCGTAGCCGTCCGGATCGACGTCGACGGGGCGCGGGTCCGGGCCGTTGTGCATCGGCGCGTCGGTGAAGAGCAGGATCACCGGGAGCGCGTCCGTCCGCAGGCATGCGTAGCCGCGACCGCCGTTCGGACATCCGCCGCTCGGCTCGACCCAGGGCGGAATGCCCTCGCCCGTCGCCAGCTGGAAGAGCGCCTCGACCTGGCTCTCCGGCGAGTCCTGGCCGTCGCCGAGCGAGATGCCGTCCACCGCAGCCTGCACCCGCGTGATGTCCTCCTCGACGGGGAGGAGCAGCTCGAAGGGCACATCGCGGCCGAACTGGCCGTAGGGGGCGATGGGGAAGTCGGCGAAGGTCGCGACGCCGAGGTGCGAGTCCGCGACGGCCTCACGGATGGCCGGCA
Organism: uncultured Myxococcales bacterium; assembly: GCA_937893795.1. Classification (GTDB taxonomy): domain Bacteria; phylum Myxococcota_A; class Polyangia; order Polyangiales; family Houyiibacteriaceae; genus CALCTH01. Next base: position 38,946 of record CALCTH010000730.1, on the reverse strand, counting down.
CGATGCGGTCACGCAGCGTGGCCCGGATGCGCTCGATCTCGTCGCTCATGGAGGCGGTGACGTCGATGAGGAACACGATGTCCGCCCGTCCGACGACCGCCGCGGTCTCGAGCCGAACGTCCACGGGCGCACCGTCGAAGGGCACGTCCACGCAGACCGTCTCGGGCCCCATGTCCTCCATGTCGGAGCCGAGGTCGGAGGGATCGCCAAAATCCTCGACGATGCCCGCGTCTCCGTCACCGTTCCGGCCGCTATCGGGCACGGCGAGGCCGGTCTTCGCGCCGCAGCCGACGAGCGGGGCGGCGAGCAGAGCCAGGGCGATCGCGGGCGGGAGCAGGCGCGTCATGGCCTCGGGTAAGGTAGCGTCACGGTGCACCACCGTCGAGAACGGCAGTGCTTCGCGAAGGTTACGGCGGGCCGGTCCGCTTTCGTGTGTCAGCGCTGGCGCCGCGTCGCCCGTCGCCGTCCGGCGCGCGCTCGCTCCTTGTCCCGGGAGAAGAGGTCGACGTAGTCGATGGCCACGCGGTCTACGGGCGCCGCGTCCCCGACCTCCGGGAGCCGCCGCGCCAGGGTGGCTCCAAAGGCCTCGAGAGCGGGCGCCGCGGTCCCGAAGCGAGGCCGATCCACGCTCTCGAGCGCTTCGAGGAGCCCCTCGGCCACGCGCCGGCCCACGTAGCGCCGCCGAACGAGGTCGAAGAAGCTCGCGGTGAGCGCGTCCGGGCTGAAGGCCTGCGTCCGCACGATGTCCGCCCCGACCCGGAGCGCCGCGACGGAGCTGATGCCGCCATCGCCGGCGAGCACGACGGCCGGCTGGAAGTAGTTGAAGAAAGGGCAGACGCGGTGCCCGAACTCGGCGAAGACCTCGGGCGCGCTCATGCGGTCGAGATGGATGAAGATGCGCCGCACGGCGTCCCGGCGCGGGATGCGACTCGCCAGGCGCACGAGCTGCGGGATGTCCTCGGGGTAGACCCGGGCCCGCTCGAGTACGGCCATGAGCGTCTCGGTCCCGACGCGTCCGGCGCCGATGTCGGCGTAGAGCGAGTAGATGAAGGCGTCGGCCTCGGCGTCGTCGCCGAAGAGCACCTCGGCCCAGCCCGGGTCGGCGTGGGTCCGCGCGTCGAGGAGCGACGCGAGCTTGTAGCTGACCTGGTCCTTGAGGAAACGGAAGCGACCCCGCAGGAGATTGCGGAGGCTCGGCTTCAGCGTGAAGGCGTCCCAGCGGATGCCATCGAGACGCAGCTTCGCCTCGAGGACGCGGCGCATCTGCTCCGGGCTCCCCGAGAGGATGAAGATCCCGGCGGGTCCCGTGCCGCGGATCTCGCGGAGGAGGACGCTCGCGCCGGGCACGGTCCGTTTCCGGGCCGCCGGCTCGACGGCGGTGCGCAGCAGATCGCGCACGGTGTCGAACTCCGTCCGAAGGTACGTCTTGTCGAGGTCCCAGCGGTACACGGTGCGAGGGGGATCGAGCACCGGAGGCACGGCGGGACCATAGACCCAATCGGCGCGCTCCCGCGAGCCGGAGCGCGGGTCTATGCTCCGGCGCATGAGCCTCGCGCGAGTGGAGATCGACGCCCCCGGCCTCGCCGGAGCCAGCGAGGCGCGACGCCTCGAGTGGGACGCCATCGTCCGGGAGATGACGACCCCGGGCGAGATGACCCTCCGGCAAGGCACGGAGACGCTTCGCGTCACGGTCACCCAGCAGGCCGTGCACGTGTCCCTCGAGGACGGCGGCGGCGTGAGCCTGGTGGACGCCGAGGTGCCCCAGAAGCGCCTCGGTGGGCTCGTCACCGACTACGTGGACGTGGTGCGCGAGATCGCTCGGAGCGACGGCCAGGGCATCGCCCGCTTCGAGGCCCTGGACATGGCCAAGAAGGTGACGCACGACAAGGCCGCGCGCTTCCTCCAGGCCTCGTTGCCGGGCTTCGGCCTCGACCATCCGAGCGCGCGCCGACTCTTCACGCTGCTCATGGCGCTGAAGGTGGACACGACCCGCCTCGTCGGCGTGCATGGGCACCGGAGGGTGCGGTGAGCGAAGTGCTTCCGCCGACGGATGTTCTCGTCCTCGGCGCGCATCCCCCCGATCTCCGCGGCCTCCGGGACCGGCTCGGGACCCGCCTCGTGGGGCGCATCCAGGGCCTCGAGGTGCTCGGAAAGGTCGCTGGCGTCGGGGGCATCGTGGCCGCGGCGGCTACCATGCGCCGGCTCCTCTTCGTGGAGCCCCGCGCCGCGGTGCTGGTGGGCACATGCGGCGTCTACGCCGGATGCGAGGGCTACCGGCCGAACGACGTGGTCGTCGCGAAGGGCTGCGCGCTGGTGAACCACAGCGTGGCGGCGAGGCAGGCCGCGTTTCCGGATCCGCTTCGGACCCGCCTGGAGTCGCCCGCCCACCTCGTGGCAGGGCTCCGCGCCTCGGGGCCCCGCGTCCACAGCACCGCGGTGGCGTCCCCCGAGGCGTTCACCCTGGACGACGCCCTCGCGGCACGGGTGCCCGCCGACCACGGCTGCGAGGCCGAGAACCTCGAGGCCTTCGCGGTCGCTCAAGCGTGCGAGAGCGCGGGCGTGCCCTTCGCGGCGGTGCTGGGCGTGACCCACGTCGTCGGCAGCCGCGCACGGGACGACCGCCGTCGCTTCGCGAAGGAGGCCAGCGCAGCGGCCTTCGAGGTCGTCGCCAGCTGGCTCCGGGCGGGTGCGCCCGGGCTGCCCGCACGGGCTGGCGAGAGCTGAGCTAGCGCGCCGCGCGGCAGAGCACGAAGAAGGCCGGGAGGAAGCGTCCGTCGCGGCTCGCCCGGCCGATGCTGACGTGCGCCGTGACGCCGCGGAGGACGTCCACGGTGCCGGCGTAGACCACGCGCCCGAGCCCCGCCTCGTTGGGCCGAAGCGGCGGCCAGCCCGGTGCCGGCACGCGCGGAAGCACGCGGTAGTCGACGGCGAGCTCCCCGGGCACCTCGTGAGGCCGCACCACGAAGTAGCCCGGGCCGACGAGGGTCTCGAGGAGACGACCCGTACGGTTGTAGCCCCAGAGCTCCTCGCCGCCCTCGGGCGCCCGCGCCATCACCTTCGCGAAGCGCCGGAAGACGGGCAGCGTGTTCCGACCGTCGTGCACGATGGGCTCGAGGGGCGCGCGGCGGGAGGGCACGAGATCGCCGAGGCGAAGGGTTCGGGCGCCCTTCGCGACCTCGAAGAGGCGACTCAGATGCCAGGGCTGGAGACTCAGGCACTCGTCGCGGCGCCGCTCGGGGTCGAGGGCCTCGAGATGCGCCGCCACCGCGACGATGTCGGGACGTGGTCCGAGGAGCTCCTGCAACCGATGCACCGCCGCGACCTATCCTCCCCGGCGCGGACGCACAAGCGACACCTCGCGCTGGAAGCGCACGCGGAGATCGGGGATGCTGTCACCACCGGCGACGTAGACCAGGCGTGGCGCGAGCGAGGGCCCGCCATCGCGCGATCGGCGACGCAACGAGAGGCGGTAGGACGAGGGTGGCCAGGGAGGCGACGGAAGGGAGCGAGGCGAGCATGACCGGGGGCGCGCGCGCCGTCCGGACCATGTCCGCTGGACCACCGCCGCCGCCGGCGCTGGCGGACGCCGCGTCCTTCGAGGCGCGGATGGGCGCCGGGCGGCTCCTGGAGCTGAGCACGGCCCTCGAGACCGTGCTCCGCGACGCCCTCGAAGCCCGCGACGATGCGGACGCGCGGCGCCTCGATCTCCTCGAGCGCTACTACGGCCCGGACGACACGCAGGTCGCGGCGCGCCGACGACGCGACGACCGCTTCGTGCTCTATCGCGCCAGCGAGCGGCTCGGCGCCCACGCGCTGGTGGCACGCTTCGCGGCCGTCGCTCCAGAGGTGGGTGCGGTCGTGCTCGAGCGCATCGGGGGCGACGACGGTCCCCTCGTCCTCCGCAGCCGCGACCAGGTGGCGGGAGTTCAGGACGACTACGAGGATGCTCTCGACACCGACGAGGTCGATCTGCGGGACCTCGACGAGACGCCGTCGACCTCCGTGCGGGGATTGGTCGCGGCGATGAACACCCTCCTGGGCCGCAGCGGCGTGGAGGAGCGCTTCGTGCCGCTTCCCATGGACGACGGCCGGGAGGCCTACGTCGGCGTGGCGGAGCCCGAGGCCCTCGTGCTCTGGCGGGCCGGCTACCTCGAGCTCGACGAGGAAGAAGCGCTCCGCGAGCTCGCCGGCTGGTAGGCGGCTTGTGGTCGACCGCGCCGCCAGCTAGAACCTGCGCGGCGCCAAAATGAATGGCGCTTCATTTTCGGAGGACGGCATCATGGGCTCACTCGAGGGCAAGACGCTCTTCATCACCGGCGCGAGCCGCGGCATCGGAAAGGCCATCGCGCTGCGCGCGGCCCAAGACGGCGCCAACGTCGTCATCGCGGCCAAGACCGCCGAGCCGCATCCGCGCCTCGAAGGCACCATCTACACGGCCGCCGAGGAGGTCGAGGCCGCTGGAGGCAAGGCCCTCCCCTGCGTCGTGGACATCCGCTACGAAGCCAAGGTCCAGGACGCCATCGACAAGGCCGTGGAGAAGTTCGGCGGCATCGACATCCTCGTGAACAACGCGAGCGCCATCAACCTCACGGACACGAAGACCGTGCAGATGAAGCGCTTCGACCTGATGCACTCCATCAACCTGCGCGGCACCTTCCTCTGCGGGAAGCTCTGCCTGCCGCACCTCGAGAAGGCCGACAACCCGCACATCCTGAACCTCTCGCCGCCGCTCAACATGGAGGAGCGCTGGTTCGCTCCGCACGTGGCCTACACCATGGCGAAGTTCGGCATGAGCATGTGCGTGCTCGGCTGGGCCGGCGAGTTCAAGAGCCGCGGCATCGCCGCCAACGCGCTCTGGCCGCGCACGACCATCGCCACGGCAGCGGTGAAGAACCTCCTGGGAGGGGACACCATGGTGAAGAAGAGCCGCACCCCGGAGATCATGGGCGACGCCGCGCACTGGATCCTCACGCAGCCGAGCCGCGAGTGCACCGGGAACTTCTTCATCGACGATGACGTGATGGCGAAGGCCGGCGTCACGGATCTCTCCAAGTACGCGGTGGACCCCACGCAAGACCTGATGCCGGACTTCTTCGTCTGAGACGAGCCCCGGCGCGCGTCAGGCGTCTTCGGCGAGCGCGCGGGCCCAGGAGGCCACCGTGGCCGTGGCCGGCACCTCCGGCAGCGAGAGCACGGCCACGGTGCCCTCGTCGTCACGCCAGGCTCCGATCAGCGCGTCCTCCGGCGGCGCCACGTCGCAGCCGCCCAGACGCTCATGCAGAAACGCAAAGGCCGCCCGCCGTGTGCGAAGCCCGGTGGCGAGGAAGGCCCGCCAGGCGCTCGTGGCCTTTGGCGGAATCGGCCCTGGGCGCGTGCTTAGCGAGAGCCACACGCCCCGAGGTGCCGCGTCCGCCCGGAGGTGCACCGGGCGCCCGTACGGGAAACGAAGCACGGTCTCCTCGTCGGGACGGAGCGGGCCGGGACCGTCGCGGTACCCGGCGAGCGCAGGGCCGCGGACGTGGCGCGCCACGGCCAGGGTCAGCTCGCGCACCTCCCGCTGGCGGAGCAGCGCCCGCTGATCCTCCGGGGTGAAGGCGTGCTCGGCGTCGTCCTCGGTGCCGTCGGCGCTCCGGCGTGCGAAGCGAACGGCCGCGTTGCCGCGGGCCCCCGCGCGAACGCGTAGAGCGATCCACGTCCGCCCGGCATAGGTGAGCCGCCAGGGGCCCGGCGGGAGGTCCCATGGCTCCGGCGAGGGCAGCGCCTCGTCCATGGACGCGAAGGTGAAGCGCGTCTGGGCCTCGTGCGCCGTCCGGGCGGCGGCGACGAAGCCGCGCTCGACCCAGGCCGCCGCGACGCCCTCGACCACCGCGCCGGCGACGCGGTGGACCACGTGAGCGCGCTCGTAGACGGTGCCGCCCGCGCCCACCAGGGCCCCGCCGAGCCGCGCATCCCCGTGAGCGAAGACCACGGCCACCTGCCGGCCGGCGCTCACGGCCTCGACGCAGGCTGCCGCCTCGTCGAGGTCGAGGCGTCCCGTCTCCACCCTTCCGGCACCATCGATGTAGGCGAGCCCGAGCGCGGCGTCGGCGAGCGCGTACACCGCGAGGGCACCGTCGCCGAGCGGCACGAAGGCCACGTCCCGCACGTCGCTCCGCTCCGTGATCCGCAACGGATCCGCTTCCGGCCGAACGTGCCAGAGGCCATCGCTCCTGACGCCGAGGGCCCAGGGGGCGCCGCCGATGGACGCGAGGGCTGCGGGGCGCGCATCTTCGAGCAGCACGCGGCGGGCGCCCTCGGCGTCGCCACGCGCCCCGCTTCCGAGGTCCGCCAGCACGAGACCCTCGGCGTCAGCGAAGAGAGCCGCGCGACCACGCCGCGTACCGTCTCGAAGGCCGCTCGTGACCCGCGGCCAGCCCCCGAGGCCGGCGGCCAGGTGTCGCGCCTCCTGCGGCTCGAGCGCGTTGGGAGACGAGGTCCGCAAGAGCGCGGGACCAAGGGGGCTCGCGTAGCCGATGACCGCGGCCTGCGCCGTCCACACCTCGCGTAGCTGGTTCGGCGCGAGGAAGTCCTCGCGGGCGCGGAAGGGCGGCGGCGCGACGTCGCCGAGGACCAGGTCGAAGGGGACGTCCTGCATCGAGGCTCAGAGCGCGTGGTCGCCGGCGGCGAGCACGGAGGGATCGTCGTTCTGCCATTTGTTGATCGCGGGCGAGATGGGACGAACGTCGATCTCCGGGAGCGGAGCGCTCATCACCGCCACGCGGGGATCGTCCCGGGTGACGTCGCGGGTTCCGTCGATCCACGCGCGCCGCCCCGCGGCGGGGACGATGACCGGCATGCGATCGTGGACGCGGGCCGGCGGGCCCTCGGCCTCGCGCGTCAGGATGCAGCAGGAGTAGAGCGGCTTCGGCGGGGGCTCGCCCTCGACCTCCGGCGGATTCCAGCGCGCCCAGAGGCCCGCAAAGGTCATCGTCGCGCCGCTGGGCGAGGCATGATGGAAGGGAAGTCGGAGCTTCCCTTCCCGGCGCCACTCGACCCATCCGTCGGCGATGACCAGGCATCGCCGCTTCTTGAAGGCCTGACGGAAGGCCGGCTTCCGTTCGACGGTCTCGACGCGCGCGTTGATGCGCGCGCCGCGCGTCTTCAGGTCCTTGGGCTTGGCCCAGAAGGGAACGAGACCCCAGGCGTGCATCCGAAGCGTCACCTTCCCCTTCTTTTCGCGCACGATCGGTACCGGCTGGGTCGGCGCGACGTTGTAGCGAGGGCGCAGGAAGGTCTTCACCTCCGCGGCATCACCGAAGGCGAGGAGATCGGCCTCGAGGTCGTCGGGTCGGTCGAGAAAGGCGAGCTCCTCCGCCACGTTCTCGGGCGACACCTTCAGCGTGTAGCGGCCGCACACGCGGTGACGGTAGCAGGCGCCGGCGCACGCGATGCTTGACCTGGGGCGGGCTTCCGTTTCCCAATGGACACATGCGTGACGTTGCCCTCGGACTCATGGCGCTGTTCTGCCTCGCGGGCCTCGCTGCCTGCGGCGATGACGGGGGCGCCGAGCTGCCCACCGGAACCCCGCGCTGCGACGCCCGGGAGGCGCGCTCGGTGTGCGTCGAGTACACGGGGAGCGCCTTCACGACGGACGCACGCCTCGTCTTCGCCACCGAAGAGGCCTGCACCATGGACGGCGCCTTCACGCACGAAGACACGAACTCGATCTGCAGCACCGCCGCCGCCGTGGGCCGCTGCGAGCGCGGCGCCGGGACGGCCGAGTCGTCCTTCACCTACAACTACAGCAGCGGCGGAATGCCCTTCACGCGCATGACGGCCATGGCCGCCTGCGCCGACGGCGCGTTCACGGCCTTTTGAGGCCGTCGTCCGGATCCCGGCCCGCCGTCAGCTCGATGAGACGGTCGACGAGGAAGCGTGACTGGTCGAGCGCCTCGGCGGTGAAGTCCTCTCCGAGGTAGCCGCGGACCTCGGCGAAGACGGCGTCGAAGCGCGTCTGCTCGCCGCTCGCGAGCACCTCGGCAAGCTCCTCGGCCGCGTCGCGAAAGACCCGCGTGGCCTCGTCGCGCATCGGATTGTCCATCTCGATGGGCCCGTAGAGCGAGGGCGACTGCGCGAAGTGGCGCCCCACCACGTAGGTCTCGAGGAGGTAGGCCGGCGAGGTGAAGTCGAGGGTCCGCTCGAGAGGCAGCCCGAGGCGCGCGAGGGCCAGGCCCATCACCTGGGTCTGGAAGTGGTTGAGTACCTGCACCGCGGCCATGACCCGGTCGTGCTCCTCGGCGCTGGCCTCCACCACGACGAGCCCGCGGGCGGCGAAGGCCGCCTTCACCCAGGCGTAGCCGGCGTCGCCGCGACCCTTCACGACGACGGCGCGCTGCCCGGTGAAGCCGTGCACGCCGGGCCCGTAGAGGGGATGTGTGCCGACCACGCTGGCGCCACTGGCCGCGGTGGCCTCCAGCATGGCCGCGAGCGGCGCCCCCTTGAGGCTCGTGACGTCCATCAAGAGCGCGTCGGGCCGGACGCGCGGACCGAGGTCGCGGATGACGCGCCCGGTGGCGGCGATGGGCACGCTGATGACCACCACGTCGGCGGTCCCGGCGGCCTCTTCGGGGCGAAGCTTGGTCGAGAGATCCGCGCTCATGACGGCGTGCCCCAAATCGCCGAAGAGACGCGCGAGGCTTCGCCCCATGCCACCCTCACCACCGATGATGGCCACGGAGCGCGGCTCCTGCCGCGGCGGGACCTCCGCGCGGAGCTCGGCCTGCCGGTCCCGGCTCGCGAGGAGCAGCAAGCGGTAGACGCTCTCGATGACGCCGGGCGGAAGGCCGAGACGCGAGGCGCGGCCGGCGCGGTCGGCGAGCACCGTACGCTCGCGCTCGAGATCGCGAATGCGGATGGCGCCCGCACGCTTGACACTCGCGACCTCGGCGACGAGGCCCATGCGCCGAGCGAGCAGCTGCAGTACGTCGCGGTCGACGGCATCGATCAGCGCGCGGAGCACGGCGAGCGGGCGCGCCGGCGTGACGCCCTCCGCCTCGTCAGCGCCCATCGAGGCTTCCCCGGGGCAGCACCTGGAAGCGGAGCTCCGGAACCCGGCGCCGGCTGATCTCCTCGGCGACCGCGTGACGCAGCTCCCCCGCGAGCGCGTGGAGCGCCTCCCGCGCGGGCTCGACGGCGTCCTCGCTCTCGACCTCCACCACCACGAGCAGCTGCGACGCATCGGGGTCGGGATGCACCTGGGCGACCCAGGCGCTCGCCAGCGCCTCCTCCTCGGTCCCCAGCTCCGAGAGGGCGAGCTCGAGGGCTTCCTTTGCCTGCCCCGAGAGCTGTAGATCTTTCCGGCCGCCCGCGCGGCCGCGCTTCCCACGCATGCTCCACGGTGTTCGCTGCGCCGGCGGGCGCGTCAAGGGCCGGCGGGGTACGCAGGAACGCGATGACCGAGCGGAAGGCGTTCAAGGAATTCTTCGACCGCGGCGCCGTGGTGGCCCTCGGCGACCAGGTCGCGGCGGCCAGCCCGGACTTCGATCGCGAGTCCTTCGTGAACGCCGCCGGCGCTGGGCTCGAGCGGCTCGAGATGATGGACCGGGTGCGGCAGATGTCGAACGCGCTGCGCGCGCACCTTCCCGAGAGCACGCCCGCGGCGCTGGAGGTTCTGACGGCGAGCCTCCCCGCGCCCCTTCCGAGCTGCGAGAACACGACGGACGGCTACCTGCAATGGCCCGTCGGGCAGCTCATCGCCGACCACGCGGTCGACCACCTCGACCCGGCCTGGGAGACGATGGTCGAGCTCACGCAGCGCTTCAGCTCGGAGTTCGCGGTGCGGCCCTTCGTCCGTCGCTACCCCGACGAGGTCTTCGCCCGGCTCCTCGCGCTCACGGAACACCCGAGCCCGCACGTGCGCCGCTGGTGCTCGGAGGGCATTCGCCCGCGGCTGCCCTGGGGCGGCCACCTCGCGTCGCTCATCGCGGACCCCTCGCCGGCGCTCCCGATCCTCGAACGCCTGAAGGACGACCCCGAGCGCTACGTCGGGCGCTCCGTGGCCAACCACCTGAACGACATCGCGAAGGACCACCCGGACGTGGTCCTCGAGGTCTGCGAACGCTGGAGCGAGGGCGCGGACGAGAAGCGGACCTGGGTCATCCGCCACGCGCTGCGCTCCCTCTCCAAGGACGGCCATCCCGGGGCGTTGGCGGTGCTCGGGTTCCGACCCCCGACGTCGCTCAGTGTCTCCCTCGAGGCCGCGCCGCCGGTCGTGACGCTCGGTGGGAAGCTCCGCCTCGAGACGACGCTGACGAACGGCGCGAAGCGGCCACAGAAGCTCCTCGTCGACTACCGCGTTCACTACGTCAAGAGCGATGGGCGGACGCGCCCCAAGGTCTTCCGATGGAAGACGCTCGCCCTCGAGGCCGGCGAGGGAACCACGCTCGGTAAGACGCTGACGCTGCGTCACGCCAGCATCCGGCGCCTCTACGCGGGGGCGCACCGCGTCGATGTCCAGGTGAACGGCGAGGTCCTCGCCGAGACCGGCTTCGAGCTGCGCATCTAGCGAAGCCGCGTCGCCGGCGGTCATGGCGCGACGACCGGGAGCGGATTCCCCAACCGGCCACCGGGAAGATCCTCTACCCTCCCGAGATGCGGTCTCTCCTCGCGCTCCTCCTCGCCTCGAGCCTCGGCTGCGGTGACGACGCCACCGCCGACACGGACCCCGGGGAAGATCTCGGCGCCCCCGACGCCGACGCTCCCGACGCCGACGCCGACGCCGACGCCGACGCCGGCGCCCCGGTGAACCCGCTCCTCGGCATCGGGGAGGTCGAGGCCGTGCAGGGCGACTTCCTCTTCATCGAGGGCCCACTCTGGCGCCCGGACGATGGCGTGTTGCTCTTCAGCGATCTCAACGGGGACACCATCTACGCGCTCACGCCGCCCTCGACCATCGCGCCCTTCCGCAACCCCAGCGCCTTCGCGAACGGTCTGGCCTCGCTCCCGGACGGCCGGCTGCTGGCGGCCGAGCATGGAGCGAGGCGCGTCAGCGTGACCGACGCCGAAGGCACCGTGACCGACTTCGCGGCGACGGACGCGATGGGGCGCACCTTCAACAGCCCGAACGACATCGCGGTCCGAAGCGACGGGACCGTGTACTTCACGGACCCGCCCTACGGCCTGGCCGGGCGCACGCGGGAAATCCCCTTCAACGGCGTGTATCGCGTCGCCCCCGACGGTACCGTCAGCGAGGTCTGGCAGAGCACGGAGCTCGTGCAGCGCCCGAACGGCGTCGCCCTGAGCCCCGACGAGTCCGTGCTCTACGTCGCCGATACGGAGGACGCGCTAATCCGCCGCTTCGACGTCGCCGCCGACGGCTCGACGAGCGGTGAGGCGACCTTCGTGACGGGCACGCGCGGCGCCGACGGCCTCGCGGTGGACCGCGTGGGCAACGTGTACGTCGCCATCTCGGCCGGGGTGCAGGTCATCGCTCCGGACGGCACCCGCTGGGGCATGATCGACGTCCCGGAGCGGCCGGCGAATTGCGCGTTCGGCGGCGACGACCTCCGCACGCTCTACATCACCGCGCAGACCACGCTCTACCGCGTGAGCGTGACCATCCCGGGCGACGGCGGCTGAGGAGCCACCTCGGAGGGCCCGTCACTCGGCGGGAAGGTGGGGTACGTCGACGCCGAGGACGAAGCGGCTGGCCCGGCAATCGGAGTCGGCGTCGTTGTCGCCGATGGCCAGGAGAGTGAGGGCCAGCTCGTCTTCCTCGAACACGCGGAAGGCGAGCTGGTCGCGCAATGACTCGTCGAGGTCGACGGTGATGGGACCCGGATCGTCGGAGCCCGTGATGGTGCAGGTCCCGAGACCCTCGGCCTCGCCGAGGCAATAGGGCTCGACGCCGAAGAAGCCGAGCTCCTGACCGGCGATGGCCGTCCAGTCGAAGATGCGGAAGGGACCTTCGGCGGGGAGCTGCTCCACGAGGGCAGCGTGGCTCGAGGCGAGGACGACGTCGCCGAAGAGAAGGAAGAAGCCGTCGTCGTAGTCGATGGCCTGCTCCATGCCCTCGGGTGCGAAGTCGAAGGCGAGCGAGCACGGGATGGCGCCCGTCGGGAAGTCACTGACGTCCCGGAGCCCGTTACGCGCCGTGACCTCGTTCTGGGCCGGCTCGAGGTTACCGTCGGCGCCCCAGGGGCACTCGGCCGTCACGTCGGGGATGACGAGGGTCTCGGTGTAGGCCACCGGCTCACCCTCGGCACAGAGCGTCGCGACGCCCGCGACCGACGTCGGAAGGCAACGCCGACCCGCGGCATCGGCGACGGTCTCGTCGGGGCACACGATGGGGGACGAGGACGAGCAGGCCGACAGGAGGAACGCGGCCGTCGCGAGGGCGAAGGGAGTACGACGCATGGTTCTCGGGGGGTGAGCGGACCGGAGCCCAGCATGGACCTCGATGGTACCGATTTCGCGCAGGCGTCAGACCGAGAAAGGTCACGCCCCGCGGCGTCGCTCCTGGGGGCGCGCGGCTCAAGTTCCTCGCCGACGGTACGTTGGATCGGTGACGCGCTACTGCGCGACGATGAAGCACCCATGGACGAGTCGACCGAGGGCGTGACGCTCCTCTCGGGGTTCGTGTTCGACGTTCTCGCCGAGTTCGAAGACATGCGACGCCTCTGCGCGCCGGCCTTCGAGCTGGCGGAGCACCTCGACCCCGAGCAGCCCGAAGCCCCCTGCTCGATGCAGCTCTACAACGACGTCTGCACATGGATCGAGAAGGAGGTCGGCGATGCGAGCATCCGTCGCGCCGGAAACGCCATCGGGGCGCGCGCCTTCGCCCGCATCATCGAGGCCGGGCGCATCGGGGACGACCGCTCGCCCCTCGCGATGATGACCGCGCTCAAGTGGGCTGCGGAGACGATGATCCAGGACCCGAAGAAGCGGGGCTGGGAGATCCTCGAGCATACGGACACCTCGCTGCGCATGCGCCGTACGCAAACCTTCAACTGCGTTCTCCAGGAAGGGCTGCTGCTGACGCTGGTCGAGCGGTCCGAGGTGTTGATGCCCTCGGTCGATCACCTCCGGTGCACGCGACGAGGCGACGAGTTCTGCGAGTACGAGATCCGCTGGCTCCGACGCTGACGCGCCCGGCGCGAGACTCACGAGGCCCGGCGCAGGCTCTCCTTCAGCGTGTGGGCGAGCTCGGCCAACCCCACCGGTTTCTCGAGGCGCGGGATGTCGTCGGAGACGCCGGGGAGCAGGTCGGGAACGTCGGCGAGGGTCCCCGTGATGAAGACCATCGGCAACTCGGGGTGCTGCTGGCGCGCCAGCGTGGCGAGCTCCGTGCCGGCCATCCCACCTGGCATGATCACGTCCGTCAGTAAGACGTCGGGCATGGGTCCCGCTTTCAGGCGGGCCAGCGCGTCGTGCCCGTTGGCGGCTTCCACGACGTCGTAGCCCAGGCGGCGAAGCAAGCGCGCGAGAGTCCGACGGACGGTCGGCTCGTCCTCCACGAGCAGCACACGCCCTTCGCCGCGAGGCGCCCGACGCTCCGCCGGCACGCTCTCGGCAGCAGGGCGCCCCGAAGCGGAAAAGAACAGCGCGAAGCGCGTGCCCTCACCGATGCGGCTCTCGAGAAGGAGGTGGCCCCGCGATTGCCGCACGAAGCCGTTGACCATCGCGAGACCCATACCCGATCCGCGACCCACCTCCTTCGTCGTGAAGAAGGGCTCCAGGGCGCGATGCTGGACGTCGGCGCTCATGCCCGCTCCGTCATCCGCCACCGTCAGCCGGACGAGCGGTCCTTCGAGCGGCACGCCGGCTGGAGCCTCCGCGACCGCGTCGCATCCCAGCCGGATGACGCCCCCGGCCGGCATCGCGTCCTTGGCGTTCAGCACGAGATTGAGCAGGGCACTCTCGAGCTGGGTCCGGTCCAGCTCGACGGCGAGCGCGTCCATCGCCGACACCTCGAGCGTGACGGAGCTCGGAAGCGTGCGCCGCAGGAGCCGGACGATGTCGGCGATGACGCGAGCGGGGTCGATGACGTGAGGCCGGAGCGGGGCCCGACTCGCGAAGGCGAGGAGCTGCTGCGTAAGCCGCGCCCCGCGTTCGGCCGCGCCACGCGCGTCGAGCAGAGCTTCGCGGGCGGCCTCGTCGAGCTCCGCTTCGAGCGCGAGCTGCACGTTGCCCGTCACGACGCCCAGCAGGTTGTTGAAGTCGTGGGCGATGCCGCCGCTGAGCTTGCCGACGGCCTCGAGCTTCTCGGCCTGCAGAAGGCGCGCGTGGCGCTTTCGCACCTCGTCCTCGCTCAACCTCAGCTCCGTGACGTCCGTGTTGACCCCGACCATGCGCAGGGGCACGCCCTCGCCGTCGCGCACGAGCGTCGACAGGGCGTGGATGTGGCGCACCGAGCCGTCCGAACGCACGATGCGAAACTCGGTATCCAGCGGGGCGACGCCGCGCGAGGACGCGAGCGCCTCCTCGATCGCGCGCTCCTTGTCCTCGGGGTGTAGGTGGCGCGCCCAGGTGTCGAAGTTGCCCGCGACGTCGTCCTCCAGGTCGACGCCATAGAGCTCCATCATCGAGTCGTCCCAGCGGAGCACGTCGTCCACGAGGTCCAGGTCCCAAACCCCGATGCGCGCGGCGGATGATGCGAGCTGGAGGCGCTCCGCCGTGCGCTCGAGGCGTTCCGCGGTGTGTTGCGCGTCGAGGGCGGCTCGGACGGCGGCTCCGAGGATGGCGCAGGAGACGCCATTCGCGAGCAGGATGAGTGGGAGCGCCGTACCGGCCCACACGGCGGCCGTCTCCGCGGGACGGATGAAGAAGACCATGCTCGCGGCCGCGATGCTGGTCAGACCCCAGAGCTGCACCACCGTGCGCAGGTCCGGCGAGCCTTCCGAACCCGGTGGCTTGATGCGCGCGAGGAGTGCGCCGGACAGGCCGTAGAGCAGGACGGCCAGCATGCCCGAGTGCGCGTAGGGTCCTCCGGCGAGCTGACGGCCCAGCGAACCCAAGGCGCTGGCCAGCAGCGCCGCGAGGGGACCCCCCAGATATCCCGCGAAGACGACGGGCCCGGCGCGTCCATCGAAGGTCGCGCCCGAAGGAACCTCGACGGGGTTCGCGGTGACCAGCATGGCGACCGCGCCGAAGAGAATGCCGGTCACCGGCGCGTGGCGCCGGCGCGACGCGGTCCGCGCCAGGACGGCCCGGTACCCGAGCCCGGCGAGGGTGACCAGGCTGATGTTCTCGAGGAGCGCCAGGAGCACGGCGTCAGCTTAGGACCAAAGACGGACGTCGTATCGTCCCCGTTTCGGGAGGACGTGCCACACCGGACGCGCGTGCTGGCGAGCTGAGGTAGGGTCCCGCGTTCCGTGAAGAAGCTGCAGCTCCACCATTGGATTCTCCTCGCCATGCTCCTCGGGGCGGGCATCGGGCTTCCGCTCAACGTGCTCGCAGCCAAGGGCACCGTCGACGCCGAGCTCGTGCAGCGGGTCGCGAGCGTCGGCCGCGCCGTCGGAGACCTCTTCCTCCGGCGGCGCAAGATGCTGGGCGTCCCGCTCATCGGCAGCTCGCTGATCAGCGGTGTGACGGGCATGGGCGACCTGAAGAAGCTCGGCCGCCTCGGGGGGCGGACGATGCTCTTCTACCTCGCCACGAGTGCCCTCGCGATCCTCACCGGCGTGCTCATGGTGAACCTCATCCAGCCGGGCGTGGGCGCCGATCTGGGCCTCCTCGAGGAGGGCGCGGGGACGCCCAGCGTGACCGCGGCCGAGGGCGACGTGAGCGACGTCCTCTGGAGCCAGCTGCAGGGCATGATCCCGACGAACCCGCTCCGCGCGGCGAGCGACGGGGACATGCTCCCGCTCATCTTCTTCAGTGTGCTCCTGGGGGTGTTCATCACGTTCGTGGAGCACGGACAGGCCGACGAAGAGCACGGCGAGGACGCGAAGGCAGCCGCGAACGCGGCGCAGCTGCGGCGCTTCTTCGAGGGGCTCTTCGCCGTGATGATGAAGATGACCCTCGCGGTCATCCAGCTCGCCCCCATCGGCGTCTTCGGCTTCATGCTCTTCGCCGCGGCGGGCAAGGGCCTCGAGGCCTTCGAGGCCCTCGGCAAGTACGCCCTCACCGTGTTCCTCGCGCTCGTGGTGCACGCCTTCATCACGCTGCCCCTCGTGCTTCGCGCCTTCGCCAAGGTGAGCCCGCTGGATCACGCCCGAGCCATGACGCCGGCGCTGCTGACGGCCTTCAGCACGGCGTCCTCGAACGGCACGCTCCCCCTCACCATGCGCTCCGTGGAGGACGCCGGCGTCCCGAGCGCCGTGAGCTCCTTCGTCCTGCCCCTCGGCGCGACCATCAACATGGACGGGACGGCGCTCTACGAGGCCGTCGCCGTGCTCTTCATCGCGCAGGTCTACGGCCTCGACCTCGACCTCGGTCAGCAGCTCGTGGTGGCCTTGACGGCGCTCCTGGCGAGCGTCGGCGCCGCCGGGATTCCGCACGCGGGCACGGTGATGATGGTCGTCGTGCTGGCGGCCGTCGGGCTCCCGACCACCGCCGTCGGCCTCATCCTCGCCGTCGACCGCATCCTCGACATGTGCCGCACCACGGTGAACGTCTGGTCCGACAGCGCCGCCGCGCAGGTCATCGCCCGCTTCGCGGGCCAGCCGGACGCGGCCGAGGTCCCGGGAACGGCGCCGGCCTGAGGGCTACTCGGCGGCGTCCGCGCGCCGCGCACCCGTGGAGAGCCCGAGGTCCCCGAGGAGCACCTTGGCCGAGAGCTCTCCGCTGATGAGCGAGGGCGGCATGCCCGGTCCCGGCACCGTGAGCTGCCCCGCGAAGTAGAGCCCGTCGGCCTTTCGCGACCGCAGCGGCGGCTTCAGGGGTCCCGTCTGCCGTAGCGTGTTGGCCATGCCGTAGGCATTGCCCTGGAAGGCCGCGTAGTCGGCCTCGAAGTCGCGCATGGCGTAGCTCCGCTTGAGCACCACCTGCTCCCGCAGCGGCCGCCCGAGGTGCTTCTCCAGACGCTCCATGCACACGTGATAGGTGCGCTCCCGCGCGGCCTCGTCGTCCTGGAGCCCGGGGGCCAGCGGCACGAGCAAGAAGAGCGTCTCGTGCCCCGCCGGAGCGAGGCTGGGATCCGTCCGCGACGGCGCGCAGGCGTAGAAGAGCGGTCGCGCCGGCCAGCGAGGGTGCTGGTAGACCGCGTCCATGTGCCGGTCGAGGTCCTCGTCGAAGAAGAGCGTGTGGTGCGGGATCCCCTCGAGGCTTCCCTTCACGCCGAGGTAGAAGAGCAGGCTCGAGGGAGACATGGTCTTTCGCTTCCAGGCGCGCTCGGGGATCTGCCGCGCCCGCTTCGGGAGCAGCTCGCGCTCGACGTGATGGTAGTCGGCCGTCGCCACCACGGCGTCGCTCCGGATCGCGCCGGCGTCGGTGCGCACGCCCGTGGTCTTGCGCCCCGCGAGCGTGATCTCGCGGACGGGCTCGCCGAGGCGGAAGCGCACGCCACGCTCCTCCGCCACGCTCACCATGCCCTCGATGATGCGGTGCATGCCGCCCATCGGGTACCAGGTGCCGAGGGCCATGTCGGCGTAGCTCATGAGCGCGTACATGGCGCTCGTGTCCTTCGCGCTCGCGCCGAGAAAGAGAACGGGCCACTCGACGAGCTGCACGAGGCGCGGGTCCCGGAAGAAGCCCTGCGCGTAGGAGTGCATCGAGCGCAGCATCCGGAGCTTGTAGAGCTCCACCACCAGGCGCGCGTCGAAGAACTCGAAGAGCGAGAGGCTGGGCCGGAGGAGGTAATCCTGCGTGGCCGTCTCGTAGATGTACTTCGTCTCGGCGAGGAAGCCGTCGAAGCCCTGCTCGGCGCCCGGCTCCTTGTCCCCGAAGAAGCGCCGGAGCGCGTCGAGCCCGGCGGGCACGTCCCAGGGCTCGCCGCGCTCCCAGACCACCCGGTAGCTGGGGTCCAGGCGGCGCAGATCGTAGTGGTCCGAGACGCGGTGTCCGAACGCCTCGAAGAAGCGGTCGAAGATGTCCGGCATCCAGTACCAGCTCGGCCCCATATCGAAGCGGAAGCCGTCCTTCTCCCAGGTGCGGGCCCGGCCGCCGGCCTGCGGGTGACGGTCGACCACGGTCACGTTCGCGCCCGCGTCGGCCAGGTAGCAGGCGGCGGAGAGGCCGGAGAAACCGGCGCCGATGACGGTGACGTCGGGAGTGGGCATGGGCCGGGTCTGGGTCCCTCGCCGAGCGCCGGTCAGTCGCCAGTCGTGGACGCTTCGTCTGGGCCCGCGCGACGCAGGAAGAAGGCCAGGCTGCCGACGAGACCGAGGGCGCCCGTCGCCGCCGCGACGCGCGTGAAGCCGTCGAAGAAGGCCAGCCGCGTCGCCCCCGCAGCGCCGAGGTCCTTCCCGAGCTGGAGCGCGACGGATCCCGTGTAGCCGAGCGCATCCGCCACATAGATGGCGAAGACCGCGGTGGCCGGTACGCCCACGAAGGCGATGAGGCGCTCGAAGAGCACCGCGTTGAAGGGCACGTAGACGAGGTAGCTTCCCAGCCCCGTCAGCACCATCCAGCCGGCGCCGCTGACCGTGCCCGCCTCCCGCAGGAGCGTCGCCACGCCGAGGAGCCCCGTGCCTGCGAGCATCACGGCGTACGCCGCGACCAGGCCGGCGCGCCGGCCCTGGACGAAGTTCAGCGCCCCGCGCGCCCGCAGCACTCCGAGGGCCACGGGCAGCTCCGTCTGCGTGAAGAGCGCCGGCTCCTCCGCGTAGCCGAGCTCCCGAAAGAGCTCGACGCCGAAGTTGTCGCGGAAGTCCCGGTAGGCCGTGAAGAGCACGTAGAGCACGAAGAGCGGCACGAGCCCGGGTCCAAAGCGGCGAAGAAAGTCCCGTCGCGCCGGGCCGTCCATGGGCCTGCGGCGTACCCGAGCTGCCTCGTCGGCCGCCGAGGGCGGCGGCAACGCCTGGAGCGCCAGCACCGCGAGGCCGAAGGGGAGAACGAAGAGCGCACCCGTCGACGCCGGCATCCAGCGCTCGGGCACGCCGGCGGCCATGAGGCTTCGCCCGATGTCCTTGACCACGCCGCTCGCCACGATGAACGAGAGGCGCAGCCCGACGAGCAGCACGTCCGAGAGCCGGCGCCCCTCGAGCGGCGCGACGACGAGCCCCCAGACCATGCCGAGCGGGAGACCGTTCAGGAAGAGCGCGACGGGTCCCGCGTCGCGCGGGAGCAGCGCGAAGAGCACGAGGCTCAGCTCGGCGGCCAGCACGAGGCCGAGGAGCAGCCGACCCCGGGACGAGGGGCGCGCTTCGCTAACGACGCGAATGCCGACGTATTTGCTCAGCGTGTACCCGAGCAGCTGACCGATCACGAGCGCGGTCTTGAGCTCGACGCCGCTGCCGAAGAGCCCGGGCCCCGCGTAGCTGCCCGCGGCGAAGGGCTTTCGAAACGCATACATGCAGAAGTACGCGCCGAAGGCGGCCGCGACCGCGTAGGCCGCGAAGACGCCCTGGGGAGCGGCCGCGAGCCGCGCCGTGAGCCCTCGCTTCACGGCGCCTCGTTAGCACGACGTGCGGGTCGTGCCTGGACGCGCGCCGATCTCGGTCATATCCCTCTCGCCGTGCGCTTCGCTCCCGTCCTCGTCGCCGCGCTGGCGCTCGGCGCGTGTCCGCCGCCGCGCAGACCGCCGCCGGCCGCGCAGAGCGAAGCGGACCCGCCGGACGCGCGGCCCGCGGCGTCCGTGACGCTCGAAACCGGCCCGCTCCTCGGCGACCTCGGGGCCGAGAGCGTGGTGCTCTGGGCCCAGGCGGCGGCCGCCGCGACGCTGCACGTGGAGCTCTGGCCGCGAGGCCAGGAGAACGCGCTCACGCATCACGATGCGGAGGCCGTCGATGCATCCGACCACGCCGCGCAAGTGCGCCTCGACGGGCTCCAGCCGGGCACCTCGTACCGCTACCGGGCCTGGTTCGGTACGCCGGACGAGTGCGCCACCCCGGGCGACGCGGCCGAGGGTCGCTTCCGTACGGCGCCGCGGCCCGGCGAGTCGGCGCCGCTTCGCTTCTCCTTCGGAGGAGATCTCGGCGGCCAGAACGTGTGCCGGGACCGGGACGAGGGCTTCCCCATCTTCCTGCCCATGGCCCGGCGTCGCTACGCCTTCTTCGTCGCCCTCGGCGACATGATCTACGGCGACGGCCGCTGCGACGAGGTAGGTCGCTTCGGCAACGCGCAGATCGCCGCGCCCTTCGTGGAGAGCGCCCGCATCGAGGACTATTGGGCGCACTGGCGCTACGCGCGCGGGGACGACGCGCTCCGGAAGTTCCTGGGTACGACGCCCTACGTGGCGCTCTGGGACGACCACGAGGTCGCCAACGACTTCGCCCCAGACGACCCGCTGATGGGCATCGGGCTTCGCGCCTTCGTGCACCACAACCCCGTCGACGCGGGCGTGAGCGCCGGACGACGGCTGCACCGGTCGCTGCGGTGGGGGCGCAACGTGGAGCTGCTCGCCCTCGACGCGCGGCAGCACCGGGACCCCGCGACGCGGCCCGACCTGGCGGACGCACCGAAGTCGATGCTCGGGAGCGCGCAGCGGTCCTGGCTGGAGGGGCGGCTCCGCGAGAGCGACGCCCGCTGGATCGTGGTCGCGTCGAGCGTGCCCATCAGCATCCCGACGGGGAGCGAGCAGGCGCGCGACGGGTGGGCGGACGGCGGCAACGGGCAGGGCTACGAGCGTGAGCTGCGCGCGCTCTTCGAGGTGGCCCGAGCGCAGGAGCGAAACCTCGTCTTCCTGACGGCCGACGTTCACTTCTCGACCGTGCTCCGCTACGTGCCCTTCCCGGACGAGGCGCCGGACTTCGTCGTGCACGAGGTGGTCGTCGGGCCGCTGAGCGCGGGCATCTACCCGCGCGAGGACCTCGACGAGACCTTCGGCCCCGAGCGCCTCTTCATGCACCGCCCGGGCGACGCCACGGCCATCTCGACCTACGCCGAGGCGAAGGCCTGGTTCACCTACGGCGAGCTCGACGTCGACTGGGACGGGTATCTCCGCATGCGCGTCCGGGGCGTGGACGGGCGCGTGCTCTTCGAGAAGAGCCTCCGGCCCTGACGCCGGGCGCCTCCCGGCCCCACGCTCCGGCCATGGACACCTCGAACGACGCTGCGCCGGGCCCCGCGCCGGTGTGGTTTCGCTACCTCGCGAAGGCGTGCAGCCGGAGCAAGCGGCACCCCGTCGCGCGCTACGCGCAGCTCGCGACGGTGGATGCGGACGGCGCGCCGCGCTGCCGCACGGTGGTGGTGCGCGGCCTCGTCGAGGCGCCGCGCGGCGTCTGGTTCGTCACGGATGCGCGGAGCGGCAAGGCCGAGGAGCTGGCCCGAGAGCCCCGCGTGGAGCTCTGCTGGTACTTCGCGGGGCTCCGGGAGCAGTACCGGCTGAGGGGTCGCGTGGAGGAGCTCGACGAGGCGGCCCGCGAGGACGCCTGGGCCCGGCTCTCGCCGAGCTCGCGGGGCACCTTCCTCTGGCCGCCGCCCGGAACGCCCCGCACGGACGACGACATGTTCCCGCCCGAGACGCGAGGCACGACCCCGGTGCCTTGCTTCCGGGCGCTTCGGCTCGTGGCGGACGCCGTCGACTTCCTCTCGCTCCGGGACGCGCCTCACGAGCGCGTGCGGTGGACGCGGGACGCGACGGGGGAATGGAACGACGTGCGCGTACGTCCCTGAGGGAAAGCGGGCAATTCCTCGGCCAGGCCGAAGAAGCCCCGAGGAAACGCGCTCCCCCGCCCACGACCCATTGACGAATGGTCGAGCGAGCCTGACCGTACCCCCATGAATCAAGGCCAGTACGCCACTCCCAGCTACGGTGCCGTCGCCCACGCGGACGTCGACACGCGGGCCAGCTTCATCGCCAAGACCTACGGGCACCTAGCCGGGATGATCGCGGTGTTCGTCGCGTTCATCGGGCTGCTCCTCGCGACGGGGGCCGCCGAGGCCCTCGCGCTCCTGGTCTACGGCGAGGGGCGCGGCCAGTTCGGCCACCTGATCTTCCTCGGCCTCTTTGCGGTGACGTCCACGATGGCCGACCGGTGGGCGCGACGCTCGACCGACGTCCGTACGCAATATCTCGCGTCGGCCGTGTACCTCGGACTCGAGGCGCTCTTCATCGCGCCGATGATCTTCATCGCCACGGTGATGGCCGGTCCCGGCCTCCCCATGCAGGCCTTCCTGATCACCGGCGTGCTCTTTGCGGCGTTGACCCTGGTGGTCTTCGTGACTCGGAAGGACTTCTCCTTCCTTCGAAGCGCGATGATCTTCTTGACCATCGCCATTCTCGGCGCCGCGGTCGGAGCAGCGGTCTTCAACTTCCAGCTGCCGGTACTGATCCTGTGGGCGGGTGTCGTGCTCGCGGCGATGAGCATCCTCTACAGCACGTCGGGCGTGATGCTGCACTACCGAGAGGGGCAGCACGTGGCCGCCAGCCTCTCCCTCTTCGCGAGCTTCGCGCTTCTGCTCTGGTACGTGCTTCAGCTCCTCATGAGCAGTCGCGACTGAACGCGACCCACGGCGCTGACGTAGGGCCCGCGTGCTTCGGCGCGTGGGCCTTCGTCGTTCCGCGGCGGATGGGCGCCGTCACGGGTCAAACGTACAGTGCTGCACATGAGTGCAGAGGTGCGTATCAAGTCCGCCAACCCCAGTGAGGTCTTCGGAGCCCGCCGCCGGGTGCCGTGGCGCCGGCAAAAGGGGCTCGCAGCCGTGCTCGCGGGGTGGGAGCGCGACGGGCTCACCAAGAGCGTCGTTCTGGACGAGACGCTGCCCGGCCGCCCGGCCGTCGACGCCCGGGTCCCCGAGACGCTCGCGTCGCCGGTCCGGGACGCGCTCGCCACGCGCGGCATCACGCGCCTCTATGCGCACCAGGTCGAGGCCGTACGCCGGGGCCTCGCCGGCGAGGACTTCGTCGTCGCGACGCCCACGGCCAGCGGCAAGTCGCTCTGCTACAACCTGCCGGTGCTGCAGCGCCTGGCCACGGAGCCCGAGGCGCGCGCGCTCTATCTCTTCCCGACCAAGGCGCTCAGCCGGGACCAGGAGGAGGGGCTGCGAGGCCTGCTCCGGGACGCCGGGCTGCCCCACGGGGCCATAACCTTCGACGGAGACACGCCCGGAGATGCGCGCCGCGTGGCCAAGGAGCGGAGCGGCGTCATCCTGACCAACCCGGACATGCTCCACGCGAGCGTATTGCCGCATCACACCTCATGGGCACGCCTCTTCGCGAACCTGCGCTACGTGGTGGTGGACGAGCTCCACAGCTACCGCGGCGTCTTCGGCTCGCACCTCGCCAACGTGGTGCGGCGCCTGCGACGCATCGCGGCGTTCCACGGGGCGTCGCCGAGCTTCATCCTGGCCTCCGCCACCATCGGCAACCCCGGGCCGCACGCGAGCCGCATCGTCGGCCGCGAGGTGGTGGTGCTCGGCGAGAGCGGGGCGCCGCAGGGGCCGCGGCGGGTGATGGTCTACAACCCGCCCGTCGTGAACCGGGAGCTCGGGCTGCGCGCGAGCTACCTGAAGAGCGCCGTGCGGCTGGCGACGGATCTCGTCCGTGCCGGCGTACCCACGCTCGTCTTCGGCCAGAGCCGGAACGGCGTGGAGGTGATGCTCAAGTACCTCCGCGACCGGCTCACGAAGCACGAGTGCCCCGCCGACGCCATTCACGCCTACCGCGGCGGCTACCTGCCGAAGCAGCGCCGGGCCATCGAGCAGGGGCTCCGGAGCGGGAGCATTCGCTGCGTGGTGGCGACGAACGCCCTCGAGCTCGGCATCGACATCGGTGCCCTCGATGCCGTCGTGTGCGCAGGCTATCCGGGCACGCTCGCGGGCACGCTCCAGCGCTTCGGACGGGCGGGCCGGCGCGAGGGCGACGCGCTCGGCGTGCTGGTGACCTCGAGCGCGCCCCTCGATCAGTACGTAGCGCAGCATCCGCGGCAGATCCTCGACGCGCCCGTCGAGCACGCGCGCATCGATCCGGACAACGTCGAGATCCTCGTTCAGCACCTCAAGTGCGCCGCCTTCGAGCTCCCCTTCGAGGAGGGTGACCGCTTCGGCGACCTGCCGGCGGAGGGCCTCGCGGACGCCCTCGGCTTCCTCGCCGACCATGGTGTCGTGCACCCGGCGCCGAACGCCCAGGGCACGCTGGTCCATCACTGGGCGACGGAGGGCTACCCGGCCAATCACGTGAGCTTGAGGAGCGTGAGCTGGGACAACTTCGTCGTCGTCGACCTCGACACGGACAAGACCATCGCCGAGATGGACTGGCGCTCGACGCACGTGATGCTCCACGTGCAGGCCATCTATCAGCACGCCGGCGCGCAGTATCAGGTCGAGCGCCTCGACTTCGAGAACCACAAGGCCTTCGTGCGGAAGGTGAAGCCCGACTACTACACGACGGCCATCACCCACACGAAGGTGAGCGTCGTCGAAGAGGAAGACGGTGCTCCCCTTGCCGCAAGCGCTCCCCTCGCCGCAGCCGCTCCCCTCGCCGCAGCCACGGCGGCGGACCTCGGAGCGGGATCGCCCCCGCCGAGTCTCGGCGCCGGTCTCGGCGAGGTCTCCGTGGTCCAGAAGGTCGTCGGCTACAAGAAGATCAAGTTCCACACGCACGAGAACGTCGGCTACGGCGACGTGCGCCTGCCGGAGATGCAGATGCATACGAGCGCCTTCTGGCTGACCTGGCCAGAGGAGCTCGTGATGCGCTGCGCCGAGGCGCGGAGCGTGCCCCGCGCCACGATCATCGACGGGCTCCGCGGGCTCCTGGCGACGCTCCGGGTCGTGGCGGCGACGGGACTCATGGTGGACCCGCGGGACCTCGGGACGAGCGTCGGTGACCAGAGCGCCGAGGGCGGGGCGCCGAGCTCGGGCGGGGGCGGCTTCGATCCGACGCTCTTCCTCTACGACGCCGTACCGGGAGGTGTCGGCCTCGCGCCGCGGCTCTTCGATGAGCGCGACGGACTCCTGCGGCGGGCGCGCTCGCTCATCGAGCGCTGCGCCTGCGCTCGAGGTTGTCCGGCCTGCATCGGCCCCGACGCGGGCTTGCCCATGGACGTGCCCGGACTTCAGCGGACGCCGCGCAAGGCCCTGGTGCTCGGGCTCCTCGACGACGCCGGCTGGACCACGGCCCATTGATGGGTCGCCTGGCCGGAAAGCTCGCGCGCCTCGGTGGCGCCGGACCCGGTTCCCGCGCCGGCCTGAGCCACGATGAGAGGCTGGAGCACCCGGCCGCCGCAGACCCGAAGCAGGCCCGCATCGCGGCGCTGCGGCAGACCCTCGACGGGATGGCGGCCCGGGAGCGGAGCGGCCTGCGCCGGTCCGTGGCGTCTGGCGAGGCCGACGCGCGAGACGCGACCGACCCGGGAGACACGCCCGAGGAGGGACTGCGCGCCCGCGTGCTCCGTGAGGCCCCGGCGCTCGCGACGCACGGGCCGGCCCGCGCCCTCCCGGGCCACCCCGAGGACACGAGGCACGGATGCGTGCACACGGTGCGGAGCTGGCTCGAGCCGCACCACTGCCACGGCCGCGTCCCGGTACGAAGCGCGCTCGACGCGGCGAGCGCGCGCGTGGCGGAGCTGGCCCTCGACCCGTCGCTGAGCGGGGTGGACCTGCGGCGCATGCTGCTGGTCGACACCGAGACGACGGGCCTCGGTACGGCCGCGGGGACCGTGCCCTTCCTGGTGGGCGTCGGCTACTTCGAGGACCAGTCGCTGGTGGTCGAGCAGCTGCTCCTGACCCGCCTCGGCGAGGAGGGCCCGCTGCTCCGGCGCCTCGCCGAGCGCATCGGCGAGGCGAGCTGCGTCGTCAGCTACAACGGAAAGAGCTTCGACTGGCCGCTGCTCCGCGCGCGCTTCGTGCTGAACCGCATCGCGGCGCCGACGCTGCCGCCGCACCTCGACCTGCTGCACTGCGCGCGGCGCCTCTACAAGCGGCGCCTCGCGCGAGTGCGCCTCGTGGACATGGAGCGGGAGGTGCTCGCCTTCGTCCGCGAGCACGACGTCGACGGGTCCGAGATTCCCGGGATCTTCCTCCACTTCCTGCGGAGCGGGGAGCCGGGCCGCCTCGACGCGGTCATCGAGCACAACGGGAACGACCTGATCGCGCTCGCGGCGATCCTCGGCGAGCTCGCTGCCCGCTACGCGGCGCTTCGCCGAGAGCTCGAGCCCGACGAGCAGCTCGGCTTCGCCACGGTGGCCGAACGGGCGGGCAACGCCGCGCTGGCCCGCGCCTTCGCCGAAGCGGCCGGTGAAGGCGGCGGTGACGCGCGGTGCACCGCCGATGCGTGGCTCCTCGCCGCGCGCCTCGCCCGCCGCGAGCGGCGACTGAAGGACGAAGGAGACGCCCTGGCGCACGCGCTCCGAGCACGCCCCGACGACGCTCGCGTGCACCTCGCGCTCGCCAAGTTTCACGAGCACCGGAGCAAGGACCTGGCGGAGGCCCTCCGCCACGCGCGGCATACGTGCCCGCTCGAGACCGAAGCCGAGCGTGACCATCGCGTCGGGAGACTCGAGGCGCGGCTCAGCCGCCGCTCGTCCACACCGCGGCTCCCGCTGTCGGCGGGGTCGCGTTCGTGAAGCGATCGACGAGAAAGCCGTCCGGAAGCGTGACCTTTTGCGTCCCCGCCGTCTTGCCGCGCTGCACGCGCATGGCGCTCGGCGGGAAGGCCTCGTCGGGGTCATGGGCGCGGAGGATGCGCTCGAGGTCCGCGAAGGTCGTGACGCGCATCAGCTCCTGACGAAGCTGCGCGCTGCCGCGGAAGCCCTTCGTGTACCAGGTGCTGTGGCGCCGGAAGTCGCGCATGGCCCGCGCTTCGCCCATCCAGTCGCTGAGCATCTTCGCGTGCACGAGCATGGTGTCGACGATGGCGCCGAAGCGCGGGGGGTCCGGCGGCTCCTGGCCCTCGAAGACGGCGGCGAGATCCCGGAACAGCCAGGGCCGCCCGAGGCAGCCACGCCCGACGACCACCCCATCGCAGCCGGTCGCGCGCATCATGCGGAGCGCGTCCCAGGCCTCCCACACGTCGCCGTTGCCGAGCACGGCGATGCGCGTGACCGCCTGCTTGAGCCGCGCGATGTGCTCCCACCGCGCCTCGCCGTCGTAGAGCTGCGCCGCCGTCCGGGCGTGAAGAGCGACGGCCGCGCAGCCTTCCTCTTCGCCGATGCGGCCGGCGTCCTCGTAGGTGAGAAGCGCCTCGTCGATGCCCATGCGGAACTTGATGGTGACGGGCACGTCGCCCGCGTTCCGCACCGCCGCGCGCACGATGTCCCGGAGCAGGAGCGGCCGGACGGGGATCGCCGCGCCGCCGCCCTTGCGGGTCACCTTTCGGACCGGGCAGCCGAAGTTCATGTCGATGTGGTCGACGCGGCCTTCGCCCACGAGGCGCTTCACGGCCTCGCCCACGAAGTGCGGGTCGACGCCATAGAGCTGGAGTGAGCGCGGCGACTCCTCGGGCGCGAAGTCCGCGAGCTTGAGCGCCTTCTCCCGGCCCTCCACGAGCGGCCGCGCCGTGATCATCTCGCTCACGTAGAGGCCGGCGCCGAAGCGGGCGCAGAGGGTCCGGAAGGGCCAGTTGGTCACGCCGGCCATGGGCGCGAGCACCACCGGTGGCCACACCTCGAGCGGTCCGATGGCGAGCGGCGCGAACTCCCCCGGCCGCGCCGGCGGCACGTCCCGGTTCATCTCGCCCTTGTACGCATCCTGCACGGGCGCGAAACCTGGGGCCCGGGACGCGCGAGGGCAAACCTCGGCCCACGGTCGGCATACGCTCCGCGGCAGCCCTGGCTCCTCCCGTCCCCGGCGCACGCCACGTGGGCAGCGCAGGACCCGGCTACACCTCCCGCCGCCGGGCGATGGCGGCGAGCATGGGCACTGCCACCCCGAGCAGCTCCGCCTGAGCGCGCGCCCGGGCCAACCGCGCCGGGGCGCTTCGTCCCATGGCGCCGTGGGCGGGATCGGCGGCGAAGGCGCGCTCGAGGGCCGCGAAGCGGGCCGCCTCGTCGAGGGCCTCCGCGTCGGCGGCCCCGGTGCCGGGTCCCCCCGCCAGCCGGGCGCGCTGGAGCGCCAAGACGTCGCGGGCCACGGCGAGCGTCGCGTCCCGGCGCGTGTCCCAAAGCTCGCCCACCGTGCCGCCGCCCGCATCGAGGCCGGCGACGTTGCTGGTCAGGATGTAGAGGTTTTTGGTGACGAGGGCCGCCGTGAGCGCGGCGCGCGGAATCGCCTCGGCGTCGTAGCCCACGCCGTCGAGCGCCGCGGCGAGGCTCTCCGCGCCGGGGCCCGCGACGGGCGTGGGAAGGAGCACCGTGGTCTTCTTGTTCGCCTTCTTCTCGAACCACACGGACGCCACCGTGGGGTCCTCGAGACCGTGGCGATGCCAGTCCGGCGGGAGGAGCTCGTTCTGCACGAGCACGAGCGACGCACGCCACGCTGCCGGGCAGGCCGAGAGCCAGGCCTCGAGCCCCGCCTCCCCGAGCGCCACCACCACGTGCGCCGGCGCCGGCACCTCCGCGGCGACGCGGCTCACGTCGTCCCCACGGTTGACGGGAACCAGCGCGTGACCGGCCCGGAGCAGGGCGTGGGCGAAGGCCGATCCGATCTGCCCGAGCCCGACGACGACGGAGGTGGAGCGCGTCATGGGCCGGTGATACCAGACCACCCTCCATGACCGCTTACGACGCCGCCTTTGCTGCCGCCGACCGCTACACCCGCGCCATCGCCGCCGGTCCTGCCGCCGCGGAGGCGGCCGCCCGGAACGCCCTGATGCGCTGCCGCGACGCGCTTGGCGTACTGCTCGAGCGGCTCACGGACCTCGGATACCCCGGCGGTGGCGCGGAGCATCCCTCACGTTTGAACACGGTACCCGGACTCGGCGCCCCTCTCTCCATCGATGCCGTCGCCAAGCTTCGGGCCACGCTTCCCGTCGAGCCACCCCGCGTCCTGGAGCTCTTCTGGGAAATCGTTGGCGGCATCGACCTGTGCGACGCGCGAGAGCGCGCGCACGTGCTCTTCTTCGTCAAGCGCAGCCTGCGCCCCGATACGCCCGAGAGCCTCATCGACCCGCTGGTCATCGAGGCGCCCACGGAGGCGTGGCTCGAGCGGGCCATCGACGCGCTCGCGGCCGCGCCCGAGGACGAGGCCGAGCTTCCCATCGCTCCGGACGCCTTCGCCAAGGACAACCTCGGCTCGGACGGCCCCGTCACGCTCGCCATGAACGACGATTGGATGCCGCTCCTCGAAGGCGAGTTCGCCTGGGCCGGCCGCCTTCGGCCGCGTCTCTCGCCGGCGAGCCCGGACTTGCTGACCTATCTGCGGGCGAGCGTGCTCGAGTGCGGTGGCTTTCCGGGTCTCTTCGGCACGGCCGAGTTCGAGGATCTGAGGCGCCTGCTGACCGCGGGCCTCCCGCCCTTCTGAGGCCACGGCCAGAACCGGGCGCTGCGCTCAGCCCGCGTGGGCGAAGGCGTGCGAGGCGGCGATCAGGCGCTTCACGACCTCCGCCTCCGTGGTGTCCCGCGGGCCGTAGACCATGACCACGTTGCCCGGGATGAGCCCGCGCGCCGCCAGCGGATGACGCTCCGCCCAGCCGCGCTCGATGGCCTCCTCCAGCACGTCCTCGGGGAGGTTCAGATGCAGGCTCCCGTCGCTCGCCGGATGCAGGTGGCAGAACTCCCGGCCGACCATGAAGGCGTGCTCCGGGCCCGCCGCACACGACTCCTGGAGCCACATGGCGCGGGCCCCGGGCACTGAGATCAGCGAGGGGACCTCTCGCACGCACCCGAGGCCGAACATGAAGTCCGCGATCTCCTGTTGAAGCTCGAGAGGCGCGTTCTGGTCGAGCTGCGTGTGCGGGTTGGTCGGGGTCGTGCGCGGTCGCGGGCCAACGCGACGAGGAAAGGGCGGGGTCGGGGTCATGGCAACACCTCGAGCGTCTTCAGCGGTGGGGAGGGGAGCAGGCGCGGGTTCTGCCGCCTCGAGTCGCGTGCATGCGAGGACGAAGAGGCCCGCCCCGGCACAGAGCCAAGGCGCCCGCGGCGGGGTGAACGACGCGCCCACGTTGGAACCCTAGGCCGGCCAACTGATGTGTGAATCGTTGAAATGCGTCACGTGTTGATGCGATACCGCATCAATCGACCTCGACGCGCTACGACTCTTCGTCACCGTCGCGCAGGAGCGCTCCTTCAGCCGGGCCGCGACGACGCATGGCCTTCATCGCTCCGCCGTCAGCCGGCGCATCGGCGCGCTGGAGCAGGCGCTCGGCGCGGAGCTCCTCATTCGGCCCCCGCGCCGCGTGGAGCCCACGCCCGCGGGGCGACGCCACCTCGCGGAGGTCGCCCCGCTCCACGCCGGGGTCGAGCGTGCGGTGGCGGAGCTTCCCGAGGCCCGCGACGAGCCGGCGGGGCTGCTCCGGATCTCGGCGCCCCGCGACGTCGGCACCTGGCTCTTGCCGCCCGTGCTCGGGGAGCTGGCCGAGGCCCATCCCGCGCTTCGGCCGGCGGTGGAGCTCTCCAATCGCCAGGTGGACCTCGAGCGTGAGGGCTTCGACGTCGCGCTCCGCATCGCGCGCGACGGGCTCGCGGGCGGCGGATTGCGCGCACGGCGCATCGGCTCGGTCCGGATCCGCGTCTATGCCTCGCCCCGCTACGTCCATGGACGCGGTGCGCCTCGATCGTGTGAAGAGCTTGCCTCGCATACGGTGGTCGGCCTGCGCGGCGTGGTGCCGCGGGCCTTCGACCAGGCCGCCTCGCTGATCTCCGCGGGGGACATGCTGCTCGCCGCGGAGCTCGCGATGGCGGGCGTCGGCGTCGCCTTCCTCCCGCGCTTCGTCGCCGACCAGGGCGTGGCGGAGGGTCGGCTGGTGCGCGTGATGGTCGACGACGAGCTCCTCGCCGCGGGCCTCTACCTCGTGCTGCCGAACGTGAAGCGCCTCCCCCGGAAGTCGGCGGCCTTCCGCGACGCGGTGCTGCGCTTCGTCGAGGCGAACCCGCTCCAATGAGGCCGTGACGTCCCGAGCGCGCGCCGATGCACGAACGCTGAGCGGCTACTGCGCCCCGCCGGCCGGGCCGCTGTCGTGGGGCAGGCTCCCGCGCGGTGAGCGGAGGTACACGAAGGGGGTCTGCGCGAGAAGGTTCGAGACGCGGCTCATGTAGATGTCGGCGCTCTTCTCGATCTGCCGCGCGAGGTGCGACTTGTCGTTGCCCGCGCGCATCACGAGGCCCCAGCGAGGGTTCATCAGCTGGCTCGCCTCCCGGGCCAGCGGAGCGATGGCCTCGTCGAGGGCGACGAGCTCGCTCCGAAGCTCGTGGAAGCGGCTCTCGAGCACGTTGGCGCTCTCGGCCACCGGCGGTCCGTAGCCGCGGCGCTTCCGCTGAAGCTCGAGGCGGACGTGCGAGGCGTCGTGCTCGAGACGCGCCTTCTGCTCCATGCGCTCCGAGAGCTCCTTCTGCTTCGCCTTGAAGGCCTCGAGCGCCACGATGTCCTCTTCGAGCTCACGCACGACGAGGGCGGTGCGCCAGCGGTGCATCTTCTTGGAGACGTTCACGTCGCTGAAGATGTGATCCCCAACGTAGAGGAGCTGTTGCCCCGCGATGCCGAAGAGCTCCTCGAGGAGCCAGGCGTGACCACCGAGGTAGGCGCCGCCCTCCTCGAGCGGACCCACCACGGGTCGCAGCAGTCCATCGTCGTCGTCGACGATCTCGAAGATGGGGTTCCGCGCGTGGAAGAAGTCGGGCTTCCGCGCCGCGACGATCACGACGTCGAAGAGGCTCCGCCAGCCCGCGCCATCGAGGTAGCGGTCGAAGGCGTAGCTCATCATCGCCGTCGTGTAGAACCACTCGCTGTTCGTAATGAGCGCGACCTTCTTCCCGGCGTGACGAAGATCCTGGAGTGCGAGAGGCAGGTCCGGGTCGAGCTCCACGAAGCGGTCCGGGTCCGCCATGATCTCGCGCTTGAGGTCGCCGCGCATGTGCACGTCGTCGATGGCCTTGCGGACGACGTCGTAGACGTCCCGGTAGCTCATGGGCCCTTCGGCGTCGGGCAAGGCGCCGGCGTCCAGGAGATCGATGCACTGGGCGTAGAGGTGCGCCTCGCTCAACGCGAAGAGCGTGTTGAGGAAGCGCCAGCGGCCCTCGCTCAGGTCCACGAGCTCACGCGCATAGATCTCGCGATACGTCTCGAAGGAAAGCGGCGACGTGCCGTGCAGAGCCTTCTTGATGAAGCCAAAGCGGTTTGCCTTGACGATGTTGCCGAGCTCGAGGTCGAGGATGAGCCCGAGCTGAGCGAAGGAGGGGTCGAGCTCGAAGGCGCGCACCGGCCAGCCGCGCTCGAGGAGGAGGCGCTTGGCGTGGTCGAAGGCGTGCCGCTCCCAGGCCTCGGTCCGGTAGTGGATCAGCGTGTAATCCATGTCGAAGCCGACGACCTGGATGGACCGGAGGTTCAGCGTGCGGTTGCAGTAGATGCGCCGCGTCGGCGCCGGCAGCTCGGGGAGGCTCACGGCGGGAGTATCCTCGGGCCAGCGCCGCGGTGCACGGGGGCGACGGCCCATGCGCGTCCCCGCGCGATGACGCCGAGGCCATGTGCGTTCGCCAGGGCGACCAGCGCGTCCCGCGGGTCGACGGCCCGAAGGCGGAGCGTCACGGGAACGTCCGGCACGTCCGTGAGCACGATGCCTACGCCGGCCGCGTCGGCGAGAAAGCGGAGCGCTTCGCCGAGCGGCGCGCCGTCGAAGGCGACGGCGATGCGGGCGTGAGCGACGCCGGCTCGGGGTCCGTGGCCGCGCGATTCCCCGTTTCCGGCCCCGTTTCCGTTTCCGGCCCCGTTTCCGTTTCCGTCTCCGCTTCCATGACCGCGGCCGTCCCCGCTCACGTGCTCGGGCTGTCTGCGGCCCCACGCGGCGAGGGCCGCTGGGTCCAGGCGCTCCGCGGCGGGCGCGGAACGCGTCGCGGCCGCCGGCGCGGAGGCGCAGGCGGCCGTGAGGAGAACGAGCGGGAGCGGACGCATCCCGCGGCCCTCGTCAGATCTGGAACTGCGCGATGGAGAGGCGCTGGTTCGGGTTGATCGTGTAGGCGTAGCTACCGATCACCTGGCCGCCCACGGAGATAGAGAGGGTCAGGTTCGTGGGCCCCGCGTTCGTGCTGCAGGTGCTGCCGGACCAGTAGTCGACCATCACGTCGTAGGTGCCCTGGGGCGGGTTCGGTTGGTTCCAGAAGACGTTCTCGATGGTGTTGTTCGGCTGCCCGGGGTTACAGGCACCGCGCGCGTCCTGGTCGAGCATGCCGCCCGTCGGCGACTGCGTGTTCTGGTAGCTCAGCTCGTTTCCCTGCGGGTCGCGGACGTACATGTCGAGGTCCGCGCCGCTGCTCCAGGCAAGCGTGATCTGGATGTTGCCGGACTGATAGCCGCACCCCTCGTCGATCTGCCCGTTGCAGTTGTCGTCGAGACCATTGCAAACCTCCTGCGCGCCCTGGGTGCACGTCGCCTCCACGACGGTCACGCCCTGCGCGAGCTGGGGCTGCTGCTGCACCACGACGGTCTGCTGCGGCGGCTGCGGCTGCGGCTGGGGCATCGGCGTCTGGACGCGTACCGTGGTGGTCGTCGCCACGGGGCGCGTGCGCGTGGTGATGGTGCACCCCGACACGGTCAGGGCCGTTGCCAGGAGCGCCGTGGCGATCAGGGCGCGCCGGCCCCCGTTTCCGCGATGCATGGTCGAGATCTCCCCTCGGGGAGCGCGGCGCCGCGCCGACCCCCCAGCGTGATGGCCCTTGGACGGGGCCCTCGTAGCGATGTTCATACCCGGTCGACGGACACCTGAAAAGCTGAAGGCTTGGGCCGCCCCTCGGGTCCTTTTCCTACGCCGAAGGCGCTCCGCGCCTTCCCGCCGAAGCGACGCGCCGTGCCCTCGCTTTCTGGGCTAGACTGTCCCCGCACGGGGGTGCAGCGATGGGCAAGGCAAGCAAGGCGGAACGACGGGCGGAGCGCGAGGCGAAGCGCGCGGCAAAGGCGGAAGCGGAGCGGCTCGCGCAGGAGGCGGCCGCGCGGCGGAAGCGGCTCATGGTCGCCATTCCCGTCCTCGGCCTGGTCGTGGCCGGCGTCGGCCGCTTCGCTCTCGACGACGACCGCGTCGTCGGCTTCTCGATTCTCGTGGGCTTCCTGCTCTTCCTGGGCGTCTCCCTCGCGGGCCTCGGCGGAAGCGTGCAGCCGCGCGACGGGAGCCGCGCCGGCTCCATCGACTTCGGGAACCGCTGAGGGGCGCTCAGCCGGCGCGCAGCGCCGCGCGGCTGATCACGATGCGCTGCACCTCGCTGGTGCCCTCGTAGATCATCGAGACGCGCACATCCCGGAGCGCTCGCTCGACCCGGGCACCGACGCGGAGCCCGGCGTCACCCTTGAGCTCCTCGGCGTCTTTGCTGTGCGCCCACGCCTTCTCGGTCTCGAATGCCGTCGCGATGGACGCCTCCTGCGTGAAGGGCTGCCCCGCGTCCTTCCGCGCCGCGGCGCGCAGCGCGAGGAGCCGAGACGCCTCGAGGTGCGTCGCCATGTCGGCCAGGCGGAAGGCGTCGGCCTGGCTCGGCGAGCCCGCGGCGCTCAGGTGCGCCCGCGCGTCGTCATAGGCGCCCGACGCGACCCCGATCGCCTGCGAGGCGATCCCTACGCGGCCCCCGTCGAGCGCCATCATCGCAATACGAAAGCCTCCGCCACGGGGCCCGAGGAGCGCGCTCTCGGGCACGCGCACGTCCTCGAGCACGAGGCCGCAGGTGTGGCTCGCGCGGAGGCCCATCTTGTCCTCCTTGGCGTCGACGCCGAGCCCCGGCGCGTCGCCGGGGACGAGAAAGCAGCTGAGGCCGCGCGCGCCGGCACCGTCGGTGCGGGCCCAGACGACGACGACCTCGGCCGTGTCGCCGTGGCTGATCCACTGCTTCGTTCCGTTCAACACCCAGACCCCGTCCTCGAGCACGGCGGTCGTCACCATGCCGCCGGGGTCGCTGCCCGCGCCGGTCTCGCTCAGCCCGAAGGCTCCCAGCCCGCCCGCCGCGAGCCTCGGGCACCAGCGCTGCCGCTGCTCCTCGTCCCCGAACTCGGCGAGCACCTCGCCCACCATGTTGGTCACGCCCATCGTCACCGAGGTGGACGCGCAGACCCGGCTGATCTCGGTCATGGCGAGGCTGTAGGCCACCGTGCCGGCCGCGCTCCCGCCGTAGGCCTCCGGTACGTCGACGGCCATCAGACCGAGAGCGCCGAGCTGTCGGTAGATGTCCGCCGGGACCTCCTCGGACGCCTCGAAGGCGTGGGCGCGCGGCGCGAGGGTCTCGACGGCGAAGCGGCGCGCCGCGTCACGGATCCGGATCTGGGGCGCGGTGAGCTCGAGGTCCATCGTGGCGAGTGTGGGGGCCGCATGGCCCGGAGAGCAACGCGCGTGGCGGCACGGGCGCGCTCCTCCTCACAGCGTCGGGACGCTAGAGCCTGAAGCCGACCTTGGCCGGGTAGCTGCCCGGGTCCGGGAAGGTCCAGCTCGCCACCTCGGCGGTGACGCAGTCGAGAACGCCCTGCCGCTCGGGGTCGTCCACGGCGGCGCCGACGGTGGTGACCGCCCCGCCCGGCGCCACGTAGGCCGTCACCTCCACGCCCTGCGCCGCGCAGGCGTCGACGGCCTCGCGGTGCGCGGCGAGCGTCGCCGCCGCCTGGTCCGCAGGCCACGCCACGGCCGGTCGTTCGAGCGCATCCACCGCCATGGCGTAGCGGAACTCGGCCTCGCCTCCGCGGGGCGGCGTGAAGCGTGCCGCTTCGGCGACGCCGACGAGGCAGGCCTCGGTCGCGCGGTCTCCGACGTCGCTGGACGCCAGGTAGACCCAGCGCACGCGGCCATCCGTCCGGATGCGCCCGGAGAACGTGAAGCTCCCGGCGAGGAGCTCGTTGGCCTCGTAGCGTGCGCCGAAGCAGCGCAGGAAGCGTCCCTGCCGCGCCTCCATGCCCCGGCGCACGGACTGCTCGCTGATGGCGCCGAGGATGCCCTCGACGCTCACGCCGTCGTCCTCAACGGCAGCAGGGGTTTCGGCGGCCGGGGTCTCGTCACCCTGGCTCGCGACCTCGGGCGCTGGGGCCGGCTCGGGCGCCGGCCCACCGCAGCCCGGGAGGACGTGAAGCACGAAGAGCGCGGCGACCGCGCGAAGGAGAGCCGTCACCTCGCCCGCCTCAGCCGTGCTTCAGGGCCCAGCCACCGATCACGACGCGCATGATCTCGCTGGTGCCTTCGTAGATCTCGGTGATGCGCGCGTCCCGGTAGTGACGCTCGAGGTCGTACTCCTGGGAGTAGCCGTAGCCGCCGAAGATCTGGAGCGCTTGATGCGTCACGCGCGTGGCCATCTCCGAGGCGTAGAGCTTGGCCATCGCGGACTCCTTCGTGTGGCGCACCGACGCGTCCGTTGCCGCCTGGTCCTTGAGCATGGCCGCGCGCCAGATGAGCAGTCGCGCAGCGTCGAGCTCCATCGCCATGTCGGCGATCTTGAACTGGATGGCCTGCTTGTCGGCGATGGGCTTCCCGAAGGCCTTCCGCTCCTTGGCGTAGGCCACGGCCTTCTCGTAGGCCGCGCGGGCGATGCCGAGGGCTTGCGCGGCGATGCCGATGCGGCCGCCGTCGAGCGTGCTCATGGCGATCTTGAAGCCCTGCCCGGGCTCGCCCAGCCGCTGGGCGTCCGGGATGCGGCAGTTCTCGAAGAAGATCGTGCAGCTGTGCGCGGCGTGTATGCCGAGCTTGTGGTCCGGCTCCTGCGGGTTGTAGCCGGGCGTGCCCTTCGGAACGATGAAGGCCGTCGACGAGCGCGAGCCGGCCCCGCGGTCCGTGGTGGCGAAGACCACGATGAGGTCCGCGGCCGGCCCGTTGGTGATCCAGTTCTTGGAGCCGTCGAGCACCCACTCGTCGCCGTCACGGACGGCCGTGGTCTGCATGTCCGAGGCGTCGGAGCCGGAGCTCGGCTCCGTGAGACCGAAGCAGCCGAGCTTCTGGCCCCCGGCCATGGGCGCGAGCCACTCGCGCTTCTGCTCCTCGGTACCGAACTTCAGAATCGGATCCGACGCGAGCGAGTTGTTGACGCTCATGATCACGCCGGTGGAGGCGCAGGCCGCGCTGATCTCCTCCATGGCGAGGGCATAGGAGACGTTGTCCGCGCCGGCGCCGCCGTACTCCTCGGGAACGGCCACGCCCATGAAGCCGAGCTCGCCCATCGCCTTCACGAGCTCGGCGGGCCAGCGGCCCGCCTTGTCGAGGGCCCGGGCGAGGGGCTCCACCTGACCGCGCGCGAAGTCCCGGGCGGACTGTTGGATGAGCTGCTGCTCTTCGGTGAGCGAGAGGTCCATGGAGCGGCACACTGGGACAGGGGTAGGCGTGTTTCAAGCGCGGTGCGGACGCTTCGCACGGCGTCCCTACCCTGGGATCGTGGGCGGTGAGGAGCTAGGCTCGTCGCATGAAGCTCCTCGCCGCCTGGGCCACCGCCACCTTCGCGCTCTTCGTCGCCGACCGTCTTCTCAGCAAGATGCACGTGAAGGACGGTTTGAAGGCGCATCTCGTCGTCGGCGCGCTCTACGGGGTCTGCTACTGGGGCCTCGGGCTCCTGCTCTGGCCCCTCAACGCGCTCCTTACCGTCGGCACCTTCGGCCTCTACCGCTACGTGCTGCCCCTCGTCATGGTCCTGGTCGGCGCGCTGGCGCTGAAGCTCGCCGACAAGATGAGCGACAGGCTCACCGTCGAGACCAGCGGCACGGCGCTGATCGCGTCCGGCATCGTGGCGCTCGTCACCTGGGGCGTTCAGCTCGTCTTCTGAGCCGCTCGCGGCGGCCCTTCGACGCGACGCACACGCTCAGCGCAGCGCCGCGCGAGCGCGGTCCGCCAGGCCGCCCTCCTGCACGCGCTCGAGATATTGCTCGTAGGCCGTGCGCGCCTCCGGCGCGTTGACGCCCGCGAGAGCCTCGCCGAGGAAGAAGAAGGCCTCGGGCGGCGCGTCCGAGAGCGTGGTCGCGGCCCGGAGCTTCTCACGGGCGACGTCGAGGTCCTCGGCGGCCAGCGCGGCGCGCCCTTCGAGCGTCGCGAGGCGCGCGCGTAGCGCCGGTGGGCGGAGGCGCCGAGCGAGCGCAGCGGCCGCCCGCTCGAGGATGGCGCGGGCCTCGTCGGCCTTCTCGCTACGAAGCAGCACCGTCGCGAAGCCGAGCAATGCCTCCGGGTGCCCCGGGTCGTCGCCGAGCGCGGCCTCGTAGGTGCGCGAGGCCGCGAGCGTCTCGCCGGCGGCATAGAGCGCATCCCCGTAGAGCACCCGAAGGGAGACCGGCGCGTCGTCCCCCGTCGCGATCGGACGCAGCGTGCGTACGGCGTCCCCCGCCCGCCCGTCGGCGAGCGCGACCCGCGCGCTCACGCGCTGCACACTGCCGAGCTCGCGTTGCGCGGGGCGCACGCGCTCGAGCTGCACCTTGGCGTCCGGCACGTTTCCGATGCCGAGGAGCGCCTCGACGAGGCCGAGCTTGCCTACGAGGCCGAGGTCGCGCCCGGTGCCCGGGAGGCGCCGGCTGAGCGGCTCGAAGAGCTCCTTCGCCCTCTCCCACTGCCCCGTATCGAGGAGCAGGTAGCCGAGGGCGAGCGTGGCGTCCGTGAAGCCCGGGTTGCGTTCGAGCGTCGCGCGGAACGCCCCTTCGGCCGCTTCCGCATCGCCCGCCCGGCGATGGGCGCGACCGAGGAGGAAGTGGCCCTCGGGGTCTTCCGGCGCCGCCGTGACCACCCGCTCGAGGCGCGTCCGCGCGAGCTCGGCGTCACCCGTGGCGAGGGCCGCGTCGCCGTAGGCCAGACCGACCGCGGGGTCGCCGGGGTGCTCGCGCGCGAGGCGCCGCGCGTCGGCCAGGGCGCGCCGCGCCTGCCCCGTCGCCCCCCGAAGGCGGATGCGACGCGCCTCGAGCTCGCCGCCGAGCTCG
>CALCTH010000729.1 GCA_937893795.1 uncultured Myxococcales bacterium | reverse complement strand
CAAATCCTGCCCCCGCACCCATGCTTGAAGGCGGCCCCTAACCGGGCCGCCTTCTGCGCTTGAGGGCAGGCTTCGGCTCGCTCCGGAATCCCCCGCACCCGTGGTCACGGGCCGCCCCCAAGAGCGGCTGCCCGTGTTCCGTTCGGGGCAGGCTCATGAGGCGTGCGGCGCCTAACCCGCGAAGGACGCCAGCGCGGCTTCGGCGACCTCGACGCCGTACTCCTGCACGAAGTGTCCCGCCTCCGCGATTTCCATCGGCGGCGGGCAGCCGTGGATGAGCTCGCGCATCGGGTGCATCACCGAGGGGCCGAGCATCGCGTCCTTCATGCCGATGGCCATGAAGGTCTGGCCGCGCCACTCCTCGTTCCAGAAGCGCGCGGCGGCACGGGAGACGGTGATGCCCTCGGCGTCGGGCCCGGTGGCGATCATGTGCGGGAAGCGCCGCACCGCGACCTTGAAGCGCGCGTCCGGAAAGGGCGCCGCGTAGGCCGCGGCTTCCTCGTCCGAGAGCGAGGGCGCGTACTTCCTCATCATCGCGCCCACGTCGACGTCCTCGTCGCTCGTCATGTCCGCCTTCCAGGCGTCGAAGGCCGGGCTCTCCACCGGGCCCATCATCAGGCCCGTGTTCATGATGAGCAGGCGCTCGAAACGCTCCGGCATCGACTGCGGGATCGTCAGCCCGAGCACGCCACCCCAGTCCTGGCAGACCAGCGTCACGCGACGGAGATCCAGGTGGCGGATGAACCCGAGCATGTAGTCGCGGTGCGTGTGGAAGGTGTGGAAGCCCGCATCCCTCGGCTTGTCCGAGCGCCCGAAGCCGAGCCAATCCGGCGCCACCACGCGGGCGCCCTGCGCCGCGAAGACCGGGATCATCTTCCGGTAGAGGTAGCTCCACGTCGGCTCGCCATGCAGGCAGAGGAAGACCCGCTCGGCATCCTTCGGCCCCTCGTCCAGGTAGTGCCCGCGGAGCCCGCGATAGCCCGGCAGATCCTCCACGTAGTGCGGGCGGAAGTCGTAGTCGGGGAGACCGACGAAGCGCTCGTCGGGGGTGCGTAGCGTGTCCATGCTCAGTCTCGCTCCTCGAGGGTCATCACCACGCGCCCTCGCTTTCCGTGCTCTCGAAGGCGGCGAAAGGCCGCCGCGTGCTCGGCGAAGGGAAAGACCGAGTCCACGACCACCCGGAGGCTCCCGTCGCGCACCCAGCCCACGACCTCCCCGAGCAGCTCGCCGTCGCCGCGCGGCACCCAGAGGTCCACGCTGCGCTGCCCGGACTCCGCCCCTTCCGTGAAGTCCACGCCGGCCTTCAGTGGCTCGCTCGGGATGAAGCGACCGTCCGTGCCGAGGAGGTGGGCGATCTCTGCGAACTGGAGCCGCGTCGTGAGGTCGAAGACGACGTCGAAGGTCTCGCTCGCCTCGCGGACGTCCACCGTCGCGTAGTCCAGCACGCGATGCGCGCCGAGGCCCTCGAGGAAGGCGCCTTGCCCCGCCCCCGCGACGGCCGTCACGTGGAGGCCCAGGCGCGCCGCGATCTGCACGGCGTAGACGCCGAGCCCGCCCGACGCCCCGTTCACGAGCACGCGTTGCCCGGGCTGGGCCCCGACCTCCTCGCGCAGCGCCACGAGCGACGTCTGCGCGCCGAGGGGGAGCGCCGCCGCCTCCACGAAGCTCAGCTCCGGGGGCTTGAGCGCGAGGGCGTCTTCCCCGATGGCGATCCGCTCCTGGTGCGTCTTGTCGCCATGAAGGAGGTCGATGTAGCCGAAGACCTCGTCGCCCTCGCGGAAGCGTTCCCCGCCACGCATGACGACGCCGGCCAGCTCGAGCCCCGTGCGCGGGAGATGGAGCCGCCCCGCCTCGGCGAGGCCCGCGTCGTAGACGCCGGCCGCGAGCTCGAGATCCGTCGGGTTCACCGACGCGGCCAGGACCTGCACCTCGACCTCCCCAGGGCCGAGCCGCGGAGGATCCACGTCCTCGACGAGGGTGAGCTCTCCGTCTCTCAGGGCGAGTCCGCGCATGGGTCGTTCGCTTTCGTGAGGGCTCGCGCCCGCTCGAGGTCACCGACTAGGTCATATGACCAGGTCGAGTGACCTATGCCCATCGCGGACACGTGCGTCAACCCCCCGGTGCTACGGTGAGCGCGCGATCGCGCGATGAACGGCCGAGCCTCCAGCGCGTCTCCGAAGACGCTTCAGATCATCGAGGCGGCGCTCACGATCCTCCGGGACGAAGGCGAGCGGGGCCTCTCGATGCGCGGCGTCGCCGGGCGCGTGGGCGTGTCTCTCAGCAACGTGCAGTACTACTTTCGCGGCAAGGACGCGCTCATCCGAGCCGTCGTCGACCACTACGTCGCCCAATGCTCCCGGGAGCTTGCGGACGCCACGGCACGCACGACCGAGCGACCGCTGGCGGATCGTCGCCGGACGCTCCTGCGCGACACGCTGCGCCACGGCCACGAGATGACCGACATGTGCCGGATCTTCCGTGAGCTCTGGTCCGTGGCGGGGCGCGATGCGTCCGTCGAGGCCGCGCTCGACGCCTACTACCGGCAGACCGCCGAAACACTCGCCGCGGCCCTGCTGGCGCCGGACGCGCCGGACGCGCTGAAGGAGCGCGTCGTGTTGCTCGTGCTTCCCTACGTCGAAGGATACTCGGTCACGGGGCGAGCCCTCGCCCAGGGCCCGGACGCCGCCGTCGATCTCCTCCTGTCGCTCCTCGAGGACCTCGCGCCTGCCTGAGGGTGGTGGTCGTCAGACGAGCGTCTCCGCGCCGAAGAAGGAGGACGCGCGCAGGAGCGCGTCGAGCTGACCTTCGCGACGCTCCTCCGGCTCGGCCTGAAGGCGCCAGGCCATGCCTCGGAGGCGCTGTGCCAGCTGCATGGGAAGCGCGAGCGCGGCGCGGAGCCGGTCCAGGAAGAGCTGCTCGCGCGGATGGTCCCGCGCGTCGGCCGCCGTGATCCAGCTGGCGAGCGCGAAGAGCGCCGCCGACGAGACGGGCCCGAGGCGGTCCGCCAGGCGACGCTCGGGCTCCTCTTCGGGGGCGACCTCCTCGGCGATGTAGAGGATGGCGTCGGACTCCCCGAGGCGGCGACTCGCCGTCATGAAGGCGGCCAGCTGACGTTCGTGAGCGTAGCCGTCGGCCCACACGGCGGCCGCCAACACGCGGAGGGCATCCGGCTCTCCGACCAACCCGAGCACCCCCTTCATCTCGCGCAACGCAGCCTCCGACGTGACGAGGGAAACGCCCCTCGACCCGTCTCTGTGGCGGCCGTGGGGCGGGATCCACAACGAAAAACCGTCGCGAGGGCTCGGTCCTGCCGTCGTGTGGGGCAGATGCGGGGTGAACGTGCAGCAGGTTCTCGAAAGCGCCGGGGGCGTGCGACGGGGCATCCAGTCCGCATGACGTCCACGTCCTCGTCCCCCCTCGCACTCGCCGCCGCGTGGGCGCTGCTCACGCTCCTCCATCTCGCGCCCGCCGCCGTCGCCGTGCGCCCGTCGCTCCTGTTTACGCTCTATGGCGTCGCTCCCGCGGGGGAGCTGGGCGTGATGCTCCGGCATCGCGGGGTGCTCTTCGCGGCGCTCGTGGTCCTCGGCGGCCTCGCCACCTTCGACACGGGGGCGCGCCGGGCGGCGTCTCTCGCCTTCGCCGTCTCGATGCTCGGCTTCCTCGCCCTCTATGTGGCCGCGGGTGCGCCCGAGGGCGCGCTCCGCCGGGTGGCCTGGGCCGACCTCGCCGCGCTCCCCCTCTTGGCGTACGCGCTCGTGAAGGCGTGGGCATGAGCGTGGCCGCCCCACACGCCATACTCGCGCGCGTGCCTACCGGCTCGGCCTTGGAGGTGCCGCGCGTGCTCTTCGGCGCCGGTCGCGTGCTCTACGTGGGGCCGGCGCTCGACCTTCGCCCGCACCGAAACGTGACCGCGACCGTGGCGCTGGCCCTCGGCTCCGCCCCCTTTCGGCTCTCGCTCGGCGGCGCGGCGCTGCGGACGACCCGAGCCGCCTTCATCCCGCCGGGCACCCACCATCATCTGCACGCCGAAGGACCCATGGCCTTCGCCTATCTCGACGGCCTTCGCGATGGCCTGGCCGCACCGAGCGACGCGCTGCTCGCGGCGCTTCCGCGCAAGGCGCTCGAGCCGAGGGCGCTCCTCGAAGCCCTGTCGCGCTGCCTCGGGGCCCGGTCCACGCCGGCGGCCTCCCCACGCCTGCGCAGGACGATTCAGGCCCTCGACGCGTGCCCCGAGCGCTTTCCTCGCGTCGAGATCGCGGCCGCCGAGGCCGGGCTGAGCGTGTCGCGCTTTCAGCACGTCTTTCGTGAGGTGACGGGCGTTCCCTTCCGCCGCTACCGCCTGTGGCGGCGCATGGGCGTCGTCGCCCGAGCGCTCACGGCCGGGCGCACACTCACCGAGGCGGCCCACGAGGCCGGCTTCGCGAGCTCGGCGCACTTCTCCGAGAGCTTCCGCCTCATGTTTGGCTTGGCCCCCTCGACGCTGCTCCGTCGCGGCCTGCGCATCGAGCTCGACGGCGACCTTACCTGAGGCTCGCGGCGCCGCCGCGCGCATCCCGGGCGCCTGGCCGCGCGCGCCCGCCACGACGCCGACCCACCCCGTGTGCTTCCGTGGAAACGCGGCCCCGGGTGTCCACGGCCGGCGCGAGGGCCGGCGAGCGTGTAGCGTCGAGCCGTGGCCGAGACCCTCCCCGTCGGATGCGCGTGCGGAGCGATCACCGGCGAGGCGCGCGAGCTCTCGCCGCGCACGGCGCTCCACTTCGTCTGCTACTGCGTGGACTGCCGCTGCTTCGCGCTCCACCTGGGCGTGGGCGAGCGCGTCCTCGACGAAGGCGGCGGCACGGACCTCTTCCCGATGGCGCCGGCCCGCCTGCACCTCGAGGGCAAGGCCCATCTCCGCGCGATCCAGCTCTCGCCCAAGGGGCCCTTCCGCTGGTACGCGGCGTGTTGCCGGACTCCCGTCGGGAACGGCATGGCGAGCGCCGACCTCCCCTTCATCAGCGTGCTGCGCACCTTCGTCCGTGCGGACGACGCGGCGGTGGAGGCCGCGCTCGGACCACCCCGCGGCCTCAACGGCTCCGGCGCGACCGGTCCGACGCTCCCCGGGACCGAGGCCGGCACGGGGCCAGGCCTGCTGCTGAAGACGGCGCTCCGGCTCGCCGGCATGCGCGTCCGGGGCCTTCACCGTCCGACGCCCTTCTTCGACGTCGACGGGAACCCCATCGCGCCACCGGAGCTTCTCTCGCGAGAGGCCCGGAATGCGCTGCGGGCCCGGGCCCGGCGGAGCTGACGCCGCCTCGCGCTCAAGGGCGCTCGGCGACACACGCGGGCGCGGGCGACGCGGGGTCGTCCAAGAAGCCGCGAAGCACCGACGCGGCGCAGGCGTCGAGGGCACGGCGCTCGAGCTGATAGCCGAGCACCGGCGTGTGCACGCGACCGGGCAGCTCCAGCGTCCGCGCGGCGGAGAGCGTCGCCGCCACGCGCGCTACCGCCGAGGCCGGCGTGCGGGCGTCGAAGCCTGGGGCCACGAGGAGCGTCGGGACCGCGCTCGTCACCGGCGTGCGGCTGGCCGCAGGCCCCGGCACGAGCCCGAGGTCCTCGCACGCATCGAAGGTCGCGCCGACGGATGCGTAGAGCGGAGCCAGCTCGGGGGCGCCGGCGTCCGCGGCCCGTTGGTAGGCCGCCGCGTCGAAGAGCGGCGCCAGATCCGCGCAGAGCACGGCGAAATAGGCCAGGCGCTCGAGGCGGGGTGGACGTGCGAGGGCCGCCTCGAAGCCGGCGACGCCTTCCGGCGCCCCGGCGGCGAAGGCCTCGAGCGTGCCCGGCAGCGTGG
This sequence comes from uncultured Myxococcales bacterium, assembly GCA_937893795.1. GTDB lineage: Bacteria > Myxococcota_A > Polyangia > Polyangiales > Houyiibacteriaceae > CALCTH01. Next base: position 10,103 of record CALCTH010000729.1, on the reverse strand, counting down.
CCGCCAGGTCCTGGTGATAGAGCGCCTCGAAGAAGGCAAAGCCGAGGAGCGCCTCGCCCATCGGCCCGAAGGAAGACGCGGGAGGATCGGCGCGGGCTCGCTCCGCCGCGCGTGCGAGCACGTCGCGCGAGCAGCCCTCCGAGGCGCACGCCGCGAAGAGGGCCGCCAGCGACTCTTCGGAGGCCTCGACCAGCGCCCGGAGAAAGTCGTCGTCCGGCGCTACGAGGGACTCGAGAAAGGCGCGCTCCACGCGGCTCCCGTGGCGGCGGAGCACCTCGAGACCCAGGCGGCTTCCATAGGAGCCTCCGGCGAGGGCGAAGGTCGCGTGGCCGAGCCGGTCGGCCACCGCCGCCACGTCGTCGGCGGCGTGGGCCGTATCGAAGCGGCCCAGCTCGAGGCCCTCGCGTTGCCATCGCGCCGCGCACGCGGCGAGGTCTTCCCCGAAGCGGCAGGAGAGCGCCGGCTCGCTGACCCCGACCCCGCGCTGCTCGACATAGACGACCGGGCGCTCACCGAAGCGGAGCCGCCGCGTCGCGAGGCCGAGGTGCGGTACGTAGGCCGCGCCCCGAAGCGCAGGCCCACCCATGAGCACGTAGACCGGGAGCGCGGGCATCGTCGCGTCGAAGACCGTGACGTGCACGCTCACGTCCCCGCCGTCGGAGCCCGCAACGTCGAGGCAGTGCACGTTCCGCCCATCCTCGGCGTCCGAGGGGAGCGCCAGCCGACACGGCACGGTATCCGTCGGCAGCGGCCGGAGCGGGGGTGCCGTGTCGGCGTCCATCCGGTCCGCATCCATCCTGGGTGCCGCATCGACGCTCGCATCGACGCGCGCAGAGCCGGCCTCGCCGCAGCCGGCCAGGCCGAAGAGCAGAAGCATGAGGGCCGCGGAAGCGGACAGCTGGGGCATGGCGCCAAGGTGCGCGGCCCTCCCGCGCTGCGCGATTGCTCAAATCCCGGCCGGCCATCGCCGCCGCGCGTTGCTAAGGGAGCCCGTGCTCCGGACGGACTACCGCTGGCAGCTCGCGGACGACACGTGGCTGGCGCAGCGCGCCTACCGCGCGCCGGGGCTCCTGGTCGGACACGCGCGCACGCGCGGCTTCCAGGCCCAGGAGCTCGGCGGCGACCGGCGCGAGAGCCCCGGCGCCTTCGTCTTCATCGCCGTCTCCGGCGAGCTGCACGTGAGCACTCGGGGCGGCGAGCACATCGTTCGCGCCGGAGAGGCGCTCCGCGCGCCGGCGGCGGGCACGGCGCTCGTCGGCACGTCGCCGCACGTCGAGCTCGTGGTCGTGCTCGACCGCCACGCCGAAGCGGCCCCCGTGGAGCGGAGGTCGGTTCCGCTGGAGACCTTCGGCGGGGATCCCCTCGGGTGGCTGACACGCTCCGACGGCGGCTGGCTGCACGAGGGCCGGAGCGCGCCCGGGGCGTGGCTGGATCCCGCGCGTCTTCGTGGAGCCCGCGGCCACGTTCCGGCGCCGGGCGCGCGGCGGCTGGCCCGCCTCGTGAGCGCCCACATCGGGGCGCTCGACCGCTACCCCGGCGTAGACGACCTCGCCGACGCCCTGGGCATGAGCGAACGTCGTGCATCGGAGGCGCTAAGCGCCTACTTCCGGCGCTACCACGCGAGCTTCGGCGGCTGGCGCAGCTACCTCTCCACCGTGCGCGTCGAGCTGGCGCTGAGCGCGATCCGTCAGCGGGCGCTGCCACCCAAGCGCCTCGCGGCCCGCCTCGGGTACCGCAAGGTGACCTCGCTCTATCACGCGCTCGAGCGCCGTGGCTTTCCGGTGCGCGCTCTCTGAAGCGCGCGCGAGGTCCACGCGCTCTCCCCGGCGGTCGCCTCAGCTACCCCGCGGCCGCGGCCGCGGCGACGGGGACCAAGGTAGCGAGGCGCGCCCGGAGCTTCTCGGCGCGCTCGAGGGCCGGTCGCAGCTCCGGCTCGTCCAGGCAGATGCGAATGGAGATGGTCTCGTCGAGGGCCGCGATGGCGTCGATGTGCCTGCCGAGCCGCGCCAGCTGGAGCGCGAGGCCGTGAAGCGAGCGGGCGAGCTGCGCCTCGGCCACCTCGGACTGCTCGAGGGCCGCCGCGGCGGCGAGGCCGCGACGAAGGGTCACGGCCTCGTCGTAGGCGACGAGCGCGTCGGCCGGTCGTCCGAGCGCGCCAAGATGGAGGCCCAGGTTGTGAAGCGCCTGCGCCAACGAGCCGGCCTGACCCTCGGGATCCTCTTCGGCCAGCTGCCGGCGGAGCCGGACGGCGTCCTCGGCCATGGAGAGGCCGAGCTCGCTGGGGCCAGAGGCTGCGGCGAGCTGCGCAGAGCGCGCGTAGACCGTGTCCGCGGCCGTCGGCTCGAAGGCGGGCGGACGCACCGTCGGGAGCTCGTTCTCCACCGCGGCCACGTCGCCGGAGGCGGTCGGGACGTCGGAGACGTCGTCGATGGCCATCACGGCCCGCTCCTCGTGGGTGGGCGCGGGGCGTGTGGAGGAGCGGGCCGAGGCCCGCCGACGCGACGGCCGGTAGCTCGGCGCGGCCTCGTCCTCGAAGAGCTCGGTCTTGAACACGACGCCCGACTCGACGACGGCTTGCGGCGTGCTCGGCGGCATGAGCGTGGGCGCGCTCGACTTCCGCGGAACGGGACGAAGTGCCGGAGGCGAGGGCGCCTTCGAGGCGCGCTGCGCGATGGGGTGGAGCTCCGCGGCCAGGCACTCGGCCACGTCGGCGCCCAGGATGATGCTCGCGGAGGGCAGGAGCGAACGCTCCAGGAAGAGGCCGAGCGCACGACCGTCTTCGGGAATGGCGAGGCGCGCGGCGAGGCGAAGGGCGCGACGCTCGACTTCTTCGGCCAGGGAGGAGCTCGCGTAGGCGCGGAGGCGCTCGCGGACGGCTCGCGCAGCGAGGCCTAGCGCCGGGCGCGCGGTACGCGGCCGCTCGCTGCTGATGTCGCCTTGGGTGTCCGCGTCGGGGTCGCGCTGCATCGTGGGAACCTCGTCTCCCGCCACGACCTAGAACGGACGCTCGGCGGAATCGTGAAGGGCGACGACGAGGGCGAGGTGCCTGCGAAGCCTCCCCGGACCATGCGGGTATGGGGTGAAATGCGCTTCGGTGGCGTTACGCAGCGGACGCGCCGGCGTCGCCGCCGCCCTCTTCTCGTAGACGGACCGGTCCGAATTTCTCGGGATACTTGCCGGTCTTGTCGCCATAGAAGGCTCGGATGCGATCCATGTCGGCCTTCACGTCCCCGGTAGGATGAACGACGTTGCCGAAGCCTCCCTCCTTCCGTGAGAAGTCGAGGTAGCCGCAGACGATGGGCACACCGGCTTCCTGCGCGATCCAATAAAAGCCGCTCTTCCAGGTCTCGGTCCGTCCGCGCGTGCCTTCCGCAGGCACGGTGAGCTTGAGCCCCGGGTAGCGCGTGAAGAGCCCCGCCAGCTGCTGCACCTTGTTCGACTTCTGGTGCCGCACGATGGGAATGCCGCCGAGGGCCTTCATGGCCGGTCCGAAGGGGAAGCGGAAGAGCGTGTGCTTGCCCGCCCACCGGATGGGCACGTCGAGGACGTAGGAGATCGCCAGCATGTAGGGCAGGTCCCAGTTCGACGTGTGCGGCGCCGCGATGAGCACGTAGGCGGACTCGCTGGGCGGAGGACCCACCGCCTCCCACCCCGCCGCCTTCAGGTAGGCCGCACCGAGGGCACGCTTGAGCAGCTTCACGCGCGGGAGCATCGCACGGCGTGGAGTGCCGCCGAAGCGAAGGGGCGTGCGTTCAGGGGCGGGGCACACGCGCCTGGAGCGCCGCCAAGGGCGTCGCCGGGTCCAGATAGGCATCGAGCTTGCGCTCGACGTAGGCCTGGGCGCCAAGCTTCTTGGCCATCCAGTTGGCTTCCATGTCCGCCCGGATGCGCTTGTCCCCGACGAGGACCTCGCCGCGGAAGGTGACGCCGAGCTTGCTTCCTTCGAGCTCGACGCGTTCCTCGCTCGTCCACCTCAGCGTGATGCCGTGCTTGGCCCGCCAGTAGTCGCCCAGTGCCCTGAGGCGCGCGCGTACGTCGTCGTCGTCGAGGGCGTAGGCGCGTTCGAAGCGCATCTGGGCCATGGCGGCGAGCCTGCGTCGGGGCGGCCTCACGACGCAACTGGCGCTCCGCCCCTCCGAGGAGGCCCGCCATGAGACGCCCGCGACGCCATTGCCTGCCTCCCGAGGCCTTCTACGTACCTCATCCTGCGCCGCCCCGCGCGAAGGGTGTCAGCGACGTCACCACGGCGCCCGGGAGGGCCTTCCGCGAGCGCGCGCCGACCTTCGTCGATCCCTCGCCGCCGGCCCCCGTCCGCAGCTGGCGACTCGTGATTCGGCTCGAGCGCGAGGCACGCCGGCTTCAGCAGCTCCGGGACACTGGACTCTTTCGTCCCTCAGACGCCATGGTGCGGGCGATCCTGGCCGACTGGCGTCGCCTCCTGGGCGAGGAGCTCCATAGCGAGCCTCGAGACGGTATGCAGTAAAACTTTACGACCAGAAAAGAAGATCACCTAACGACGCCCGGCCCCTTGTTTCGAGAGGATTTCCATGAGCATTCTCAGTGTCCGGCGAGGCGGGGCGGCCCTACGCGGCTCTGACCGCCCTCGGCGGTGGTCTTTCCAACCCCCATCGGTGTCTCGCAGCGCGGCTCGTCCGCGCGCTTGGAGGCGACACATGAACGCGAAGCGCATTGGCAACGCGGAAGGAGCGCAGGTGGCGGCGACCGCCTCCTCGACTTCCGTACTCTCGACGAGCCCGCAGGGCGCAAACTACGTCAACGTTCGGAGGGCGCCTGCTCGAGACAGCGTCGACCTCTGGCTCAGCGGAGCGTGGCGTGAAGACCCCGGCTTCCACGATGGCTGGACGCCCGTGCGACCGCGGCGCAGCACCAACGCCGTCGACTGAGCCGCCGCATCACACCCCCTCAGAGCCGCGAACACGCCGCAGGTCACGCTCGGGCGCGAAAACCGAGAAGCGCCGACAACCCTGCGAGCCACGCGCGCTCTGCGATGCTGGACCCCGTCGAGGGCGCACGCGTTTCGCCTCCATCCTCCGCGAAGAGCGCGTCGAGGACTGGATGCCGCGACTCGAGGTCGGCCAGCACCTCGCCGACCGTCGCCAGACCCACGCCGCCCCCGCGGCGTTGCATGGCCTGGGCGACCCGCCGAGCGAGCGCCGGATCGGCGTCCCGGGGAGCGTCGTGGGCCGGCATCAGCGCGTTGATGGCGCTCCGTACCCGTTCGCCTCGCTCCTTGTATGGCAGGGCCCCAAGCACCTCGGGCGAGAGGGGCGCGCCGAAGACGACGTCCTGGCGGCCCATCGCGAAGGGGTACTCGAGCTTCTCCGGTACGCCGTCGAGGGGCAATCCGTGGGCGAAGCGGACGGGCACGATGGGCACACCCGCGCGGAGCGCGAGGTCGCCCCAGATGCCGCTCATGGTCTCGACGGGCGCCCCGCCCCGCTCGGCCCGCGTCCCCTCCACGTGCACCATGAGGCTGCGCGCGCCGGCCTCGCGCTCGAGCTCCGCGGCGATGCGAGGAAGCGAGGTCGGGTCGCTTCGGTCGAAGAAGGCGATGACGCCAGGGTCTGCAGCGCCGGGCCAGGAGAAGCAGTGCTGGATGAGGCGCCCGAGCCAGCTCTCTCGGTGCTCGGCCTTGGCCAGGGTGAGCGCGGGCACCTCGAAGAGCGCGCCCGCGACGATGGAGAAGAGCAGGCTCTCGATGCCGGTCTGATGGTTGGCGAGAAAGAGCGCCGGTCGGCCGCGCAGGCTGGCGAAGGCCGCGGGGTCCGTGACGGTCACGCGCCGGAGAAAGCGCTCCACGAGCCCGTAGTAAAGGTCCTCGACGGGCCAGGGACCGAGTCCGAAATGCCGTGACCAGAAGGCTTCGAGGGGCGCCCGGCTCAGCGTCTCGTGATGCCGGACCTCGATGCTCTCGCCCGTGGAAGCACGCTGGAGGTCGAAGCGAGTCAGCGGAAGCCGCGCGAGCGTCGCCACGGATCCCTCCACGGCGACCTCGCGCGGGTGCGCACCCGCGAGCGCGGCCACGTGCTCCTTGGCCGCGATGATCTCTGGCCGTGCGTCGCCGTAGACGTCCTCGAGCACGCCCGGGAACCAGCGGGAGACGGCGACGTCCTCGCCCGCGAGCCGCGTCGGCGTGCCCGTCTTCGAAAGGCTCACGCCGGGCGCCGGTGCGCCTTCGAGGAAGCGCCGGCGCGCCCGCGGCGCCGCGCGGCCGAGGGGGCCCTTGGGGAGGAGCACCTCCGTGAGCTCGAGCGACGCGACGCGCGCCTCGTCCGCGACGAGGTCGATGCGGAAGCGTGCGAAGGGCGGCGCACCGGGCGCACGGTCGACTCCCACGAGGCGCACGTCGGCGACGACGGGGCCGCGCGTGGGAATCGCGCGGTCCACGCGCAGGTCGAGGCGTCGTGGATAGGCCACGAAGCCGTCACCGAGCTCGGGCGCCCAGCGTTGGAGCGCGTCATGGGGGATGGCGTGCGTCGCCGCGTCGAGGAGCCCCGGATGCAGGGCACCGACGGGCACGGCGCCGGCGGCCGCGTCGAGCACGAGGCGCGCGCCCGCGCGTCCCTCCGTGAGGGCCTTGCCATAGTGGAAGGCCGGTCCGTGGAAGAGGCGGTCGTCGTCGTAGAGCGGAGCGGAACGCGTCTCCTCGAGGGGCGCGAGCGCGGCGAAGGGTGGCGGCGACGCGAGGCGTGCCGACGCGGCGAGCTCGTAGCGTGAGAGCGCGGCTCGGGGCGCCTCCCGCCAGACGAGGAGACGCGCCTCGTCTCCCTCCACCTCCACGCGAAGACGCGTGGGGCCCGCGACGACCACCCATCGCTGGACTTCGAGGCCGACGAGCCCCGGCGCCGGGTGGCCCGCCTCCCGCGCGGCGGCGACCAGGAGATCCGCGATGCCCATGAGCGGGAGCGCGGGTCGCGTGTAGGTGGGCCGATGGTCTTCGAGCCAGCGGTCCTCGGAGGGATCGAGCGTCAGCTCCCGAACGAACGCGCGGATCGGCGCCTGCACCCCGGCCGCAGCCGGGGCGTCAGGTGCTTTTGGGTCGGGCTCTCCTCCTCGCCCCTCGGTGCCGCCTGCCGCCTGGCCGGCGCCGCCGCCCGTCACGATGCGCATGCCGAAGCGCGGCGCCTCGTAGATGCGCTTGCCGTCCACCCAGAGCGAGGCGCGCGCCACGGCAAAGGGCCCGCGCTCACCGCGGCCGAGCTCGAGGAGCTCCACGGTGCTGCCGATGAGGCCGTTCGTCGGCACCACCTGACCCCGGTACTTCCACACGTGCTCGTCGCGCGTCCCGATGCACTCGAAGCGCGCGTGGGGGTCGTCGAGCTCCGGCCAGTCGAGCTGCGCGCCCTTCTTCAGCATGAGCAGCTGTATGCCCTGGAGCATGGCCTCGAGGCCGAGGGAGCCGGGTTGCACCGGGTCCTGAAAGAAGTGGGCCTTGAAGAACCACTCGCCCGCGTCGACGTCCTTCTCGCCGCGAAGCGCGCCGAGCCCCTCCTCGCCGCCCTCGAGGTCGAGGTAGGGAACGCGGTCGAGCATGAGCATGCGGCCCGCGGCCAGGCGCGCGCCGCCTTCGAAGAGGCGGCCTTCGCGCGCCCGGAGGTCGAGCTCGACGTTGGCCGGGCGCTCGAGGAGCGCCCGCTCGTCGTCCGTCGTGGGCAGACCCGCCTGGTCGACGAAGGCCTCCGGCGGGAAAAAGCCGAACACCGTCTCCAGCTCGTAGATGGGCGTCTCGTGGCCGGCGGCGTCACGCGTGTGGCAACGAACGCGGAAGCTCTCGATGATCATGCCGGCGGACTTCGAGATGTTCGTGATCTCGACGGTCGTATGGAAGACGCCACTCTCCGGCGTGACGTCCGCGAGGCTGACGCCCTTCCCATCGAGGTTCCGGAAGAGAAGGTCCGTCTCGATGTCGAGGGCCGAGCCCACGAAGCTCGCCACCCACCCGCAGGGCTGGAGCGCCGCCTCGAGCAGCACGGCGAAGGGCATGACCCGGGCGCCGTTGTCGGCGAAGTACCAGGCGTCCGGCGGGACGTCGTACTCGAAGGTGACCTTCGACCCGACCTCCATTCCGCCGAGCTCGCCTTCGATGGACGTGACCCGGCTCAGGAAGTGGTAGGGCGGCCCGGGGAGACGGGCGACGCGCCGGGTACCATCGAAACGCTCATACATCGGCCCGAAGGCCGCGCTGGGCTTGCCCCACGCGCAGGCGAGGAGCGACGGGTAGTCGAAGCGGAAGGGCGTGCCGCCCTGGTAGCTCGCGAGCGCCGTCCGCGGGTCCCCTTCCCCGTCGGCGAGCAGGCGCCCCTCGTCGGTGCCGCGCGTGACCTCGTCCATGGGCCAGTCCGGCACGAGCTTCAGGCCGAAGCGCCGGGCGTGGAAGGCGCCGAGCCCGTCAACGGTGCAGAGCAGGTCGGCGTAGAGCATCGGCTCCGGGCCCTCGTGGACCTCTTCGATGAAGAGCTCGTAGGTGAGCTCTCGCGACTCCGGCGTGACCTGGCCGCGGCAGATGAGCTTGTAGGTCTCGTGGGGGATGGGTTGGAAGCGCCAGCCGTCCTTGTCCACGGCGTAGCCCAGGGCGGCCAGATAGAAGGCCATGGCCTGCGCGCAGCCCTCGAGCATGAGCGTGCCGGGCATGCACGGGTCGTTGAGGAAGTGACCGTCGAAGAACCACTCGTCGCCCGCGATGGGCACGGTGCTCTTCAGGTAGCCGCGCCCCCAGGGACCTCCCGAGGGGTCGAAGACGTCGACGTCGCCGAGGAAGAGCATGCGCCCCTCCTGGATGCGCGGGGTCCGCGTGTGGGTCTTGGTCAGGAAGAAGGCGTCACCGAAGCACTCCCAGGGACGACCTGCGGCGAAGGCCGCCACCTGGTCGCGGGTGAAGCTCCCGTGCGTTCCGAGACGGGGCGCGTCGACGCGCGCGTCCGCGAGGATGTCTTGCTCCTCCGGCGTCCAGAGGATGCCCGCGGAGTCGGCCAGCTCCTCCTTGGTGAAGAACCCGGCCTGGCCGTGACGCACCTGGAGCGCGGGCCGCGACGTGCCGTCGGGGAGCTTCAGATGACAGTCGTAGTGGAAGAAGAAGAGGCGGACGTCGCCCTGCGTGGCATGGCCGTCGACGTGAATGTCGTAGGCGAGGGTCTCACCGGCTGCCGGGAGGTCGCCGAGCCAGGTCATCTCGCAACCGAGGAGCCGGTAGGCGCGCTCGTCGGGGCCCTTCACCTCCGGCAGGTCGCAGCCGAGGTAGCTGATCAGGAAGAGATCGGCCTGGCCCGACTCGATCATCACGCCGCAAGGCATGTGACCCTGGTGCAGGTACCAGGCGTCGTCGCGGACGTCGGTCTCGGTCCAGACCGTGCCCGTCTTCATGCTCCCCGGCGCGGCGTCGATGCCCGTCACGCGATCCGCGAGGAGCAGCGGCGGCTCCGGCATTCGGCACTGAATCGCATCGCCGTCTTGCGGGGAGAAGTCCTCACCGAAAATGGTGCTGATGGGCCCCGAGGCGTGCACCTCGAGCGCCTCGCGACCCCAGCTCCGTCCCTGGGGCCGGAGCGCGAGCGGCGTCGCGGGCGCAGGGGCGGTTGCAGGCGCCGGGGCCGGCGCGGGCGGGGCGACCGGTGCCTTTGCACCGCGACCGGGCGACGCGCCGTGGTGGGACGGATGCGCTGCACCGTTCGTGAGGGCGGCGGCCGGAGGCGAAGCCGGCGGAGCGGCGGGAGGTGGAACGACGGCGGACCGGATGGATCCGGAAGGAGCCGCCGTGGCGGAAGGCGTCGCGGCGGAAGGCATGGCCGCGACCGGCGCCGCGACGGACGGCGGAGCGACCGAGGGAAAGGCGACCGCTGCGGCGTGGGGCGGCAGCGCGGGCGTCGGCAGCGCGGTGGCCGGCGGCGGAGCGAGCGCACCGCCCATCATGCCGAGGAGCTGCGCGTGCAGCTGGGTCTGCTGCGCCAGGAACGCGGCGTGCGCCGCGGTCACGGCGTGCTGATGCGCGATGAGCGCGGGCACGAGACCTGGGGCCGCAGCGGGCGCGGACGCCGGGGCCACCGCCATCGGTGGCGACGAAGGAGCCGTCGCCGGCGCGTCGAAGG
>CALCTH010000728.1 GCA_937893795.1 uncultured Myxococcales bacterium | reverse complement strand
GGCCAGGCCGCCCGCGACGGTCGATAGGCGCCCGTTGCGCACGGAGCGCCGCCGGGCCTCGCCCGCCCGTTGCTGCATCTCGCCGGCCACGGCGTCGCAGTAGCCGGCCGCGGCCTGGTAGCGGGCCCAGAGCGAAGGATCGAGGCCCGGGTCGGCGAGGGCGACCGGCGCGGGACGGGCCGGAGCCAGCCTGGGCGGCGCCGAGGCGCAAGCGCCGAGCAGGACGAGGAGGAGAAGGCGGCGATCGAACATGTGGGGAGCTCCCGTGCTTGGAACGCTCCCTTGGTAGCGATTTCGCCCGCGCCGTCTGTTGCTCGCTGCGCATCATTGTGTTGCGCTGTGGAGAACATGGCCGGAGGCTAGTCCTCATGAACGTGGTGGATCCGGACTTCGGCGACCTGGTGGTCTTCGTGCGTGTGCTCGAGGCCGGCACCGTCACGGGCGCCGCGCGCTCGCTCTCGCTCTCGAAGTCGGCGGTGAGTCGACGTCTGGCGCGGCTCGCGGCGCGCCTCGGCCCGCGCCTCGTCGCGCGCTCGCCCCGCGCCCTCGCGGCGACCCCGGAGGGCGTTCGCCTCCACGACCGCGTGCTCCCGGCGCTTCAGGCGCTCACGGAAGCGCAGCAAGAGGTCTCGCATCAACCCGAGGAGCTCGGGGGCGCCGTACGCATCGCGGCCCCACCGGACGTCGGCGCCGACGTCCTCCCGCAGGCCGTGGCCACCTTCACGCAGCGCCATCCCGGGGTGCGCGTCGAGGTCTCGCTCACCCGCGCGGAGGGGAGCTTGCTCGCCACGGGACACGACCTCGCGATTCGCGGCGGGCGCCAGCCGGACTCGGCCATGGCGATGCGCTTGCTGCACGCGTCCCCCTTCACGCTCGTGGCGAGCCCGGCCTACCTCGAGGCGCACGGCACGCCGGCCAGCGTGGCCGAGCTGGCGCAGCACCGGTGCCTCGTCTTCGTCTTGGGCGGACGGGACTTCGGCTGGCGCGCCGGCGACGAGGCGGCGCTGCCGCCGGCCGCGGCGGTCGCGCTTCGAGCGGACGACCTCCGCGTGCTCCGGGCCCTCTGCGAGCAAGGCGCCGGGCTCGCGCTCCTGCCCACGGACGCGACGCGGGAAGCGCGCGACGCGGGCCGCCTGGTGCACGTGCTCCCGCGGGTCCGCCGGGAGGGCTCGTCGCTCTACGTGCTGCAGCAGCGCCCCGCGTATCTCGCGCCGCAGGTCACGGCCTTTCGCGACCACCTCGTCGCCTTCTTCGCCGGCGATCAGGGGTCCGACGCCAGCCCGCAGGCCGAGGGCGACGCCGGGAGGGTCCGTGCCACGTCCTCTCGGCGAGGCACGGCGTAGGCCTCGCTCGTCCCTCCTGCGGCCACCGGCGACGGGTACACGACGCCCAGGTAGTCGAACTCCCGGCCGCCGGATTGCGCGCTCGGGAGGCAGGTCTCGATGTCGTAGCCGTAGCCGTTCGTAGCGAAGCCCTCGTAGTAGCCGGCGGGAAGTGGGTCGGGCTCGTCTGCCTGCGGGCCGACGACGACCTCGCAGGCCTCGGGCCGCTGCCGCTTGCGCTCGAGGAGGGGCACGGGCACGTAGCCGACCTCCAGACCCGGCGGCGGCGTGACCAGGAGGGCGGGGTCGAGGTTCACGAGCGGCCCCGGAAGCTCCCCCGGCGGCTCGAACCAGCGCGGTCCGTCGGCGCTCTGCTGCGCCTCGTGCAGCCGTTCGATGCGCGCCTGCATGAAGCACTTTGCGGCCTCCCGGTCGGCGGCGGGCAGCGACGCGAAGGCCTGGTTGAGCTCGGGCTGGTCGACGAAGCGGTACCAGCGGAACCCGATCCACACGCCGTCGCCCGTGCGCGTGCAGTACATGCGCGAATCTGCGGTGGCCGGGCCCGGACGCTCGAAGCAGGCGCGCTCCGAAGCGGCGGGCGGCCCGAGGAAGCGCCCGTCGTTCTGCCGCGAGGGCTCGAAGGCGGGTGCCGCGAGGGCGCTGCGCACGGCCGCCGGCACGTCGGCTTCCGGCACGGGGCGAAGGCCGTCGCCGTCGGGGTCGAGGCGGAGGAAGCGTGGCCCGAGGCACCAGCCCGGGGACGACGCGCAGTCGAGGCGCGCGGGGTCGATGTCCAGGGTCGCCCGACATCCCTGGGCGACGTCCGTGGCGCTCGGCTCGCCACCGGGGCTCGACGCGCCGAGGTCGAAGAGCTCGAACTCGCGACCGTCCTCGAGGTCCTTGCCCACGAGGATGCCGTCGACGTTGGTGACGCACGCCGGCTGGATCCGCTCGGCGCTCGCGCTCCGCCGCACGGCGCTCGGCGACCGCTCCGACGCCGAGCCGGTGCCCGCGAGCAGGGGCTCCATCGCCGCGTCGGCCCACGCGGCCGGGTACTTGGAGTGGCCCACGTAGAGCGTGCTCTGTCGCGCCGCCCCTCGGTCCGCGGGGAGCGCCCACTGGCCGGTGCGGATCCACCGGACGCCCGAGGCGTCGACGACCTCGAAGGACCCCACGCCGCCCTCGAAGCCCTGCGTCACGCTGCCGATGGACGCGCGCCGGCTGCTCCACGTGACGCTCTCCGGATGCCAGCCCTGCCGGCGCTCCCAGAACCAGTGGGAGATGTACATCACGGGGCCCGAGTAGTTCGCCGTGTCGACGAGAATGGTCCAGGCGTTCGTGTCGTCGCTGGGGCTCCGCTTCCCGATGGGCGTCCGCGCGAGCATGTAGCCGGCGAAGCCGTCGACGCGCCCGCCAGGGCCCGGCTCGAAGTGGAGAAAGTCGTTCGGGAGCAGTAGCCGGTTCGCTACGCGGACCGCGCCGCCGAGGTTGGTGCAGGGCTGCGGGCGGTCGTGCAGGTAGGTCCCGCCGAAGCTCTCGTAGTAGTTCATGGTCGAGGCCGGCATGTTCCACTTCACGTGCGGCGTCTCGAGCGTGTACATCCAGTAGCCCATCCCGCCTTCGATGGTGCCGCGGATGCCGCAGCGCTCCTCCTCACCGCAGCAGCCGAGGGAGCAGGTCGCGAGCGTCGCCGCGTCCGTGGCGCCGCAGCCGGCGAGCGCCGGGTCGCTCTCGTCGAAGCCCTCGCAGGTGTAGGTGTGCGGGTGGTCGCCGCAGACGGGCATGCCGCCGAGGGGATCGCTGGGCTTCGTCCACTGGCCCCAGCCCAGCTCGGCCACCGGCTGGTCCCAGACGAAGTCGAAGGCGCGCAGGTAGTAGCTGTAGCCGTCGACGGGGCCCTCCTGGAAGTCCCAGCTCACCGGTTCCGCGGGCCCGCCGCCGCCCACCGATCCCTGCTCGAGGCGACAGAGCTCGGGGCCCGTCCAGGTGCCGGCGGCGCAGACCTCGAGCACGGTGCCCGTGGCGTCGGGACCGCAGGTGCGCGGGGTGTCCCGGACGGCGCCCTCGGCGCAGGCGCCGGGAGGTCCGCCGTCCTCCGTAGGCGCAGCGTCGGGCGGGACGCCCCCGTCGCGCGGCGTGTCGGCATCCAGGGGAGCGCTGCCGCGGGAGCACGCGAGGAGCCCGGCGACGGCCAGGGCGAGCGCCGGGACCGGACGGCGCGAGCGGTGGAGTGAGTCGTGCACGAACCCTGGTGCGGAGCTCGGCGCGTTTCGGCTCAGGCAGGGCTAGGCTGCGCGCGTGGAGTCGTGGATCGCGGAGGTCACGGGCGCTCGACGCGCGCGGCGGGGCGCGCGGCTCGCGTCCCTGTGGAGCGGCTACGGCGAGATCGTGCGCGTCCACCTCGAGGGCGGCCCCGCGCCCACGGTGGTTCTCAAGTCGGTGACGCCGCCGGCGAGCCGCGCCCATCCGCGCGGCTGGGCCTCGGAGCGCTCGCACGCGCGGAAGCTCCGCTCCTACGCCGTCGAGGCCGCCTTCTACCGGAGCTTCGCCGCGCGAAGCGGGGCGCGCGTGCCGAAGGCGTACGGCGTGGAGGAGGCGCCCGGGGCGTGGCGCTTCGTCCTCGAGGACCTCGACGCGGCCGGGTTCCCGGAACGGCGCCGCGCCCCGTCGCACGCCGACGTCGACGTCGACGGATGCCTCGCGTGGCTGGCCGCCTTCCACGCCACGTTCATGGGCGCCGCGCCCGAAGGCCTCTGGCCCGAGGGGACCTACTGGCATCTCGCGACGCGCCCAGACGAGCTCGCCACCATGGAGGCGGGGCCGCTCCGCGACGCGGCCGCCGCGCTCGACCGGGTGCTCGCGGAGAGTCGCTTCCGCACCCTCGTGCACGGGGACGCGAAGCTGGCGAACTTCTGCTTCGGCGCCGCGGGTGTCGCCGCCGTCGACTTCCAGTACGTGGGGGGCGGCTGCGGCATGAAGGACGTCGCCTATCTCTTCAGCTGCCTCGACGCCGCGACCCTCGAGCGCCACGCCGCGCGCTACCTCGACGGCTACTTCGGGCACCTCCGCGACGCGCTGGCCGCCACCGAGTACGACCCCGCCGCCGTGGAAGCGTCGTGGCGCCCGCTCCTCCCCGTCGCCTTCGCCGACTTCGAACGCTTCCTCGCCGGCTGGGCCCCCGACCACCCCAAACGCGACGCCTTCGCCCAGGCGATGACGGAGCAGGCGCTCCGGAGTCTGTGAGGAGCCCAGCAGAGGCAGCACCCCGGAAGGAGGCTGGTCAGCCGGCGGCGGCGAAGGCGTCGCCGAGGTGCTGGAGGAGCGCCCGCACACGGCGGTCGCCGCGAAGCTCGACCCGATAGAGCGCGAAGACATCGATGGTCGGGGCCTGGTAGTCGCCCAGCAGGCGCACGAGCTCCGCCGTGGAGAGCGCGTCGCGGACCATCCAGTCGGGCAAGAGCGCCACGCCGGCAGCTCGAATCGCGGCGTCGCGCAGAGGCAAGAGCGCGGTGCAGGTGAACGAGCCCTTCACGTCGACCGCGTAGGACGTGCGCCCTCGCCGGAACTGCCAGCGAGAGCTCCCGCTCGTCAGGAGCAGCGCTTCGTGACGGCTCAGGTCCGCCGGCGAGCGCGGCGCACCGCGGCGATGCACGTACGCCGGCGCCGCGACGACGAGTCGCTCGGCGCGATAGAGCCGCCGGCTGATCAGCGAGGCGCTGCTTCGGGGACTGGCGCCGGCCCGAATCGCCACGTCCACCCCTTCGGCCACCAGGTCCACACGGCGGTCCTCGAGGCCGAGGTCGATGTGGAGCCCCGGGTGGGCGGAGATCAGCGACGGCATCAGCGGCGAGATCCGAGCGAGCCCCAGCGACACCGGCGTCGATACGGAGAGCCGGCCGACGACGCTCTCGCTCTTCACCGCGTCCTTCGCTCGCGCCACCTCGCGCTCGATGCGCAGGCAATGCTCGTAGAAGCGGTGTCCCGCCTCGGTCACCCGCATGCGTCGGGTGTTCCGCGCGATGAGCTCCGCCCCGAGCTCCTGCTCCAGGCGCGACAGCGCGCGGCTCACGGCGGGCGGGGAGACGCCGAGGGACTGCGCGGCGCGGGTGATGCTGCCGGCGTCGACGATGCGCCGATACATCGCGATGCGGTCGAGAAACGCCATCGGCGACAGCATGGTCGATTCGTAACCTCAGAACAAAAATGACCTGCGCTGGGGGTCTCTACCGGGGCCGAGAGCTCGTTCGTACGGTGACTCTTGTGAACGACGCAACGAAGGGACTCGACGCCATGAAGACATCGAACGCTCGTGCCTGGCTCCTGCTGTGGGCCGGAGCACTGCTGAGCCAGGCCTGCGGCGCGGCATCGCTACCGGACGCCGACCGCGCCGCGGAGGGGGAGCCATCGCACGGCGCGGAGCGGGCGGAGCCGGCGCTGTGGGAGGAGCCAGCGGTCTACGCGGCGGGCTCTCGCGAGCTCGAGGGCATCCTCGTGCGTCCGGGGGAGGCGGGCCATGAGAACCGCCCGGGCGTGATCATCGCGCACGACTTCCTCGGCGTCGGCGAGTACCCGCGGCAGGTCGCGCGCCGGCTCGCCACCGCCGGCTACGCGGTCCTGGTCGCCGACTTCTACGGCCGAGGGCGCCGGCCGGCGGACGTCGAGGAGGCGAATCGATTCGCCATGGAGGTTCGCGCGGACCCGGTGGGCACGCGCGAGGCCATGACGGCGGCCTACGAGTACCTGAGGCGGTCCCCCGGCGTGGCGCCCGAGCAGATCGCGATCATCGGCT
>CALCTH010000727.1 GCA_937893795.1 uncultured Myxococcales bacterium | reverse complement strand
CGCCGACGGGGCGACGGGGCGGCGCATCCCGGCCGCCTGGGTCGTCGTCGGCCGGCCGGACGTGGATCTCCCCTCGCTCCTCCGCGCGTACTTCGGCGGCCAGCTGACCGACGCTCAGCTGGACGCGCGTGTGGTGGGCATCGCGCGCACGGACGCCTCGGGGCGCTACGTGCTCCAAGGCGTTCCAGCGGGCCGCTATCCCGGCGCCGCGCTGGCCGAGGGGTATCGCCTGGGCACCTTCACCCTGACCGTCACGGACGACGACCCGCCGCGCGTGAGCCTCAACGACATCCAGATCCTCCGCTCCGGGCCCTGAGGGACGCGAGAAAAGTCACGTATCCACTCGGGGACGAAAGTGGCAGTCTCATTGCGCTTTCGGCGCAGAGGTCCGAACGCCCGAAGCGCCCCGGCGCGCCAGGCGCCTTGGCCCGACCGGAGGCCGCGCTAGACCCGACGGGATGGGCAATCCACTCCTTGCACTTGGCTTTGACCTCGCCTGGAACGACATCACCGCCGCCGACGTGGAGCCGGGCATCGACGCCCTGGTGGCGGAGGCCGAGGCCGCCATCGCGGCCATCGGCGCTCCCGACACGCCACGCACCTACGCCGGCACGCTGGGAGCCCTCGAGGAAGCGCCGGCCAAGCTCGGCGTGGCGCTCACGGTCGTGGGTCATCTCGAGGCCGTGCGCACGACGCCCGAGCTCCGCGAAGCCTGGAACCGCGCCCGCCCCACGGCGGCGGCCTTCCTCGCCTCCATACCCCTCGACGCCGCGCTTTATGGAGCCCTTCGAGACTTCGCCACCACGGACGAGGCTGCGGCGCTCGAGGCGCCCTACGATCGGCTCCTTCGGAAGACCCTGGAGGAGTTCGAGCGACACGGCGCGGCCCTCGGCGAGGCCGACAAGGCGCGGCTCCGCGAGGTCGACGTCGCGCTCACCAAGGTCTCCACGCGCTTCGGTCAGAACGTCCTCGACGCCACCAACGCGTGGGAGCTCCTCGTGGATGAGGAAGCCACGCTCGCCGGACTTCCGGCCTCGGCGCGCGAGGCGGCGCGCCAGGACGCCGCGAGCCGGGGCCAGGAGGGCTGGCGCTTCACGCTGCAGGCCCCGAGCTACCTCGCCGTGATGCGTCACCTCGACGATGGCGCGCTCCGCGAGCGGACGTGGCGTGCGTTCAACGGTCGGGCCGCGGCCGGCAGCAAGGAGAACTGGAGCCTCATCGGCGAGATCCTCGCGCTTCGGGCGGAGAAGGCGAGCCTCCTCGGACACGAGGACTTCGCCGACTTCGTCCTCGAGGACCGCATGGCGCGATCGGGAGCGGCCGCCGCCGCCTTCGTCGAGGACCTGCGCGCCCGGACGTCCCCGGCCGCCGACGCCGAGACGGCCGAGCTCCTCGCCTTCCGCCGGGAGCTCGAGGGGCCCGACGCGCCGGAGCTCGCGCCCTGGGACGTCGCCTACTTCGCGGAGAAGCTCCGAAAGGCGCGCTTCGCCTTCGACGACGAAGCGCTGCGCCCCTACTTCGCGGTCGACCGCGTGCTCGCGGGGCTCTTCGCGCTGGTCGAGTCGCTCTATGGCGTGCGCATCGCGGAACGGGACGCAGCCGTCTGGCACCCGAGCGTGCGCTGCTACGGCATTCACGAGGGTGAGCGCCTCGTCGCGGCCTTCTACGTCGACCTCTTTCCTCGCGACGACAAGCGCGGCGGCGCCTGGATGAACCCGCTTCGGAGCGGCGTGGGCGAAGACGCCGGCGCCGCGCCGAACGGCATCGGCCCGCACCTAGGCCTCTTTTGCGCCAACGTGACGCCACCGCTCGGCGACGCGCCCGCGCTGCTCACGCATGCCGAGGTGGAGACGCTCTTCCACGAGTTCGGCCACCTCCTCCACCACGCCTTCAGCGAGGTCCCGGTGCGGAGCCTCGGCGGCACCAACGTGGCGTGGGACTTCGTGGAGCTGCCCTCGCAGATCATGGAGAACTTCTGCTGGGAGCGGCGGAGCCTCGACCTCTTCGCCCGGCACCACGGGACCGAAGCGCCCATCCCGGACGCGCTCTTCGACAAGCTCGTGGGCGCGCGCACCTACCGGGCGGCGAGCGGCCAGATGCGCCAGCTGGGCTTCGCCGCGGTGGACCTCGCGCTCCATCGCGAGCTCGACGCCGCGGGCGCCACCCGGGAGTCGATCCGCAGCTTCGGCAACGCGGTGCTCGCAGCCCATGCCCCCGCGCAGCTCCCCGAGGACTACGCGATGCTCTGCGCCTTCACGCACCTCTTCGCGTCACCGACGGGCTACGCCGCGGGCTACTACAGCTACAAATGGGCGGAGGTCCTCGACGCCGACGCCTTCACGCGCTTCCGCGAGTCCGGGGTGGTCTCTGCCGAGGTGGGCCGGGACTTCCGAGCGGCGATCCTCGCCCGCGGCGACAGCGACGATCCGGCCGCGCTCTTCGAGCGCTTCATGGGTCGCGGCCCGAGCCTGGACGCGCTCCTCGAGCGCATCGGACTCGCGGCCTAGCCTCACTGCCCCACGGGCGTTCGCAGGCGGAGGCCGAGCCCGTCGCCGTCCACCTCGACCTCTTCGAAGGCAGACGCGATCAGCGTGCTCCCGCGGCCGCGCACGGCTTCGGGCCCCGCGGGCATGAGGGAGGGAGGCGCGTAGGGAGTGCCCTTCCATCGCAGACGGACCTCGAGCGCCGACGCCTCGAGCGTGAGCGTCACCCGCAGCCCGGCGTCGCGACCCGGCGCCTCGGCGAGGCGATCCAGCCACCCCCGATAGTCGGCGTCGCGCTCCGATCCGTCGAGGCCGTTCACCCCGTGCGCCACGGCGTTCGTGAGCGCCTCCGTGAGACCGACGTCGAGCATCGGTGCGTCGCAGGGGGGAAGCTGGCCGAGAACCCAGGCGATGGTGGGCCGAATCTCCGCGACGGTACCGCGCAGCACTCGCTCTTCCCGCCGCGTCGGCCGTTCGCCCGCCTCAGCCATCGCGCTCGAGCACCAGGACCGTCGCGTCATCGCGGAGCTTCGCGGGCACGTCACCGAGCGCCTCACCGAGGCGCTTCTCCCAATCCGATGCACCGAGCACGGCGCACGGGCCCTCCTCGAAGAGGGCGAGGCGGGCGAGCGGGTTCTCGATGGCGTCCGCGTGTCCGAAGGGCTCCGTGAGCCCGTCGCTCAGCACCACGATGCGATCGCCGGGCTTCACGGGAAGCACCGTGGCGCGGTAGCGCGCGTCCCCGCCGAGCCCGGGCGGATACCCGGAGCCGGATACCGACGCGATCACGTCGCCCCCGCGCACGAGGGCGATGGGCGGAAGTCCCGCGTTGACGATCTCGGCGCTCCCCGTGTGCAGCCGAAGGGCGGCGACGCAGGCGTAGCGGCCCGCCGTCCCGAGCGCCTCGTCGAGCGCGGCGAGGGCGTCGGCGGGCGAGTGGCGCTCGAGGAGCGCCTTGAGCTCGCTCTGCACACGCGAGGCCACGATGGCCGCCGCCATCCCATGACCCGCGACGTCGACGAGCATCGCGATGGGGAGGCCGAAGGAGCCGGTGCTCAGGCTGAACACGTCGCCGCCGATGCGGTCGCCGGCCATCACGCCGCCGCTCGCCTGCCAGTGGGCCCAATGCTGGGGCACGGCCGGGAGCTGCTGGCGCTGCACGGCCGAGGCCTCCTCGAGCGCCTTGTCGATGGCCTCCCCGTTCGCCTGGGCCTCACGGGCCTCCCGCCGGGTGCGGTCGAAGCGGAGGTGGCTCGCCACGCGGTGCGTCAGGATACGCGGGTTCACGGGCCGGTTGAGATAGTCATCGGCGCCCGCAGCGAACGCCGCGTCCACGTGCTCCGGCGAGTCGCTAGCCGTGAGAATGATCACGGGAAGCGCGGGGTGCGTCGCGCGGAGGCGCGCGAGCACCTCGGGACCGTCCATGCCCGGCATCATGTAGTCGAGCACGACGAGGGACGGGACGCGCTCCCCGACGGCCGCGAGGGCGGACGGGCCGTCGGGCACGCAGCGGACGGCGTAGCCTGCCACGCGCAGCGTGCGGTCCAGCAATCCCCGGTTGGTGGCGTCGTCGTCTACCACGAGCACCTCGGCGCCCTCCACGGGCGAGGCGAGGACCCCGGAAGCCTCCCCTGGGCTCAGGGGGATCGCGACGTCGGCAGACCGAGCCATTCCCCGAGGAAACGGCCGGAGCGGGTGATCGTGAAGGCGTTTCGCGGCGGGCCGACGGCGTCAGCCCCCGGCGGCGAAATCCATGCGAATGGTGATCTCGTTGCTCACCTTCAGGCGCACCACGGAGGGCACCTCCACGCCATGGTCGTCGAGGGCGACGCGGAACTGAGCCCGACCGCGCAGACTGCCCTCGCCGTCCCAGCGGACGCGCACGCGAGCCGTGACCGGGCGCGTGACGCCGTGCAGCGTGAGGTTGCCCTGGACGCGCAGATCGGCGTCCTGGCCGGCCTCGAGGGTGCCGGCGCCTCGGACGCTGGTGATCTCGAAGACGATCTCCGGGTGGTTCGCGGCGTCGAGCCAGTCTGGCCCCACCAGGTGCTCGTCACGCTCCTCGATGCCGGTCTGGAGCGACCGCACCGGCACCACGATGCGGCCGCGCGTCGCGCCGACGTTCGCCGGATCGAAGCTGACGCTGCCGGACGCCTGGCGGCTCACCCCGTTGATGGTCTCGAGCTGCGCTTCCGAGCGGAACTGCGTCCGCGCCCGCTCGATGGGCAGCTCCCGGGCCTGCGCCGAGGCCGTGCTCGCCGCCGTGGCGAGCGAGAGGGTCATGGCGGCGGCGGCGATGCTTCGAATCATGGGCTCTCGTCCTCTCCCGTGGCTCCGACGGCCGGCAGCCACGGTCATTCATTCCTAGGCGCCGGCGCGGATGGGCGCCGTTTCGTGGAACGTCCACTCGGCGTTGTCACGGATGGAGCGCTCGAGCTCCCAGTCGTTCTGGAAGAGCGCCACGAGGTTCCCATCCACGTCGTGCACGACCATCGGGATGCGCATGGCGAGCGCTTGCTCCGCAGTCTCCGGTCCCTCGAGCCAGCGCGCGTGGGCGTAGGGCATGGGGTCGAAGCGGATCTTGGCGCCGTACTCCTTCTCGACGCGAAAGGTGAGCACGTCGAACTGTAGACGCCCGACCACGCCGCAGATCGGGTCCTTCTCGCGCCCGGGCTCGGTGAAGAGCTGCACCGTGCCCTCCTCGGCGAGCTGGTGGATGCCCTTCTGGAGCTGCTTGCGCTTGAGCGGGTCGAGGAGCACGAGGCGACCGAAGTGCTCGGGGCTGAAGCGGGGCACGGCGTCGAAGCTCATGGGCCCGCCCGTCGAGATCGTGTCGCCGATGCGGAAGACGCCGGGGTCGTAGAGGCCAACGATGTCGCCGGGGAAGGCCTCCATGACGGTCTCACGCTCCTGGGCGAAGAACTGCTCCGCGCGGTTCAGGCGGATCTCCTTGCCGAGGCGGAAGTGATGCACGCGCATGCCACCCTCGAACTTGCCGGAGCAGATGCGCGCGAAGGCGATGCGGTCCCGGTGCGAGGGGTCCATGTTCGCCTGGACCTTGAAGACGAAGGCGCTGAAGCGGTCGTCCGTGGGCGTCACGGCCCCACCGTCGGCGTCCTTCCGGTCGCCGGGCGGCGGGCAGAGCGTCTCGAAGCGCTGCAGGAAGGGCTCGACGCCAAAGCTCGTGAGGGCGCTGCCGAAGAAGACGGGCGTCAGGTCACCCGCGAGGAAGCGCGCGTCGTCCCACTCCTCGCCCGCTCCTTCGAGGAGCTCGACCTGTTCGCGAAGCTCTCCTGCCGCTTCCGCGCCGAGGAGCTCGTCGAGGGCCGGGTCGTCCAGGCCGCTCACGTCGACCTCGACCTTCTTCTGGTTGCCGGGGTCGCCCTTGTGGAAGCGGAGCACCTTCTGCTGGTTCCGGTCGTATACGCCCTGGAAGAGGTCGCCGGAGCCGATGGGCCACGTGATGGGGTAGCTCTGGATGCCGAGCACCTCTTCGACCTGCGCGGTGAGGTCGAAGGGGTCGCGCGCCGGGCGGTCGAGCTTGTTGATGAAGGTGACGATGGGGATGCCGCGCATGCGGCAGACGTGGAAGAGCTTCCGTGTCTGGGGCTCCACGCCCTTCGCGGCGTCGAGGATCATGATGGCGCAGTCGGCGGCCGTCAGCGTCCGGTAGGTGTCCTCGCTGAAGTCGTTGTGCCCCGGCGTGTCGAGCAGGTTCCAGCGGTACCCGTCGTAGGTGAACTGGAGCACGGAGCTGGTCACCGAGATGCCACGCTGCTTCTCGAGCTCCATCCAGTCCGAGGTGGCGGAGCGCTTCGACTTCCGCGACTTCACGGCGCCGGCCATGTGGATGGCGCCTCCGTAGAGGAGGAGCTTCTCGGTCAGCGTCGTCTTCCCGGCGTCGGGGTGACTGATGATCGCGAAGGTCCGGCGGTTCTCGTGCGGGGCCGGCATGAGAGCGGTGTGTAGCGGGCGGGGTGGTCCGTGGCCAGTGCGCCCGGGATGGGCCCGCCATTCGATGCGAGCCGTCGCTGCCGTCCCGCGAGTGCGCCCGCGCGTCGGGTCGGTCGCCACCGCGCTGCAGAGCGCCTCCTAGAGCGGCTGCACGGGCATGCAGAGCTCGACGACGTGCTTGCCCTCGGGGTGCTGCTTCGGATCGTTGAGGTAGCGTTCGAAGGCGAGGCCGTCGGCCGGCTGATAGCCGCTCTCCGGGAACCACGCCCCGAAGGCCTCCCAGGCTTCTTTGTACTGGTCGACGTCGAGCTCGCAGTGGGCCACGGCGTGAGGACCGGCGGGCAAGGCCATGGACCCGACCTCGTCCTCGACGGGCGTGCCTTCCGGCACGATCAGGCCGATGGTCACGCGGTAGTTGGCGGGGTCCGTGACCTCGGGGTTGTCGTGGTACACGCTGACGAACTCGGGCGCGCCGCCGAGGAGCCCGCGCGGCCCGGCCCATTGGGCGAGGCGCCCGAAGAGCGTCGCGAAGAGCTCACCGTCGCCCTGGTAGGGGCCGATGTGGCGGAGGTAGGCGAGGGGCCGCTCGGCGAGGTTCTCGACGCGGATGTCGAGGGGAACGCTGGACGTGGGCTTGAGGGTCATGGTGAGCCTCCTTTCGGCTTCGGTCTCACCCTGCGCCTTCCACGCCCCGGCGCCTTCTCCGTCCTTGCGCTTCGCTTGGCCGTTCTTGCGCAGCTGCGCCCTTTCGCGTTCCTGCGCGCGGCGCCACGCGCTGGCGCTGACGCCGAAGGCGTCCTTGAAAGCCCGCGCGAAGGTCGCGGGGCTGCTGAAGCCGCTCTTCGCCGCCACCTCGTGAACGGTCGTCCGCGGGTTTGCCACGAGCTGCGTCGCGGCCCGTTCGAGGCGGAGGCGCCGGATGAAGCGGTGGAGGCTTTCACCCATCATCGCGGTGAAGATGCGGTGGAAGTGGTAGGGCGAGAAGCACGCGACCTTCGCGAGGCGCTCGAGGGGTAGCTCCTCCGCGAGGTGCGCCTCGATGTGGTCGATCACGCGGTTGATGCGCGCCACGTACTCGCGGCGGCTCGCGGACCCGGGCTTCATGAGGCCGATGCTACGCGCGCCTGGGCGGGCGAGGTCCAGCAGGTTGTCCCCCCACCGCCGCGACCGCGCTCGCGTGGAGCGACGTGCGTGCTCGGCTCAGGGCGCGAGCGCGGGCGCGTTGGCGATGGGCTCGCTCGCGCTCGTACCCTCCGTGACGAACTGGCTGCCGGCGACGGTGAACCACACCGGGCCCGGGGTCTCTTCGAAGCTCGGGCTTCGAATGCGCTCGCCGTCCCCCACGTAGTAGAACTCGGCCTGCACCCGGGCGCGATCGATGTCGAGCAGCACGTAGCCGTGGCGCTCGAGGTCGAAGTAGCGGATCTGCGGATTGAGCCGCTGCACCACCGGGGTGAGCGCGTCGACCATGATGCCGACCTGCTCGGCCGAGGTCGCGAGGGCCTGGGAGGTGACCGAGGGAGTGATGAACTCGACCGCGACCGAGCCGTCCTGCGTGGCCGGGTCGTAGTCCTCGAGGGTCACGAAGAGGTCCGAGACCCAGCTCGAGTGGATGTCGCCGGTGAGCACGCAGGTGTTGCCGATGCCCTCGTCGCGGAGCGTCGCGAGAACACGATCACGCTGGGAGCGGTAGCCGTTCCAGGCGTCGAAGAGGAGCGCGTCGGCGCCCGGAACGACCAAGGCGGAGAGCTGCGTCTGCTGACCGATGAGGCGCCAGGTGGCCGTGCTCGCCCGGAGCCGGTCGAAGAGCCAGGTCTCCTGCACGGGCCCAAGGAGCTGCCGGCCCTCGTCCTCGGCCTCCTCGACCGTCGTCGGCTGCGCGTCGCGACCGACGAGGCGGGTCTCGAGCATGGAGAGGTCGACGAGATCGCCGAAGGCGAAGCCCCGGTAGATCTCCGTGCGGTCGCCGCTCGCGGGTTCCCGGATGGGCATCCACTCGTAGTAGGCCTGAATCGACGCGGCCTTCCGCGCTTCCCAGTCGCCTTCGGTGTCCGGCTGGTGGTTGTCGGCGCCGCCGACCCAGGAGTCGTTCGTGGACTCGTGGTCGTCCCAGACCGTGATGAAGGGATGCTGCCGGTGCGCCTCCTGAAGGTCCGCGTCCGAGCGATAGGTGGCGTAGCGTGCTCGGTAGTCGCTGAGCGCGACCGTCTCGGTGTTCACGTCCACCACGCGGTCGATCTCTTCACCGGTGCCGAAGGTCCCGTCCGCGTACTCGTAGATGTAGTCGCCGAGGTGAAGCACCACGTCGAGGTCTTCCCGCTGCGCGATGCCCCGGTAGGCGTGGAAGTAGCCCGCCGGGTAGTTCGAGCACGACACGAAGGCGAGGCGCATGCGGTCGAGCGAGCCCGCCGCGAGCGTCTTGGTGCGGCCGATGGGCGACTCGTCCTCCCCGACGCGGAAGCGGTAGTAATAGGTACTGCCGGGCCGGAGGCCCATGGCCTCGATCTTCAGCGTGTAGTCCGTCGAGTCATCGACGGTCGCCGTACCGGTGGTGGCGCCGAAGAAGTTGGAGCTCGTGGCGACCTCCCACTCGACCTCGACGGGCCCGGTCTGGCCGCTCACACGCGTCCAGAGGATCACCGAGGTGTCGAAGGGGTCCCCGCTCGCGACGCCGTGGAGGAAGGTGTCGTTGGGGAGGCTGGGAATCCCGGGCCCCGACCCGTCCTCGTCGCCGCAGGCGGCGAGAAGGCTCCCCGCTGCCGGCGTCGCGACGGTGATCCGCAGAAACGTACGTCGACCGATGCTCGAAGGCGTGCTCATGGCTGCCTACGGTGCCGGGCGCGGGGGAAGCGGACAACCCCGCCGGGTGACTCCGGTACGAATGGCTACCGAGCCGGCATCTCCCCGGCACGTGGATGGCGCGCCGCCAGGAGCGCTTCAGCCGTGCTCGCCGACGGTGCGGGCGGTGTCGACGAGATGCGGGCCGATGGCCCGTACCATCGATCCTCGCCCCTCGTGCGACGTCTCGCGCCGCGCGCGCTCGAGGCTCGCGAGCTCGGCCGTGGCGTCGTGGAGCGCCTGCCGCAGCGACGCCAGCGTGTCTCCATCGCCCGCGACGGAGTTCGTGTACCGGCTCCAGAGCTCGACGAGCTGGACGATGCGCGCTTCGCAGCGGCGCTCCAGCTCTCGGCGTTCCTGGGGGGCGCTCATCGCGTGCCTCGCGTCGTGGTGGTCACTCAGGTGGTGTTCCATACCCAGGTATCCGGACCGTTTCCGGCGAGCATCGAACGACCGCTGCGCTCCAGGATGAGCCCAATCAGCGATGTCTTTGTGACGGGAACGCGCCCTCGAGACGAGCGGCCGCCGCGAAGAAGAACGCGCGGTTCGTCGCTCATCGGCACGCACACCGGCGACGAGTCGGCTCTCCGCCGGCCGCGAAGGCGGGCGTTGAAATCCTCCTTCTACCCCGTCATGGGGACACCATGGACAACGTCACCCCCTTCTCGCCGAACGACGTAGAGCTTCGCATCCTCGCTGCGCTCCTGCGCGCCGTCGTCACCGCCGACGGGCGGCTCACGGACCGCGAGCTCGAGGCCCTCGCGTCCATCCCGCACCGGGCCGGGGTCACCGAAGCGCGCTGGAAGACGCTCTCGGCCGAAGCCGTGAAACGCTATCCGAACGCGCGCCTGGCGGAGGAGGCGGCCGTCGCGCTCGCGCGCCGGCCCGCGCGTGAGCTGATCTACGAGCTCCTTTACGATCTCGCGCGCTCCGACGGCTTCGACGACGCGGAGTGGGACGTGCTCGAGCGCCTGTCGGAGGCCTGGCGGCAGCGCCACGGTTGAACGGCCCTCCGACCGGCTCGGTTGACCTCGGCCCGCGGCGACCCTCCCGTCCCGCAGTGCTCGAGTCGTTCCGCGCTCACCTGAACCCGCGCGCTCTGGGGTCCGCCGGGGCCCATCGGCCGGAATCCGCGGCCCCTCGGCCACTCCGCTCCGTCCGCGCCGCGGCCTGGACGGGGCTGAAGCGCCTCCACGCTACGGCGGAGGTCGTCGTCTACGGCCCGCTCTTCTTTCTGGGGCTGCTCCAGCTGGCCACGCCCGCGGCGCTTGGCGCGCTGCCTTCGCCGGGCTTCGTGGCGGGCAGCGTCTTCGCCAGCCTCGCGGGCCTGGCGCTGCTGACGCGCTGGGACTTCAGCTTCCTCCGTGCGCCGCTCGCCCTCGCGACGGCGGCGGCGACGCTGCTCTTCGTCGGTAGCGCGCTGCTCGCACGCCCGCTCGGCCCGCTCTTCGCCTACGCGATGGTCGCCTGCGCCGTGCTCAGCACGCTCGAGCAGAGCGCAGCCGCGCGCCGCGGCTGGCGCCCCCTTCCCCACGTGGGCCCGGCGCTTCGTCTCCTGGCCCGGCCGACCTTCGCTCCCGTCCCGGTCGTCGTGACGGGCTTGGTGCGCCTCTCGCGGCTGGGGTTCGCTCCGCTCGAGCGGCTCCACGAGACGCTCCGCGTGCTCTCCTTCCCGCGCACGCTCCCGGACGGTCTCCGCCGCGACGCAGCCTCGCGTTGAGCCGCGGCACGGTCGTCGAGCGCGGCGACGGGATCATGTGCGCCGATAGCGCGTGACGAAGGCCTCCAGGATCCGCTCTGGAACGTGGACGTCCGCGGCGCGGCACGCGGCCTCGAGCGCTTCGGCCTCCTCCGGGTCGAAATAGCCCGCGTCGCGATAGACGCGAATACGAAGCGCGAAGACCTCCGGGTCCGCCTCGGGGTGAAACTGCGTCGCGTAGACGTTGTTCCGGAAGCGCACCATCTGCACCGGGCAGGCGTCACCTTCGAGGAGGTGTGCACAGCCTTCGGGGAGCCGCTGCACCGCCTCCTTGTGGCCCACGAAGATGCCGAAGCGGTCGGGCAGGTCCCGGAGCAGCGCGTCCTCGCGGCCGTCCGCGGTCATAGCGCACGACGCCGGACCGACCGGCTCTCCGTAGCGGCTCTGGGCGACGACGCCGCCGAGGTGCTGCACGAGCGCGCCGAGGCCGTAGCAGCAGCCCAGAAAGGGCACGTCGCGTGCGGTCACGCGGGGCAGCAGCGAGAGCACCGCGGCCTCCATACGGGCCTCCACCGGCGACTTCGCGTCCGGCGGATCGCTCACGCAGCCGGGCCCGCCGCCCACGATGATACCCGCATACGCGCCCGGATCGAGGTCCGCGGGGAGCGCCTCCTGATCGAGGCGCACGCGCCGCGCCTCCGCGGGCGCGAGCCTCCCCTTGGCGAGGATCGCATCGTACTCGTCGTCGGCGGCCTCCGTCTCCGGACGCACTTGGAGTACGAGAAAGGGTCTCTGGCCCATGGCGCGAGTCTAGCCGGCGTGAACCGGTGGGCGCGCTTCGTCGGGTAGGATGCGCGCCGTGAAGCTCATCGGCCTCTACAAGACTCGCGAAGCCGCCGCGAAGGCCCGTGAGCTGATGATCGCGCGCGGCATCGGAGAGGCGCAGATCAGCCTTCTCGCTCCGGAGGGCGAAGGAGGCCCTCGCCTGGCAGCCTACGCGGCGTCCACGTCGGCCGCGACGGCGTGGAAGTACGGGCTCCCGGCCGGGGCGCTCACGGCGCTGGTCGGCTTCGGGCTCACCGCGGGGAGCCTCGAGCTCGGCGGGTCGCCCATCGAGGCGGGCCTCGTGGGCGCGCTGGCGGGCTTCAGCGTGGGCCTGCTCTTCGGCGCCGCCGTCGGCGCGCTCGTGGGACGCCGCCAGCACATGCTCCGGGCCGATTTCTTCGAGCCCGACGCAAAGCGGGGCGCCACGGCGCTCGGCGTGCTCACGCACGACGAGGCCGAGAACGAGCATGCGCGCTACGCCTTTCGCGCCACGGGCGCGCTCCAGATCGAGTCGCAGGCCGACGGGAAGACCGTCGTGCCGTCGGCCAGAGAGGCGAAGCCGGCCGGTGGCGTCTCATCCCCACGACCACGTCCCGCCGCCGGCGTGGGCGAGAGCGCGGAGGCGTCCCTGGCCGCCGCGGAGGCAACGGTCGACGACGCCGCCAAGCCCTCGGCGAGCGAGACGCCGCCGATGGAGGCGATCGCCGAGCCCGACGCGGCCGAGACGCGCGCGATGGAGACGGTCGCCGAGCCCCCGCGCTGAGGCGGCTCTTGCGCGCGACCACCGTGCCCCCCAGAAGCGCGAGGTGAGCGCTTCGTCCAGCGCACGTTCTCGCCTCGCCGCACGTTCTCGCCTCGCCGCACGTTCTCGCCTCGCCGCACGTTCTCGCCTCGCC
>CALCTH010000726.1 GCA_937893795.1 uncultured Myxococcales bacterium | reverse complement strand
TGCAGGACCTCTCGGCGCACGAGCAGCCCAACCGCGACCCCGGGCCGCTCATCGCGAAGGCCATTCGGCTCGCGCTCGCGGAGAAGCGACGCGCGGTGCGGAAGGAACGTAAGCAGAAGCAGAAGCAGAGTCCGTGCGCAAAGGGCGCCGCGTCGACGGCGACATCCGAGGGGAGCCGAAGCGAAGCCCCTTCGTCACCACAAGCCGCGGGCCCATCGTCGCGCCGCGCCCCGGCCGCCGTCGTCCGCGAAGTGTGGGCTCGGGACGAAGGCCGCTGCACCTACGTCTCGCCCGACGGGCGCCGATGCGCCGAGACGGCCTGCCTCGAGCTCGACCACGCGGTGCCCTGGGCGAAGGGCGGCCCGTCCACGACGGCCAACCTTCGACTTCGCTGCCGCGCTCACAACCAGCTGGCGGCCGAACAGTCGTTCGGCCGCGGGTTCATGGACGCGAAGCGAGAAGGTCGCTGCGGCGAGTCCGTCGTTCCGTACCGAACGGCGCGCGAGACGCTCACGCTCCGGCTCGCTGCCGCGCGTCCGTCGTCGCGTACCGAACGAGCGGGGACTGCTAGAGCTGAGACAAGCTCGAAGCGGCAAGGCGTGGAAGGAGCTCGCGTAGCCCGTCTTCCTTCCACCGCTTTCCGTCCGGCTCGTGAGGAGGCTCTGCGTGCACGTCCTCCAACGCCGGGTTTCCCGTCGCCGTCTCATAAACGTCCATCGCGACGTATCCGAAGCCCTCGAAGCTGGCGTCCTGCTCCTTTCCCGGGCCGAACTCCACGTCGATCAGGGATTGCGGATCTGCGAGGGCACCCTCGAAGCGCTCCCGACCCATCGAGATGAGCCAGTGGCGAAAGTCCGTGAAGCCATCGTCCGAGCATCCGCCATTGATGATGAACGCGGCGCCCCAGAGGTCCCAGCGGTAGGCTCGAGTCATCGCCCGCTGAAACGCCTTCTCGAAGCCGAGCACGCGCGCCGGTTCAAGCGCCTCTAACCGCTCCCGGAGGCCCTCCTCACGGCCCTCGAACGGGTCGTCGAGGCCCTGGCCATGCGTCTTTGCCGCGTCGATGATCGCCCAGAACTCGTCATCGGTCATGGACCGGACCCTACACGTGTGGACCGCGTTGCGGGATGGCCGTCAGCCCAACGTCGACACCAGATGGCGATAGCTGGCGGCGAGGTCGCGAAAGGCCTGCTCCACCTCCTCTCGGGTGCCGAAGATCTGCTCGCGCGCCAGGTACAGCCCTTCTTCGATCCAATCGATCTCCTGAAGGCGCTCGTCGAGTCCCTCGACCCCACGGCACCAGGAGGCGAGGCTGTGGATCGCGTCGTCGATGTCCAGCCGTCCGCGTTCGACGAGACGTCCGAGAACGGCCGCGGTCATGCGCGCCTCCTCGACCACCGAGGCGCCGGGGCTCAGCGCCCGTAGAAGCGCCGAGACGTCTTCGTTGGACAGGCCTGCAAGAGAGCTCAGGTCGAGCAGCGGCCCTTCCACCGTTTCCGCCTCGAGCACCCGTGCCGTGACCCATTCGGCCACAGCCGCGCGGCTCATAGCGCCGTGGTCGAACGCCACCCGCACGAGGAGCGCTCGCTGAGGGTCCATCGTGGTGCCCATGAGGGGCCTCTCGGAACGGTAGCGAGTGTCCGACGGTTCTCGCCGGACCCGCCTCACACCCGGAAAACGATGGAGCCACCCATCGGACTTGAACCGACGACCTACGGTTTACGAAACCGTTGCTCTACCAACTGAGCTAGGGTGGCGATTCCCTCGGCGAGGAGCGTGCTCCGCCGGCGAGGGGCGCATGACTTATGTCGGGCGGGCGGGGCTGTCAAATGGCTTGGCGACGCCGCGCGCGGGCCCGGCGACGAGGGGCTCGTGGCGCTTTCGACGGTCGCCGCGAGCGCGTAACGTCCGCCTGCCTCGGGGGACCTCGGACGGAGCGCCCGGCGACGTTTCCGCGCGGCCCATCACCCGAGCTCCGCTCTCATGGCGAACGACCCCACCGACACCGACGGCTCCGCAGAGTCCCGCGAGGCGAGCCCCCTCGACCGCTTCCTCCGCCTCTTCAGCGACGTGAACGCCGGCGAGGGACGGCTCGCCCTGCTCATGGTCACGAATCTCTTCGTGATCATGCTCTGCTACTACGTCATCAAGACCGTGCGAGAGCCGCTCGTGCAGACCTCGGGCGGCGGCGAGCTCAGCGGTGGCCAGCTGAAGACCTACGCCGCGGGCGCGCAGGCCCTGGTCCTGATGGTCGCGGTCCCGGCCTACGCGCGCCTCGTCTCCGCCGTCGAGACGAGCCGGCTCATCCGCTACGTCACGCTTTTTTTCGCGGCCAACATCGGGCTCTTCTACCTGCTCGCGCAGCTCGGGACGCCGGGGCTCGGCTTCATCTTCTACGTCTGGGTCGGCATCTTCAGCCTGGCGACCATCGCGCAGTTCTGGTCCTACGCGAACGACGTCTACGACAAGCCGACCGGCGAGCGCATCTTCCCCATCGTCGCCCTCGGCGCGACGGCCGGCGCCGCCGTCGGCAGCCTCCTGGCGCGCACGCTCTTCAAGAGCGGCTTCGGCGCCTACAACATGCTGCTCCTGAGCGGCGCGCTCCTCCTCTCGACGCTCGCCTTCTACCGCGCGTCGGACCGGAGCCGACCTCGCTCGCGCCTCGGCGGGGACACCGGCGATGACGCGGAGGAGCCTCAGGTCGAGGCGGGCGCCGGCTTCGATCTGGTGTTCAAGAACCGCTACATCCTGCTGATCGCGGTCCTCCTCATCCTCCTGAACCTCGTGAACACGCTGGGGGAGTACGTGCTCGCCGAGCTCGTCGGTGCGGCCGCCGACGAGGCGCTCGCCGCGGGGACCGCGCAGGACAAGGGGGACTTCATCGGCGCCTTCTACGGCGAGTTCTTCACCGTCGTGAACGTGACCGGCGTCGTGCTCCAGGCCTTCGTGGCCTCCCGCCTCGTGAAGTACTTCGGCATCGCCGGCGTGCTCTTCCTGCTCCCCATCGTCTCCCTCGGCACCTACGCCTTCGCCGCCGTCGGGGTCCCCTTCGTGCTCTTCCGCTGGCTGAAGACCGCCGAGAACAGCACCGACTACTCCGTCATGAACACCGCCAAGGCCATGCTCTGGCTGCCGACCTCGCGCGCCGAGAAGTTCGCGGCCAAGCAGGCCGTGGACACCTTCTTCGTGAGGCTCGGCGACGTCATCGCCGCCGTGCTCGTCTTCGTCGGGACCGGCTTCCTCGGCCTGGGCCTCGAGGGCTTCGCGGCCGTCAACGTCGTCGTGGTGCTCGCCTGGCTCGGCGTCGCCTGGACGCTCCGGCGTCGCTACCAGAGCCTCGCGCCGCCCGCCGCGGACGAGCCCGTGGCGTCCTGACGCATGCGCCACGACCCCATCGACGAAAAGGAGTGGCTCGAGGCGGACGGCCTCGGCGGCTTCGCCATGGGCACGGCGAGCGGGCGCCGGACCCGGCGCTACCACGCGCTCTTGGTCGCCGCGGCGTCACCGCCGGGCGAGCGCCGCGTGCTCCTCGAAGATGTCGAGGTCGTCGCCGAGACGGCGGCGGGGCGCTTCCCGCTCACCGCGCGCCGCTATCCCTCGCCGGAGGGCGACGTGCTGCATCCGGACGTGGAGCCGGTCGCGTTTCACGACGCGCCCTGGATACGCTGGGAGTGGGCCTTGCCCGACGGGACCCTCCTCGCCCAGGAGCTCGTGGTCCCCAAAGGCGCCGCGCAGGTCGGTCTTCGCTGGCGCCGCCTCGCGGGCCGAGGCGCGCTCCGGCTCCACGTGCGCCCCTTTCTCTCGGGCCGCCCCTTTCACGCGCTCGAGCGCCACGACGAGACGCCGCGCTTTCCCCTGCGCGTCGCGGCCGGTGAGCTCGCCTGGGGCCTGCCGGGTCCCCTCGACGTCCGGGCGTCCCCGCACGCCCAGAGCTGGGTCTGGCGCGAGGACCCGGTCGTGCTCCGCCAGGCCCTCTTCACGGCCGAGCGCGCCCGCGGCCTCGACCACCTCGCGGACCTCGCTTCGCCCGGCGTCTTCGAGCTCGCGGGCGAGGACGTGAGCCTGGTCTTCGGCGTGACCGGCGACGGCTCCCTCCCGCGCTTCGCCGCGCTCGCCGAAGCGGAACGACGGCGCCGCGCGCGCCTCGCGCCACGGGACGCTCCTGCCCGCACGGCGCAGCTCATGCGCGCCGCCGACGCCTATCTCGTGCGCCGGGGCCCGGGGCGCACGATCATCGCCGGCTATCCGTGGTTCGGCGACTGGGGCCGGGACACCTTCATCGCGCTCCGCGGCCTCTGCCTGGCGACCGGTCGTCTGGACGTCGCGGCCGACGTGGTGCGCACCTGGGCCGCCCACGTCGAGGGAGGCATGCTGCCCAACCGCTTCCCCGATGGCGAGGCGCCCGAGTACCATTCCGTCGACGCAGCGCTCTGGTACGCCTTCGTCGCCGGCGAGACCCTCGACGCGCTCGCGGCGGTCGGCGAACGCGATCCGGAGCTCGAGGGCGCCGTGCGGGGCGCCGTGCTCGCGATCCTCGCCGGCCACCGTGACGGCACGCGGCACGGCAGCGTGGTCGAGGGTGACGGGCTCCTGCGCGCGGGCGCGCCCGGGCTTCAGCTCACCTGGATGGACGCGAAGGTCGGCGATCACGTGGTCACGCCGCGCATCGGCAAGCCCATCGAGATCCAGGCGCTCTGGATCCATGCGCTGCGCGTCGGTGAGCGCTTCGATCCCTCCTGGGCGCTCTACCGTGAGCGCGCCGAAGCGTCCCTCGCGGCGCGCTTTCCGCTCCGCGGGGGCGGGCTCGCGGACGTGGTCGATCCCGAGGACGTCGCGGGGAGCGCCGACGGGCGCCTTCGTCCCAATCAGCTCTTCGCGCTCGGCGGGCTGCGTGAGGTGCTCGTGCCGGCAACCGTCGCCGCGAAGGCGCTCGCGCGCGTGGAAGCCGAGCTCTGGACGCCGCTCGGCCCCCGCTCCCTCGCGGCGCGCGAGGACGGCTACCAGCCGCGCTACGGTGGCGGCGTCGTCGAGCGCGACGGCGCCTACCACCAGGGGACGGTGTGGCCGTGGCTTCTCGGACCCTTCGTCGATGCGTGGCTCGCCGTGCATGGCGACACGGCGGCCTCGCGGGCGGCGGCGCGCGCGCGCTTCCTCCCGGCGCTGCACGCGCATCTCGACGCGGCGGGGCTCGGCCACGTCAGCGAGCTCGCCGACGCGGAGGCGCCCCACACGCCGCGCGGCGCGCCGTTCCAGGCCTGGAGCGTGGGTGAGCTGCTTCGGGTGACGAAGCGGCTCGCTCGCTGAGCGGCTAGCCGAGCGACGCGCGGGTGAGCACGTGCCAGTCGTCGCAGGTCAGCGTCGCGCTCTGCTCGCCGCCGCCGAGCCAGCGCACGGTCACCTCGGCCTCGCAGGGCACGTCGGCCTCGACGGGGCCGAAGCCGACGTCGATCCACGGCTCGTCGCTGCCGTTGAAGGTGCCGCCGGCGCGGACCTCGCGGCGCTGCGTCACGCCGTCGCGGGTGATCGTCAGCTGCGCCCCGAGCGCATCGGCGCCACGCTCGTCGAGGACCCGAAGGCGCATCCAGTGGGTGCGGCGCGGCAGGTCGTTGCGCCAGAGGATCGGCGCGTCGTCGTGGCGCACCACGAGGACGTCGCTGTCGCCGTCGCGGTCGTAGTCGACGAGGACCAGCGCCCGGCCCTGGCCCACCTTCCCCGGCGCGCCGAAGCCCACCTCGCGGCCGCGCTCGCGGAAGTAGCCCGTGCCGTCGTTCTCGAAGAGGAACTCGCGGCCGTCGCTCCGGGAGACCCAGCCCGCCGTCTGAAGCAGGTCGAGGTCCCCGTCGTGGTCCATGTCTTCGGCCGCCGTGCCCCAGCCCCAGTCGCCCCAGCTGACCCCGCGCCGGAAGGAGTCTTCCTGGAAGGTGCGATCGCCCTGGTTGAGGTAGAGGCGGTTGCCCCCCCAGTCCGTGAGCGCCTTGGACTCGTCGGCGTCGGAGATGCTCGTCACGAAGAGATCGACGAGCCCGTCCGCGTCGAAGTCGCCGATGGCGAGGCCCATGGCGTTCGTCGCGAGGTTCACGGCCGCCGCGTCCGTGCCGTCCACGAAGGTACCGTCGCCGGCGTTCCAGAAGATGCGGCTCGCGCCGAAGTCCGCGGCCACGTAGAGGTCTTGCCGGCCGTCGTCGTCCAGGTCCGTGAAGGCCGGGGTCAACCCGAAGGTGCCCTCGCGGCCGTCGAGGGTCGGCCACCCGTCGGCGAGCACGCCCGCCGCGGCCGTGATCTCGTCGAAGTCGCCCGCCTCTTCACCAAGCCGGTTGCGGAGCAGCATGGTCCGCGAACGCGGAACGCCCGCGAGGTGGTCGTAGGCCCACTCGACCACATAGATGTCCGCCCAGCCGTCGGCGTCGATGTCGCCGAAGGCGATGCTCTGGCCCTGGACGTTGCGGTCCTGCGGCGGCGTGGCACCCAAGGCGAGACCGCGCTCGACGAGCCCCGAGCCGGTGTTGAGCCAGAGATAGTGGCGGCGCTGGCCGTAGCCGCTCACGTAGACGTCGAGGTCTCCGTCGCGGTCGACGTCGTGCATGGCCACGCCGCTCGTCGCGTTCTCGAGGCGCGCGACGCCCCACTCCTCGCTCACGTCGGTGAACGTGCCGTCCCCGTCGTTCAGGTAGACCCGGTCGGGGCCCCCCATCACGGCGAAGTAGAGGTCCGGCCAGCCGTCGCCGTCGAGGTCGCCGGCCGCGGCACCGCCCGTCTGCCAGCCCTCGGCGCAGACCGGCGAGGCGTCGGTGCAGAGCGCGGGGAAGTTGGGGTCCTGGTCGTGGTCGAGGCCCACCGCGCGGGTCACGTCCACGAAGCGGGGCTCGGGGAGGGGAGCGCCAGCGTCCTCGCTCGCGTCCGGCCCGAGGTCCTCGCCCCCGTCGGCGTCAGCCACGTCGAGGTCGAGCGTGCCCGCGTCCGGGACCGGGTCTCCCGGGCCCATGTCGCCCGGGCCCATGTCGCCCGCATCGGAGCCCGGCGACGGGACCGTGGAGGGTCCACAGGCGAGCGCCGAGCCCACGAAGAGAAAGCCGAAAAGTAAAGCGGTGGAGCGTCCGATGCCCCGGAACATGGGCGGCAGCCTACATGAAAAGGCGCATGTCGGCCCCTCGACAGAAACGTCGATGTCGCGAGCCAGGGGCGTCCGCCTGGGGTACAAGCGCTGAGTGAGAGTCCTGATGCTGGGCTGGGAGCTGCCACCCTTCTTCGCGGGAGGGGTCGGCGTGGTCACCCAGAACCTCACGGCCGCCCTCGCGGGGCGGGGCGTGGAGCTCATCTTCATCATGCCCAAGGGGCCCGAAGGTGCGCACTCCCCGCACATGCGTCTCCTCGTGGGTGACGCCGCACGGCGCGCCGTGCCGCCCTCGGCCGGTACGCCCTCCCGGGAGGAGGTCATCGAGGAAGAAGAGCCCGGCAAGGTGGTCGTTCGCCGGACCCCGGGCGGCGCGATCCTCGAGACCTGGGAGGTCCCCTCGCTCCTCGGCCCCTACGAGGGACCGGCCGAGTACGAGACACGCTGGCGGC
Source organism: uncultured Myxococcales bacterium (assembly GCA_937893795.1). Classification (GTDB taxonomy): domain Bacteria; phylum Myxococcota_A; class Polyangia; order Polyangiales; family Houyiibacteriaceae; genus CALCTH01. The sequence continues at coordinate 5,081 of CALCTH010000726.1, read as the reverse complement.
AGCTGGCGGGGGACCTCCATCTGGGCGTCGAGGCCGCACGTCGGCGCCGGCGCGTCGTCGGCGTGCCCGGGCAGCCGGGCTCCTCGGAGCCACCGCCCACGTCCGGTCCGCTCTACGGGCCGAACCTGCTCGAGGAGATTCACCGCTTCGCCGGGCGCGTCGTCGAGCTCGTCCGCGAGGAGGGCCTTCATTTCGACCTCATCCACGCGCACGATTGGACGTGTTTCCCGGCCGGGCTCGCCCTGCGCGAGGCCACGGGCAAGCCCCTCGCGGTGCACGTGCACATCACCGAGTACGACAAGACCGGCGGCCAGGGTGCGGATCCGCGGGTGTGGGACGTGGAGCACGCGGGCCTGCACGGCGCCGACAAGGTCATCGCGGTGAGCCAGCGCGTGAAGCGCGATTGCGTCGAGCGCTACTTCGCCGACCCGGGCCGCAGCGAGGCCGTCTACAACGCCGCCGAAGGCGCGAAGCGGAAGCCGCGACGCATCGCGAAGCGCACGCCGACGGTGCTCTTCCTCGGTCGGCTCACCTTGCAGAAGGGGCCGGACTACTTCGTGCGGGCGGCGGCGCGGGTCCTCGAGGTACGCGACGACGTCACCTTCGTCATCGCGGGCACCGGGGACATGCTCCCGAAGCTCACGGAGCTCGTGGCCGAGCTCGGCATCGGGGACCGCGTGGTCTTCGCCGGCTTCGTCGGCCGCGACAAGATCTACGACCTCTACGAGCACGCCGACGTCTTCGTCGTGCCCTCGGTGAGCGAGCCCTTCGGCATCGTGCCCCTCGAGGCCATGCAGAGCGGGGTGCCGGTGATCCTCTCGCGGCAGACGGGCGCGAGCGAGATCCTCCGCCACGTGCTCAAGGTCGACTTCTGGGACGTCGAGGCCATGGCCGAGCGCATCCTGGAGGCCGTCTCCTACCCGCGCCTCCGCGCGGAGATCAGCCGGCGTGCCGAGCACGAGGTTCGGCGCCTCACCTGGGCCGACGTCGCCCACCAGACCGAGAAGCTCTACCGGCGGATGCTCGATCTGAGCCCGCCGCCGGCCTGATTCCCGCTGCCCGCCTGACGCTCACCGCCGCTCCCCTTCGACCCGCCGCCCAGCAAGCGAGCTCCCGTGCCCTCGGTCTGCCTCTACCTCCAGATCCACCAGCCCTGGCGCCTTCGGCGCTTCGGCGCCTTCGACATCGGTCGAGGTCACGGCTACTTCGACGAGGAGTCCAACAAGGCCATCCTGCAGCGCATCGCCGCGCTCTCCTATGAGCCCATGGCACGCACGCTGACGCGGCTCGTGCTGAAGCACGAGGGGGCCTTTCGCTGCGCCCTCTCCTTCAGCGGCTCGGCGCTCGCCCAGCTCGAGGCGTACGCCCCGCGCGCCCTCGACGCCTTCCAGAAGCTCGTCGCCACCGGCTGCGTCGAGATCCTCGCCGAGACCTCGCACCACTCGCTCGCGGCGCTCTTCGACCACGCCGAGCTCAACGCGCAGATCGCGCTTCATCGGGAGCGCGTCGAGGCGACCTTCGGCATGACGCCAGAGGTCTTCCGCAACACGGAGCTCCTCTACTCCAACGCCCTCGAGGCCCGCGTCGCCGGGCGCTACCGTGGGATGATCGTGGCCGAGGCGGTCACCGGGGGGCGCTCGCCAGCTCACGTGTACCGCGGCGTGGGTGGGACGCGGCTCCTGCCGAAGAGCGAGCGGCTGAGCGACGACATCGCCTTCCGCTTCACCGAGACCGGCTGGAGCGAGCACCCGCTGACGGCCGAGAAGCTCGCGGGGTGGATCGCGGCCCGGGGCGGGGACGTGGCCGGACTCTTCATGGACTTCGAGACCTTCGGGGAGCACCTCCGCGAGGAGACGGGCATCTTCACGTTCCTCGAGGGTCTGCCCGCCGCCGTGCTCGAGGCCGGCGCCGACTTCGCCCTGCCGCGGGAGGTCATGGGGCGGCACGAGCCTGCGGACGTCGTCGACGTGTTCGAGTGGACGAGCTGGGCCGACGAAGGGCGTGACGCCTCCGCCTGGATCGGGAACCCGCTCCAGGACGAGGCGTGCCGCGTGCTCTACAAGCTGCTCCGTCGCTGCAAGGCGCGCGACGAGGACCCGGCGCTTCTCGAGGATCTCCGGCGCCTCACGGCGAGCGACCACGTCTACTACATGGCGACGAAGGCCTTCGGGGACGGGACCGTCCACGACTACTTCAGCCCCTTCGAGTCGCCCTACGAGGCGTACATCGTCTTCATGAACGTGCTCCAGGACGTGCAGCGGCGCCTCGGGCTGCCCGCGCTCGGCGCCGGACCCGGCTGAGACGTCCACCGTCCCGGAGGCCGCAACGTGTTCGGTGTTCCGTTCGCGTTCTCTACACGGCATGCGTCGTTTTTCGTGCCGTAACGCGGGGCGCGGGAGGCGGTATGGCTGGCATGGATGGACGGACTCTGCCCCTCGCCGCCGCGGCCGCGGTGGCTCTCGGCGCCCTGGCGGGATGCGACGCTCGCTTCGAGCTCATCGACGACTCGCTCGGTGGCTCCACGTCGCCGCCGGACGCAGGCGTCAGCCTGGACCAAGGGACGCCCGATCCCCTCGACGCCGGGGTCGCGGACGCCGGTCCGGACCCCGACGCGGGCCAAGACGCCAGCGTCGACGCGGGTCCCGGTGAGCCGGACGCGGGGCCGCTCGATGGCGTCGCCTTCGCCGGGCCCTTCGAGGGGCGGGCAGGCTATAGCGCGTCGGGCTCCGTGAGCCTCGAGGACCTCGGTGAGGGCATGGTGCGCATCACGCTCTCCGACGACTTCCAGACGGCGCGCGTGCCCGGGCCCGTCCTCATCGTCACCGACCGCACCGAGATCGGTCGAAGCCTCGACCGAAGCCGCGACATCATCGTGCACCGCTTCCGCTCGTCGGAGCTCATCGGTCCGAGCGTGTTCGAGGTCCCGCTCGTCCTGCCGGCCACGCCGACGGTCTTCACCTACTGCGAGCCCTTCACGGTGGAAACCGGCCGCGCGCTCCTCAGCGAGGTGACGCCGTGAGCCGGCCTTGGCCTTCGCTCGGCGGCCTCGCCGTCGCGGCCGTCGTCGCGCTCACCGCGCTCTCGACGCCATCCATCGCCGCTGCGCAGGCTTGGGTGCGCGACCCGGGGAGCGGCTACGTGCAGCTCGGCTACCGCGTCATCCGCGACGCCGACCGCTTCTTCACGCCGGACGGCGGGACCACGGACTTCGCCCGCTACTCGCAGCATACGCTCAACTTCTACGGTGAGCTCGGCCTCATCGACCGCTGGCTGCAGGTCACCGTGGCGGGCGAGCTCTTTCGGCGGAACGTGCTCGTGGATCAGGCCGCCGTCGCGGGCGTCGGCGACTTCCGCGTCGCGGCGTACACGGGCCTCTACGAGCCGGAGTCCTCGGGCCGGCCCGATCCCTTCCCGGTGCGCATCACCGCGGGCGTGGAGCTGGGCTTGCCCACGGGCGACCCCAACCCCGACCCCGGCGTGGCCGCCAGCGACCCGAGCTTCCCGCAGCTCAACGCCTTCGCCGACACGCTGCCCACCGGAGACGGCGAGGTGGACGTCACCTTCCGGCTCCTGGCCGGGTGGGGCACCCAGCTTCGGCGCCAGGGACGGCCCAGCCTGGACCTCTACGCCACGGGCGGCATCGGCTACGCCCTCCGCACCCAGCCCCGCCGCTTGCCCGACATCCTCGCCGGCACCGGGGACATCCGCGACCAGCTCCAGACCCGCCTCGAGGTGGGGATTCGCTCCAACCGCGCGGTGCTCGAACGCTTCTGGTTCATCGTCCGCTACAACGGTCTCTACGTCATCGAGGACCGGAACGCCGAGGGGCAGCAAGGCTTCGCCGGCGTCGGCGACGGCGTCGAGGTCACGGGCGTCGGCGTGGTCGTGAGCGCCCGGCTCTGGGACACCTTGCGCCTCTCCTTCGGGGCCGACGGGGCCCTCGCGGCCCGCAACCTCCCCGCGCAGGCCGCCTACGACCTCTCCCTCTCCTACGAGTTCTGATCCGGTCCGCCCGCGCGCTACAAGGGCGTCGTGAGCGTCTCGCCCGTCGATCTGCGTTCGGACACCGTCACCCGTCCCACCGACGCCATGCGCGCGGCCATGGCCGCGGCGGACGTCGGTGACGATGCCTACGGCGAGGACCCCACGGTGCGCGCCCTCGAGGAGCGCTGCGCCGCCTTGCTCGGAAAGGAGAGCGGGCTCTTCGTCCCGAGCGGGACCATGGCCAATCAGATCGCCCTCCAGCTCCACTGCCGGCCCGGCGACCTGGTCTTCGTCGGCGAGGACGCCCACCTGGGCCGCTACGAAGCGGGCGCCGCCAGCGCGTTCGCTGGCGTGCAGCTGGAGACGGTCCCGGCGCCCGCGTCGCTCGGTCCGGGCCTCTTCGACGGCGAGGCCCTCGCGGGCGTCTACCGCGGCGCCTGGCACGATCAGCCGCCGCCGAGCCTCGTCGCCCTCGAGCAGACGCACAACCTCTCGGGCGGGCGCGTCTTCCCTCCGGCGGCCGTGGCGCGCGCCGCGGCGTGGGCGCGCTATATGGGCCTCGCCGTCCACGTGGACGGCGCGCGGCTCTGGAACGCCGCGGTCGCGACGGGGCACGCGGAGTCCGAGCTGGTCTCGCCCGCCGATACGGTGAGCGTCTGCTTCTCCAAGGGGCTCGGCGCGCCCGTCGGCTCGCTCCTGGCCTTTCCGGCTGCGCGCCGCGAGGAGGCCCTTCGGCTCCGGCGCCGCATGGGGGGCTCGCTGCGGCAGGCCGGCATCGTGGCCGCCGCGGCCCTGCACGCCCTCGAGGAGCGTCCGGACCTCGCGCAGGACCACCGTCACGCCGCGGAGCTCGCGAGCGCGCTCGTCGACGCCGGCTACGCGATGCCGCGCCCACCCGAGACCAACATGGTGGTCTTCGAGGTCGAGGACGCGGCGGGCTGCGGCGTGGCGGCCGAGCGAGCGGGGGTCCGCGTCGGCGCCCTCGACGCGCGCCGCATCCGCGCCGTCACGCACCGCGACCTCGGCGGGGCCGAGATCGCGCGGGCCCGCGAGATCCTCGTGCGCCTGGGCCCTGCCGCGGGGAACGAGCCCGCGTG
>CALCTH010000725.1 GCA_937893795.1 uncultured Myxococcales bacterium | reverse complement strand
CGCTCCGTATCGAGGAGGCGTTCGGTCCAGGCGCTGGCCTCTCGGGCTTCCGGGGCGAGGGCCAGGGCCCGCCTCAGGAGCCGCCGGGCTTCGCCCGCCTCGGCGTCCACGGCCGCGTCCGCGTAGACGGGCGCGAGCTCGTGCCGCCGGGGATGCAGGGGCGCGGCGCGAAGCACGGCGTCAGCGCCTTCGAGCGCCGCGGGTCCGGTTGCTGCGAGCGCCGCCTCCAGGGCGTCCGTCACGGGGGCGAGGCGCTCGGCGTCGAGGGCCTCGTAGAGCTCGCGCTGCGTCCGTCCCCCGCCCCACGCCGGGTCCGCCTCGCGGCCAAGCTGGTTCTTGAACGCGCGCCGGAGCTGCCAGATGCCGTTGTGGGCGAAGCGCTCCATGGCGGCGCGCGAAGCGTCGCGAAGCGCGCGGTCGGGATGCCCTACGAAGTCGACGACCACGGGCATGGCGTCGAAGTTCCGGGCGTCCGCGTAGGCGCCGAGGAGGTCCGCGAGCGCCGCGCCCTCCACGGACTGCACGGCGGCCCCGGGGCTCGCCATGCCGAGCTGCCGGAGGCCCCACTCCGCCCAGACGCGCACGTTCGTGTCCGGGTGCACCGTGAGGCTCACGAGCGCGGGACCGAGGCGCATCCCGGCGCGGGCGACCAGGCGGCGGCGCTCCCAGCGCCACATGCGCGGCGTCAGCGCGAGCACGTTGCCCACGCGGCGGAGCGCCTCGTGGGTCCCGAGCGCCTCGAGGCTTCGGAGATAGGCGAGGCGCTCGGCCGTGCGCGTGATGACCGGGTCGCGACGCTCGGCGAGCGCCGGGAGCACGCCGGGTGCGATGTCGACCATGTCGTCGGCGCGGAGGCTACCCATGGCGTGGCGAAAGGCCCGGAGCGCGTCGTAGCCGTCTTCCTCGGGTATCTCCTGGCGCCGCGTGTAGCTGAGGCGCGCGTCGAGGGCCGGCAGCGCCTCGGCTGGGAGCGTCGTCAGCCGGCGCCAGGCGTCTTCGCGGATCTCGGGCTCCGGCGCGCGGAGCTCTCCGGCCCAGCGCTCGAGCTGCGCGCGGTCGGGGGCGGGCTGCGCGTGGGCGGTGCTGGCCAGCAGAGCGGCGAGCGCGCTGAGCACGACGAGTCCGACCGTGTCGACCCGGGCAGGGGCACGGGCAGGGGCAGGGGCAGGGGCAAGGGCTTCCGGATCGCCTAGCGGGGCTAGGCGATCCGGAAGTCTGAGAATTCGCCGGTATAGCTTCGCCATTTGGTTTCGACCCGGTCGACGCGGGCCGTGGCGGGCCCTTGCTGGGCCCAGGCGAGGAAGTCCTTCACGGCGTCCTCGTCCCCCTCCACGACCATCTCCACGCAGCCGTCGGGGCGGTTCTTCACCCAGCCCGTGAGCGCGTTCTGTCGGGCCTCCCGCTGCGCGGTGGCTCGGTAGAACACGCCTTGCACGCGCCCGTGCACGATCAGCTGAATGCGCTTCTGCCCCATCGTTTCCTCCGGCTCTCGCAGAGTGTCTGGCCGATGCGCAACTTTCTCGCACGCGGCCGCCTTCGAGTGGTGTTCCCCGTCCGCGGGCCCTACGTTTCCCGGCCATGGCGGAGCAGTCCGAAGAGCGCGCGTCCGAAAAGCGCCCGTACATCGGCGGTCAGGCGGTCATCGAAGGCGTGATGATGCGCGCCCCACGAGGGCTCAGCATCGCGGTGCGGCGCCCGGACGGGTCGCTGGTGATCCTCGAGGAGCCCTACACGCCCAAGGGCGCGAGGCTCTTCAAGCTGCCCCTTCTCCGGGGCGTGGCGACGCTCGGCGAAGCGCTCCAGCTCGGCTGGCGCGCGCTCAAGTTCAGCGCCGAGCAGCAGGTCCCCGAGGGCGAGGAGATGCCCGAGGAGGAGGGCAAGGGCGCCATCGTGCTCTCGACGGTCCTCGCGCTCGGCCTCTTCGTCGCGCTGCCGCAGCTCCTGGCCTCGGGCTCGGGCAAGCTCTTCGGCGTCGACTTCGGCCTCGATGACCCGCGCTTCCACGTCGTCATCGGGCTCTTCAAGCTGCTGATCGTCTTCCTCTACATGGTGGCGATCAGCCGCATCCCGGAGATCCGGCGGACCTTCCAGTTCCACGGCGCGGAGCACAAGACGATCCACGCCTACGAGCAGGACCTCGAGCTGACCGTCGAGAACGTGCAGGCGCAGACCACGCTCCACCCGCGCTGTGGCACGACCTTCCTCGTGGTCGTCGTGCTCATGTCCATCGTGGCGGGCTCCCTCGCCGCGCCGCTCGTGCTCCCGGCGGGCATGGACGGCCTGCTGGGGCAGGTCGCGCTCCTGACGCTGCGCATCGCGCTGCTGCCCTTCATCGCGGCGTTCAGCTTCGAGCTTCAGCGGCTGAGCGCGCGCTACTGCACCAAGGGCCCGCTGCGCATCTTCCTGCTCCCGGGCTTCCTCTTCCAGAAGATCACCACGCGCGAGCCGGACGACGACCAGGTCGAGGTCGCCATCGCCGCCATGGAGGCCGCCGCGTGGCGCGAGCGTGAGGCTGCCGAAGAGCCGATCGAGGCTGCGGCGCCGGCTCCCTCCCCGGCCCTCGAACCCCTCGTCTTCCCGAGCTTCGAGGGCTTCCGCGCGGCGCTCTCGCGCGGGCTTCGCTCCGGGGCCGTGCTGGGCCAGGGCTGAGATGCTCCCGCTCGCGCGCCTCGAGAGCCTCGCCGCCCGGCACCGAGAGATCGAGGAGCTCCTCTGTCGCCCGGAGGTCGTCAGCGACGCCGATCAGCTCCGGCGCCTGACCAAGGAGCGGACGGAGCTCGGAGCGCTCGTGGCGGCCTTCGCGCGCTTCCGGGACCTCGAGACGCGCATCGCCGACGACGAAGAGGCCCTGGGCGACCCGGAGCTACGCGAGCTCGCGGAAGCCGAGCTCCCGGAGCTGCGCGCGGAGCGCGAGGAGCTCGCCCGTGAGCTTCAGCTGCTGCTCCTGCCGAAGGACCCGTCCGACGAGCGCGACGTCGTGTTGGAGATCCGCGCCGGCGCCGGAGGGGAGGAGGCCGCGCTCTTCGCGGCGGACCTCTTCCGCATGTACTCGCGCTACGCCGAAGCGCAGCGGTGGCAGGTGGAGGTGCTCTCCGCGAGCCCCGCGAGCGCCGGCGGCCTGAAGGAGCTCATCGCCCTCGTCAGCGGAGACGCCGTCTACGCCAAGCTCCGCTTCGAGGGCGGCGTGCACCGCGTGCAGCGCGTGCCGGCCACGGAGTCGCAGGGGCGCATTCACACCTCGACGGCGACCGTCGCCGTGATGCCGGAGGCCGAAGAGGTCGAGGTCGCCATCGACGAGAAGGACCTCAAGATCACGAAGACGGCGGCGGGGGGGCCCGGCGGTCAGGGCGTCAATACGACCATGAGCGCCATCAACCTGCTGCACGTGCCCACGGGCATCATGGTGCGCTCCGAGGAGCAGCGCTCCCAGCACCAGAACCTCGCCCGCGCCATGCAGATTCTCCGCGCGCGCCTCCACGAGATCGCCGAGCGAGAGCAGCAGGCCGCCCAGAGCGCGGAGCGTCGCTCCATGGTCGGCTCCGGCGACCGCTCGGAGAAGATCCGCACCTACAACGTCCCGCAGAGTCGCATCACGGACCACCGCATCGGCCTCACGGTGCACAACATCGCCAAGGTGCTCGCCGGCGAGCTCGGGGAAATCCACGACGCGCTTCGGGCGCATCGACAGGCGGAGCAGCTCGAGCAGCAAAGCCGCGACACGCACTGAGCGGTCGCGCAGCCCCATCCGCAGAGCCCCGGCTCCGCACTGCCGGGCCCACCGCTCCCGGGAGCGCAAAGCGGTCAAGCGACGTCCAGGTCGCGCTCCTCCGGTCTTCGACAGATAATCGACCAGCGCCGATTTGCGTCGAAACGATTTCGGGTGAGACTCGTCTACAGTAGTGCGTACGGGGATGCGGGTGCGTAAGACTCCCGCCGTACCGTACGCTTGACCACCTCGCGCCACACCCCAAAGCCCTGAGCGGCCCACCGGCGGGCGCGGCACCGTCGCGGAAACACCACATGAATCCCCATATCGAGGTCCCCGCCGTCGCGCGGTACTCGCAGTGTCGGCTCCCCACGGAATACGGCACCTTCGAAGTCGCCGCGTTCCGAGAGGACGGCAACCCCAACGAACATCTCGCCATCTCCATGGGCGACGTGCGCGGCGCCCAAGAGGTGCTGGTGCGCGCCCACAGCGAATGCCTCACCGGCGAGGTGCTCCACTCCCTCAAGTGTGACTGCCGGGAGCAGCTCGACCTGGCGCTGCGCCGCGTCGCCGAAGCCGGTCGCGGTGTCGTGCTCTACCTCCGCCAGGAGGGGCGCGGCATCGGCCTCGGCAACAAGATCCGCGCCTACGAGATGCAGCAGAAGGGCTTCGACACGGTCGACGCCAACAAGGCCATCGGCTTCGGCGACGACCTGCGCCGTTACCACATGGTGAAGGCGATGCTGGACGACCTGGGGGTCGCCTCCGTCGTGCTCATGACGAACAACCCCACCAAGGTGGACGCGCTCCGCCAGAACGGCGTGAAGGTGACGCGCCGCGTGCCGCACCTCGTGCAGCCGCACCCGCTGAACCGGGGCTACCTCGAGACCAAGCGCGCGCGAATGGGCCACATGTACGACCTCGAGACGGCGGACTTCGCCGTCGCGCCGCCCTCCGCCATGGAGGTCGACTACGACCCGGCCGTTCTCTTCGACGCCGAGTGAGGGCGCTCGGCGCGGGTCGCATCAGCGAGCGTCGAAGCAGTCTCGAAGAAAGGCCGTGACCGGCGGCGTGATCCGCGCGTCGTCGGGGTCGCCCAAGCTCGCGTTCACCTCGGCGTGGCTGAGCTCGGGAACGCGTACGAGCTCGGCCCTGGCACCCGCGGCGCGCAGCGCGTCGACGAAGGACGCATTGACGTCCTGGCGGAAGGCGCGGCCTCGCGTGAGCACCAGCTGGCTGGGTCGCGGCCGCCCGGCGTCCACGGCGTCCCGCGGGCTCATCGCGGCCCAGGTCGCCGGGTCGTCGGTGAAGGCGTTGAGGTAAACGTCGAGGCTCTCCGCGGCCAGGCCTGCGATGAACTCGTCGTCGACGACCCCCGTGTCGAGGATCACGGCGCAGGCCAGCTCGCCGGGCGTGCGGCCGGTGAGCTCGAGGTGACGCGGTACGTTGCCAACGGAAGCCGCGAGGTTGGCTCCGGCGCTGAAGCCCACGAGGGCGACGCGACGTACGTCCAGGCAGTAGTCGTCCGCGCGCTCGAGGAGCCAGTCCACGGCGCGGGCCACGTCGTCGGCGTGCACGGGCCAGGTCACGCGGCCGGGCTCTCGGCGCGTCGCGTCCTCGGGGCTCAGCCGGTAGTTCACCGTCGCGATGGCCCACCCTTCGCCGTGCGCCCAGAGCCGCTTGGGCACGATGCCGTTCCGCTTGTCGCCGGCGCGCCAGCCACCGCCATGGACGTAAACGACGAGGGGCCGCCCCGCCGCCTCGGCGACCGGCGCGGCGTCGGGGAGGGCGAGGTCGAGGGAGAGCTGCGCGGGGTCGACGCCGGCGACGGCGTGATAGGCGGCGTCGGGGGCGCGGGCCGCTCGGGGCACGCGGGGTGCGGCGTCGGCGTCCGCGCTCGCGCCGTCCGAGCGTCCACCGTCCGCGCG
>CALCTH010000724.1 GCA_937893795.1 uncultured Myxococcales bacterium | reverse complement strand
GAGCTACGAGTGGCCGGGCATCGTCCGGCAGCTTCGCAACGTGGTCGAGCGCTTGGTCGTCCTCAAGGGCGAGGGTCGCCGCGGCCTCGAGGACCTCCCGGCCAAGGTGCGCGCCGGAGCCGGCGCCGGTTCGGTGCTCCTCGCGGAGGGTCCCGCCCTCCCGGACGCGGGCCTCGACCTCCGCGATGCCGTCGAGCAGTTCGAGAACACGCTCATTCTCCAGGCCCTCGAACGGACGGGCTGGAACAAGAACCAGGCGGCCTCGATCCTTCGAATGAACCGAACGACGCTCGTCGAAAAGCTGAAGAAGAAGAAGCTCCACAAGCCCGTCGCGCTCGCGGGGTGAGCGCCGGCGCGTCTACGCACGACGTCCATCGACGGCGATGCTCGATGGCGCTACTTTTGCCCGCATGCTTCGGGACTTTCGACTCCTCCTCCTCGGCGCCTTCCTCTGCGTGGGCGTCGGCTGCGGCGACGATTCGGCGGCCACCGGCGAGACGCCGGACATGCAGAGCGTCGACATGGAGACGCCGGACGAAGGCGCGCCCGAGGACATGGGTCCCGAGGTCTCGCCCGTCTGCGAAGAGCTCGGGCTGACGCCCGTGGCCTTCCAGGAAGGCACCGGCGACCTCTTCGGCGACGTGGCCGGGGACTTCCGCGTGCAGGAGCTCGACGGGAGCACCTGGAGCTTCGAAGAAAGCTTCACGGGCTGCGAGAACATGGTGTTCTTCGCCTACTTCCCGGGCGTAGCCGCGTCCGACGAGCTCTGGACCGCGGGCCTCATCCTCGACCCCTTCGTCGAGACGCCGCTCAACACCCACTACTTCTTCGTGACCGACATCGGCACCGAGGGGGCTCGGGTGGGTCGGCTCCAGTCCATCGAGCGGGCCATCGAGGCCTCCCTCGACTTCCTGGAGATCCGGGGGGAGGACCGCGAGCGTCAGCTGAACCGCTTCCACCTCGTGAGCACGCAGCTCACCACGGTCGAGGGCAGCGTCGGCTCCTTCGCGCGCAGCTACCTCGAGTACATGGGGAGCCCCGAGGCGCGGGTGAACATCGGCGACCGCAACGGCGACGGCGAGGACGACTTCACGGGCGCTCCGCTGCCCTTCGCCTTCGCCATCGACCGGGACCAGCGCTGGGATCCCGTCGGCAGCCTCAGCACGCGCGTCGGCGGACCTCAGGCGCTCCGCATGGGCACCTTCGCGGGCGACTTCTTCGACGCGAAGGCCCGCATGCGGGAGCGCGTCGCCGCCGAGAACGCCGCTGGCGCCCGGGTCGTCTCGCTCGTGGACGAGGACGTGACCGAGCGCGTCTTCACGCGCACGGTCACGCTCCCGGACCTGTCCGGCGTCGACACGATGAACTTCGACGTGAGCGTCACCTGCCCCTTCCGCTCGCCCTTCGCGTGCTCGGAGTGGGACCGCATCGCCCTCATCGAGGTCTGCCTCGACGGCGCGGCCTGCGAGGACCGCCGCGAGGTCGTCCGCTGGATTACGCCCTACTGGCGCCGCGGCAACCGGCGCTGGCTCATCGACGCCTCGCCCTTCATGGGCCTCGTGGCGTCGCAGGGCCCCGACGTCACCTTCCGCATCGTGATGGGGCCGAACTGGGAGCGCGCGACGGAGCGTCGGGTGACCATGAGCCTCCGCTTCACCAGCGACGGGGGACCGCGCTCCGCCGGCGCCGAGCGCCTCTACACGGGGGGTCGCTTCGACGGCTCGTACGCCGAGAACCACCCGGACGTGAGCTTCACGGTTCCGGCCGGCGCCACGCGCGTCGAGCTCGTCACCATTCTGAGCGGTCACGGCCAGGACGGCTCGACCAACTGCGCGGAGTGGTGCGACCACCGGCACACCTTCACCGTGGACGGCACGCCCCTCGCCACCATCCGCCACGAGGGCGGTATCTTCGTACCGACGGGCTGCGCCGAGCGTAGCGGCGAGGGCATCCCCCCGGGGCAGTGGGGCAACTGGCCGCAGAGCCGTGCCTACTGGTGCCCCGGGCTCCCCGTGGACGCGATTCGCCAGGACATCACGAGCCTCGTGACGCCGGGTGTCGAGAGCACGGTGGCCTATGACGCGAGCCTCGCGGGCCGCCCGCCGCCCACCGAGCACAACGCCAACATCAGCTTGAGCACCTACGTGGTCTGGTACGAGTAAGACGCGCGCAGCGCGGCAGACTCGTACCTCCCTGCCCGTGCCCGTGCCCATGCCCCTTCCCAAACCCAGCGGGCAATCCCCAGCGCACACCTGATCCACGGGTCGCCCAATCGCGCCCCGCGCGCCGCACTGCCGACCGGGAAGCTCCGCCGCCAACGCACTGGCACCCCCCTGGGCGCGCGTCATCGAGCCGTCGCCAGCGCCCGAGGCGCCGCAAAACACCCCTAAAACCGGGTGAGCGCGCCCTGGCACGTCACTTGAAGTGGACGGGCCCACCATGGGCTCTCTCTTCGATGGCGTCGGCACCGCGCAGCGGGCCATGAGCTACCACCTCGAGCGGCACAACGTGCTCGCCTCGAACGTGGCGAACCTCGACACGCCGGGCTACCGGCCCCTCGAGCTGACCCGCGACGTCGGCGCCGCGGAGCGCTTCGGCAGCCTGTTGCTCCAGCGTACCCACGCGAACCACGTGGCGGGGTCCCGGGGCGCCGTGCCGGCCGGGACGCCGAACACGCGCGTCGAGCGGGTCATCCAGCCGGCCAACGACGGCAACGCCGTCAGCCTCGAGCGCGAGATGGCGAAGGTGGCCGCGAACGACCTCCGCTACCAGACGGTCGGCCGCCTCGTGAAGCAACAGATGGGCATGCTGCGCTACGCCGCGAGCGACGCGCAGGGCTGAGCTGAGGGAGGCACGCGATGAACACCTTCAGCGCCATGGAGATCGCGGGATCGGGCCTTTACGCCCAGCGCACCCGCATGAACGTGCTGGCCTCGAACCTCGCCAACGCGCGGACGACGCGGACGGACGAGGGCGGCCCCTACCGGCGCATGGACCCGGTCTTCCGGGCGGTCCCCATCTCGGACCGCTTCGCCGAGCTCGAGAACCACCCGCGCGGCCGCTCGGCCTATACCGTCGAGGTCGACCAGATTCGGCGTGACGCCGAGGACCCGCGCCGCGTCTACGACCCTTCGCACCCCGACGCCGACGAGGAGGGCTACGTGCTGCTGCCCAACGTCAACGTCGTCGAGGAAATGGTCAACATGGTGACCGCCGCTCGCGCCTACGAGTCCGGCGTCACGCTCATGCAGTCGCTCAAGGGCATGGCCCGGAGCGCGCTCGACATCGGGGCCTGAATCGCATGCCGATCTACGGACCTACCTCGCCGCTTCCCCCGCCCCCGGTCTTCGAGCGTCCGCGCCCTGCGCCTCGCGCCGATGGACCCTCGCTCGCTCCCGACGCGGTCCAAAACGAACGTTCGGCCTTCGCTGAAGCACTCGACGGGCTCGTTCGCGACGCGGACGGCGCCGTGCGCACCGCCGAGGCCAAGGCCGCGGACTTCGCTGACGGCCGGAGCAACGACATCCACGGAACCATGATCGCCATGCAGGCCGCGGACGTGCGCATGCGCCTGCTCGGCAACGTGCGGAATCGGGCCCTCGAGGCCTACCGCGAGATCATGAAGATGACGGCCTGAGGCTGAGCGATGGCCGACGAAGAGACCACGCCCGAAGAGACGACCGCGAGCGACGCGCCTGCGGACCCGACGGGACTCCGCGCCCGCTTCGCTCCCCTGGAGCGGCGCTTTCGCGCACTGCCGCCGAACACGCAGCTCGGGGTCATCGTCGGTTTGGCGGTGGCCCTCGGGGCCGCGGTCTATCTTGCGGCGACGGCGTCGCAGCCGGGCATGGAGACGCTCTTCCCCGCGGGCCTCTCCCCCGACGATCAGCAGCGCATCCTCCGCCGCCTCAGCCGCGAGCAGGTCCCCTTCACTACCCAGGACGGCGAGATTCGCGTGCCGGCGAGCGAGGTGCACGAGCTTCGGAACAGGCTCGCCCAGGAGGGGCTCCCCGCGAGCATGAGCGACGCCTCGGACGCGCTCTTCGGCTCCGGCATGATGCGCAGCCCGGAGGTCGAGCGCCGCATGCTCACGCGCTCCCTCGAGAGCGAGCTCGCGACCACGCTGCGCCATCTCGAGGGCGTCGAGCAGGCGCGCGTGCACCTCACGCTCGCCGAGCGGACGCTCCTGGCGACGCGCGGGCGACGCGCGGAGGCCGGTGTTCAGCTCACGCTTCAGCCGGGCTGGCGCCTCAGCGATCGGCAGCTCCAGGGCATCGTTCATCTCGTCGCCGCCAGCGTCCCGCACCTCGCGCCCGAGGACGTGGCCATCACGGACGGCGAAGGACAGGACCTCCGCATCGCCGACGCCGACGCCGTGGATGGCGAGCAGGTTCGCTATCGGCGAGAGCGCGAGGAGGAGATCGGCCGCGAGGTCGTGGTGCTCCTCGAGCGCACGCTCGGACCGGGCCGGGCGGCGGTGCAGGTCTCCGCATCCTTCGACTGGTCCAAGGTGGAGCGTGAGTCGCGGCTCTACGAGGGCGAGCCCCGCGTCGTGTCGCGGGAGCGACGTCGCGCGCGCGACCCCAACGCGGCCGCCGAAGCCGCCGGAGTGCCCGGCGCGGCCACCAATCTACCTGGCGGCGATGGGCCGGAGGCCACGGGCGCGTCCGAAGGGAGCTTCCTCGAGGACGAGGAGCGCGAGAACCTCACGCATGGCGAGGTGCGGACTACGGCGACGGACCTCGTCCCGGACATTCGGCGCCTGAGCGTCGCGGTGATCGTCGATGGAACGCCCACCGGCGAGGACTTCGCGCCGCTACCTGAAGACGAGCTCGCCAGCCTCGAGGCGGCGGTGCGCAGCGCGGCGGGCATCGAGGACGCCCGCGGTGACACGCTCAGCATCACCTCGCGACGCCTCTACCAGGCGCCGGTGGAGGCGGACCCGCTGGACGAGCTCCTCGGACCCTGGCGCCCCTACTTGCCCTACGCCCTCTACGGGCTGCTCGGCTTCATCGCCTTCCTCTGGTTGATGCTCTGGCGGCGCGGCGTGAAGAAGCGGCGAAAGGCCGCGGCGCGGGCCGCGGAGGAAGCGGCCGAGAGCGGCGCGCTCGATCGGCTCACGGGCTCGGACAGCGGAGCCGCCCTGGCGCGGCTCTCGAACGCCGCCGGCGTCAAGAGCCTCAAGGTCACCGAGACGGATCCGGAGCGCGCCGCCGTGGACGAAGAGCTCCGCGCGCTCCTCGAGACCCCCATCACCGACGAGAACCAGATGGCAGAGATTCAGGCCCTCGCGGCCGAGCTGGCGGCCGAGGATCCGGCGCGCGCCGCGCGCATCCTCCGCGGCTGGATGGAAGCGGACATCGAGGAGGCAGCTGCGTGAGTGACGCTCTCGCCAAGAAAGGGGCGTCCAAGCGCCACCCCTCGCTCTCGCGGATCTCCGGAGCGCAGAAGTCGCTGCTCTTCCTGGTGAGCATCGACGAGCGCGTGGCGACCAAGGTGCTCGGGGCGATGACCGCCTTCGAGGTGGGCGAGCTGCGCCGCGGGAGCGACGACCTCGAGGAGATCGAGACCGGCGCCATCATCGACATCTACAAGGACTTCATCGAGGAGATCCGTCGGGGCGTGCCGACGAGCCTGCGCGGCTCGGGCGCATACCTGCGCCGCATCGCCGGCAAGGCCCTCGGCGAAGGCAAGATCGCGGACGTCTTCGATACCGGCGACCTTCGGACCGGGCCCGTGGCCGATCTCGCGAAGCTCGACGTTGCCACGGTGCTTCCGCTCCTCGAGCGCGAGCACCCGCAGACGCTCGCCGTGATCTTCTCGCTCATGGACCCGGAGCGGGCCTCGACGCTGCTGCAGCAGTTCCCCGGCGAGCAGCAGTCCGAGATTCTCCGGCGCATCGCGACGCTCAAGAAGATCCCCGTCAACGTGGTGCGGGAGATCGAGCGTCAGTTCGCGGCGGAGCTCGAGGCCCTCGGCGACATCGAGCAGAAGGACATCGATGGCGTCGATGCCGCGGCAGCGCTCCTCAAGCGTACGGATGGCGAGAAGGCGGACGAGCTCATCGACGAGCTCAGCCTCATCGACGTCGATGCCTCGGAGCAAATCCGAAAGGCCATGTTCACCTTCGAGAACCTCATCCGCGTCGACGCGCGCGGCATGCAGGCACTGCTCAAGGAGGTGACGACGGATCAGCTCGTGCTCGCGCTCAAGACGGCGTCGGAGGATCTCAAGGAGAAGGTCTTCGGCAGCGTCAGCTCGCGTGCCGCCGCCACGCTGCGCGACGAGCTCGAGCTCATGGGCCCCGCGCGTCTCGCGGACGTGGAGAAGGCGCAGGAGGACATCGTGCAGACGGCGCTCCAGCTCGAGAAGGACGGCCGCATCGCCATCGCCCGCGAGGGCGGAGGCGACTATGTCTGAGGCCGCGCCCGCGAAGGGTGCGCCCCGCCGCAATCGGGCGCCCGAGCGCGTGGTCTTCCCCGAGCTCGGGGACGGTGCCGTGGACCCGCGCTGGCTCGGCGACGCGGCGCTCCCGCCGCCGCCGGTGCACACCATCGACTGGTACGAGCCGCCGGCGGACCCGCGGCTCGGCAACGTCCCGGACCCGCGTACCAGCGACGCCCCGAACGCCGTCGCGCGACCCGAGCCCACGCCCGAGGAGGCGCGGGAGGCCGCGCTCGAGGCGCGGGAGGAGGCCCTGAGCGTTCGGGAGGAGGCCCTCGCGGCGGCCGAGGCCGAGCTCGAGGCGTCGCGGGAGACCTTCGTGACCGAGGCCGAGCGCTTCGCCGCCGAGGCGGAGGC
>CALCTH010000723.1 GCA_937893795.1 uncultured Myxococcales bacterium | reverse complement strand
GTTTACGGCGTGGACTACCAGGGTATCTAATCCTGTTTGCTCCCCACGCTTTCGCGTCTCAGCGTCAGTTGGCGTCCAGGTAGCCGCCTTCGCCACTGGTGTTCCTCCCGATATCTACGAATTTCACCTCTACACCGGGAATTCCGCTACCCTCTCCGCCACTCTAGACATGCAGTTTCGAACGCAGTTCCTGGGTTGAGCCCAGGGATTTCACGCCCGACTTGCATGTCCGCCTACACGCGCTTTACGCCCAGTGATTCCGAGCATCGTTTGCACCCTCCGTATTACCGCGGCTGCTGGCACAGAGTTAGCCGGTGCTTGCTAAGGAAGTACCGTCAAGGCCTGCCCCTATTTGAAGCTGGCTTTTTCGTCCTTCCCCACAGAGCTTTACAACCCGAGGGCCTTCATCACTCACGCGGCGTGGCTGGGTCAGGCTTTCGCCCATTGCCCAATATTCCTTACTGCTGCCTCCCGTAGGAGTCTGGCCCGTGTTCCAGTGCCAGTGTGGCTGATCATCCTCTCAGACCAGCTACCCGTCTTCGCCTTGGTAAGCCGTTACCTTACCAACTAGCTGATGGGGCGCAGGCTCATCCTCTGGCGGTAGCTTCCATGGAGAGGCCACCTTTTCCCACTGCTTCCGCAGAAACCGTGGTCTTACGCGGTATTAGCGTTCCTTTCGGAACGTTGTCCCCCGCCAGAGGGTAGATTACCTACGTGTTACTCACCCGTGCGCCACTCTACTAACCCGAAGGTGTTCGCGTTCGACTTGCATGTATTAGGCCCGCCGCTAACGTTCGCTCTGAGCCAGGATCAAACTCTCCAGTTGAAAACTGTAGAGATTGTATCCTGAGCGACATTGCATTCACTCATTGGATACGGTGGTTGACCGAGTCCGAAGCCGTGTTGATGACTTCGAAAACGGAACCCGCATCTGTCACATGGTGACGAGTTACCGATTCAGATTTCAACGTTCGAGCCGGGGGCGAAAGACGCCCGGGCGGTTCGACCGCGCAAGGGACGAAGATGTAGATCGCCCCGAAGTTCGTGTCAAGGGCGCGCGACGGGTGTGCGCGTCCTCGCGACCACACAGACAGAGGGTCCGCGCGGTCGATGGCGTCGCTCGAGAGGGGCCTGAGCCGGTCTCCTGAGCGGGCCGCGAACCATAGTGAGGGAAGGAAGGTCGTCAAGCACTTTTTGGATGCCGTAACCGCGCCCTGCGCAGGTCGGCAGCTCGACGTGGGAGCGTGTCCCGTACCTTCCATCCACGTTGTGAGAGAGCGTTCGCGGCAGCCGGGGCCCCCGCGAGGGAGGCGATAGGTAGCATCGGCCACCGACCTGTCAAAAAGCATCGACGGCCCCGGGGCCGGCCCCGCCCGAATGAGCCAACTTTGGCGCCTTGGTGGCCCCCGAGATGTCGAAGGTGGGCTGTGGATTCGCTGTGACCGGCCTGCGCTCGGGAGCGCGGTGACCCCTTCATGCCAGCGGTAGCGTCCAGGCGCGCTCCCCGTCGGCCAATCCGAGGGCCTCGAGGCAGCGAGGGCCAACGTCGAGCACCTCCCCATCCAGGGTCGCGGGCACACTGATTCCACGGAAGAAGGGGGCCTCTGCGCCCGTCCAGGCGACCAACACGCGCTTGGCGCCGGGCGCAGGCTCGCGGGCTCGCAGCACCCGGGGCGCGGCCGCCTTCACGAGCGTGATCTCGTCCGTGGGCGCCACGAAGTGCGGGCCACCATCGAAGGGGTCCACTCGCTCCACGTAGCGAAAGCCGATCCGGCGCAGGAGCTTCTCCACACCTCGCGTCTGGGGCCCGACCTTCCCGATGACGCCTCGCGCCTCCTCGGGGAGCAGCGAGGCGTAGATGTCGCCGTCGGGGAAGAGGCCTCGGATGAACTCCTTGTTGCGCTTCGACAGGCGGTCGGCCTCTCGGTAGCTCATGCCCGTGAAGTGGCGTCCCACGGCCTCCCAAAGGTGCGAGGTGCCGTCCTCCTCGAGCGGAGGAAGGAGCTCGGCGAGGACGTGGTTCTGGAAGTCCGCCCGGCCCCGCGCGATCCACAGGAAGCGCACGTAGCTGATCTGCATGCCGAGCTTCTCGGGCGTGCGGCGATAGGCCGGATGCATGATCAGGCCCCCGATCTCCGTGGGCCCGTCGTAGGAGTAGCCCACGCTCAGCACGTCGTGGACGAAGTGCCGGTCGAGGGTGGCGCTGTAGCGCTCCTCCTGGCGTACGGAGAGGTAGATGTAGGGCGCGTCCCGGCGCCCCAGCTGACTCACGATGAGCGACGTGCCGACCGCGCGATGCTCCTGGCGATCGCGGAGCACGAACACGTACTCGCGATGCCGGGGGTCCTCGATCTCACCGGCGAAGGAGCGCTCCGAGCGCTCCACGATGCGCGCGATCTCGTCGGGATCGTTGGGAAGATTGACCGAATCGAGGAACCCGGCGAGCTCGAGGAGCGAGGGCGCATCGGCGCGCGTGGCCGCGCGGATCTCGTAGCGAAAGAGGGGCTCCATCAGAAGGCCTTCCGGCTGTCGAGGAGGATGGTGACCGGCCCCTCCACGTCGGCGCGCACGCGCATCGTGGTTCGAAAGCGGCCCGTCGCGACCTGCAGCCCCTGCTCGCGAAGCGCGCGAACGCCGTCCTCGACGAGACCCTCGGCGAGCTCGGGCGCCGCGGCGGCCGTGAAGGAGGGACGGCGCCCGCGTCGCACGTCGCCGAGGAGCGTGAACTGGCTCACGACCAGCACGGCGCCGCCGGTCTCGCGCACCGAGCGGCTCATCTTCCCGGCGTCGTCCTCGAAGACGCGGAGGCCCGCGATCTTGGCCGCGAGGTAGGCGACGTCGGTCGCCCCATCGCCCTCCGCCGCGCCCAGATAGACGAGCAATCCCGGCCCGATGGCGCCCACCTCGGCGCCCTCGACCTCCACTGAGGCCGTGCTCACCCGCTGCGCCACCGCCCGCACCCGGGCGTCCTACCACGGCCACGGACCGCATGGACCGCGGACCCCCGCGGCTGCGGCTCGACACGCCGGCGCAGCCTCGGGCAGGGTGCGGCCGTGGCCCCGCCCGCCTCGACGTCGCCCCCCGCCGGGACGCCCGCCCCCAAGCCCATCGTCGGGCTGACCGGCGGCATCGCGAGCGGAAAGAGCACCGTGGCCGCGCGGCTGAGGAAGCTCGGGATTCCCGTGGTCGACGCCGACGCGCTGGCGCGGGAGGTCGTGGCGCCCGGGACGCCGGGCCTCGCGGCCGTCGTCGAGGCCTTCGGCGCGGGCGTGCTCACGCCCGAAGGGGCGCTCGACCGGAAGGCCCTCGGCGCCCTGGTCTTCGCCGACGAGGCGGCGCGGAAGCGTCACGAGGGCATCCCACACCCGCGCATCGCGGCCGCCGGACGGGCGAAGCTCGCGGCCCTGGCGACGCACCCGGCGCCCTACCGCGTCTACGAGGCCGCCCTGCTCGTGGAGAATGGGCTGCAGCGGGCCTTCCCCGCGCTGGTCGTGGTGGCCGCCGAGGAAGCGACGCAGCTCGCGCGGCTCCGGGCGCGTGACGGCCTCGACGAGGCCGCGGCCCGCGCCCGCCTCGCCGCGCAGCTCCCCCTCGCGGACAAGATCGCGGTCGCCACGGACGTGCTCCACAACGACGGCGACCGCGCCTCCCTCGAGGCCGCCGTCGACGCGCTCGACGCCACGCTCCGGACCCGCTTCGGAGCCTCCCCATGAGCGCCCTCGTCGTGGGCTGGCCCCAGCCGCGCGCCCGGGAGCTCGTGGCCCAGCTGCGGGCCCGGGGCGACGAGGTCCTCGTGCTCGCGGAGGACGCCGAGACGGCTCTGCCCGCCGGGACGCGACGTCTCGTCGGGCACCCCGCCTCCCTCGATTTCGGGCTCTCCGGGGACGAGGTGCGCGAGCTTGCCGCGCGGCCCCTCGTGCTGCACGACGCGGCGGCGGCGGCCCCCGGCACGAGCCGGGACGACGCCCGCCGCCTGCCCGTCGCCGCCGCCCGGGAGACCCTCGAGCTGGCCGAGGCGTTCCGAAAGCTCGAGCGCGCCGTCTTCTGGTCGACGGCGGCTGTCAGCGGGATGCGGACGGGGCTGCTCCGGGAGGACGATGAGAGCCCGCCGGCCGCCTTCCACGATCCGGCGAGCGAGGGCTGGGACCGCGCCGAACGCATGGTCCGCGAGGCCCGGAACGTCGTGCCGCTCACGGTGCTCCGGCCGGCCCTGCTCGTCGGTCCGAGCGCGACGGGTGCGCTCGATGTCGCCGCGCCCGCGCGCATCCTCGTGGAGCGCCTCCTCGACGCGCCGGCGGACTTCGGCCTGCCGATTCCCGCGCGCGGCGAGCAGCCGCTGCAGGTGGTTCCCGTGGACTACGCCGTACGGGCGGGGCTGACGCTCCTCGAGAGCCCCGCCACCCAGGGCGGCACCTATCATCTCCTCGACCCGCGCCCGCCGACGCTGCGGGAGACCTTCGAGACTTTCGCCGCGCTCACGGGACGTCGCACGCTCCGGACCGAGCTGCCGAGCGCCGTCGCGAGCGTCGTGCTCCGCGGCCTCGCCCCCACGGCCCGGGCGTTCCTCGACCAGCTCTTGACCGACGCCGAGTGGGACGGACGCCGGGCGCGGCCACACCTCGAGCACCTCGAGGCGCCGCGCTTCGACGACTGGGCCCCGCGGCTCGTCGCGCAGGTGCGCGCCGGGCGGTCCTGAGCGCTCCGAGCGCTGGGGAGCGCGCCGCTAACGTCCGGCGACGGTCATGGACGCGACGCGGAAGGTGGGCGCCGCCGTGGCCGTGCGGAGATCGAGGTCGTCCGCCACGGCGTCGATGCCCTTCAGCATGGCGTCGAGGTTGAGCGAGATGGTCACCTCGGCGACGGGCTGCGTCAGCTCGCCATCCTCGATGAGGAAGCCCGCCGCGCCGCGCGAGAAGTCGCCGGTGACCCCGTTGAAGCCGAAGCCCATCATCTCGGTCACGTAGAGGCCGCGCGTGGTGTCCGCGAGGAGCGCCGCGCGGGTCGTGTCGCCCGGCTGGAGCACGAAGTTGCTGGTGGTGGGCCCGACGCCGCCGCTCGCGCCCCGGCTCGCGCTCGCCGTCGGCGCGCTCTCGAGCTTCCGCGCCGCGTAGCTGTCCATGAGGTAGGTGCGGAGCGTCCCGGCCTCGACGACGACGTTCTTCCGCGCGCGGAGCCCTTCCCCGTCGAAGGGCCGCGAGCCCGGCGCGCCGGGGATGGTCGGGTCGTCGACGAGGGTGACCAGCACGCTCGCCACCGGGGTGCCGCGGCGCCCGAGGAGGTAGCTGCTCTTGCGCCAGATGCTGCTCCCGAGGACGCAGCCCGCGAGGAGCCCGATGATGGCCCGGCCGGCGTCGGGGTCGAACACGACGGGCATCTCCGCCGAGTCGATCTTCCCGGCCCCGAGCTTTCGGAGCGTCCGCCGCGCGGCCTCCACGCCGACGTCCTCCGGCGCGCCGAGGTCCGCGAGGCGACGCTTGGCGTCCCAGTGGTAGCCCGTGCGTTTCTTTCCGCCCTCGTCGTCGACGACGGGGTTCACCACGAGGCTCGCGTAGGTGCCCCGGCTCGCGCCGCGGAAGCCGCCGCTGGTCACGAGCGCGCTCGCGCCGGACGCCCGGGTGAAGGTCGCGCCGTCGCTGTTGCTCACGCGCGCGTCCGCATCGAGGGCCGCCGCCTCGCCGGCCGTCGCGCGCCGGAGCGCCTCCTCGGCACCGAGGGCATCCATGGTGGGGTCGAAGAGCGCGAGATCGGGATGCGGGCCCGAAGCCAGCAGCGCAGGATCCGGCGGCCCCGCGAAGGGGTCCGGCTGGCTCAGCCGGGCAAGCTCCATGGCGTCCTCGACGAGGCGCGCCTGACCCGCAGGCGAGAGATCACTCGTGTAGGTCACGGCGACCTGCTGGCCCAGCATCACGCGGAGGCCGAGGCTCTTGCTCCCGGCCTCCTCGACGAGCTCCGGGGCGCGCATGCGCACCTTGGTGGACAGGTGCGAGCCGTCGCGGATGGACGCTTCGGCCACCGTCGCGCCGGCCTTCGTGGCCTGCGCCACGACCTCGTCCCCCACGGAGAGGAGACGCTCGAGATGCGCCGCGTCGAGGCTGCCCACGTTGCTCATGAGAGCTGCGTCCCGCCCACGGTCACGGCGCTGAGCTTCACCGTCGGGCAGCCGACGCCGACCGGGACCGACTGGCCGTCCTTGCCGCAGGTCCAGATGCCGTCGGAGACGCGCATGTCGTTACCGAGCATGACCACCTTGCGCATCACGTCGGGGCCGTTGCCGATGAGGTTCACGCCCTTGAGCGGCGCCGTGAGCTTGCCGTCCTCGACGAGGTAGCCCTCGGTCAGCGAGAACACGAAGTCGCCGTTCGAGATGTCGACCTGGCCGCCGCCGAACTTCTTCGCGTAGACGCCCTTCTTCACGCTGCGAAGGATCTCCTCGGGGTCGTGAGGCCCGGCGAGGAGCAGCGTGTTGGTCATGCGAGGCATCGGGTGGCTCTTGAAGGACTCGCGGCGGCCGTTGCCCGTGGGCGTGACCTCGAAGTGCGCGGCGCTGTGCTGGTCCTGCATGTAGCCGCGGAGGATGCCGTTCTCGATGAGCACGGCCTTCTCCGGCGCGTGGCCCTCGTCGTCGACGTTGATGGAACCGCGGCTCCCGGCGAGGGTGGCGTCGTCGACGACGGTGCAGAGCTCGCTCGCGACGCGCTCGCCGACCTGGTCCGTGTAGTTGCTGGTCCGCTTCCGGTTGAAGTCGGCCTCGAGCCCGTGCCCGACCGCTTCGTGGAGGAGGATCCCGCTGTCCCCGGGGGC
>CALCTH010000722.1 GCA_937893795.1 uncultured Myxococcales bacterium | reverse complement strand
GCCGCGATCTCGAGGGCCAGGCGACCGTAGCCGGGGTCGGCGACGGCGCGCCGCGCCTCGTCGACGCGCGCGACGAGCGCCTCGAAGAAGTCCGGCGCCGCGTCGAGGCCGGTGACGAGGGCCATGGCATCCGCGCGGTCGTCGGCGACCAGGTCGCGGATGATGGCGACCTTGGAGGGGTAGTAGCGGTAGAGCGCGCCGGGGCTCATCGAGAGCGCCTCGCAGAGCGCCGCCATGCCCGTCTGGTGGAAGCCCCGCGCAGCGAAGAGCTCGGCGGCCACCATGCGGATCTCGGCACGCCGCGCGGTGTGCGCGGCTTCGTCCCTCGTTCGGGCCATGGAGAGGCGTTGCCCGACGAGCCAGGCGCCCTGCAAGCGAAAAAAAGTGCGAATGATCGCTCTCGTTATGCGTACCAAGGGTCATGAGCCTCCTCTCCGCCGCTGCCGCGCCGATCGTCGATGCCCTCGGTGCCGTCTCGCTCCTCTTGCTGCTGCCCGCCTTGCCGCTCTTCGTCTGGGAGCTGCGAACGCTCGTCCGCACCCGGCGCCTGGACCGGCGCCGGCTCGCGGGGCTCGCGACGAGCCTCTTCTGTCTCGTGCCCGCCACGCTGGTCGAGGTCGCCCTCGGCCCGGCCGCCGGCCGGCGCCTCGAGGCCCTGGCCGAGGCGTCGTTCCTCACGCTGCCGACGACGCTCGGGACGGCGCTCCTCTGCCTCCTCGTCGTGGACTTCGCCTACTACTGGGAGCATCGCGTCGGGCACCGCGTGCACCTCGCCTGGGCCGCCTGGCACTCGGTGCATCACTCGGCAGACCACTACGACCAGAGCGTGGGCGCGCGCGTGAGCTTCGTGGACTTCTTCACGAGCCTGCTCTGGTATGCGCCCCTCGTGATCGTCGGCTTTTCCCCGGCGCTCGTCCTCGTCTGCCTCGGCGTCGTGCTGGCGTGGCAGCAGTGGCTTCATACCGAGGCCGTCGGGCGCCTCCGCTGGCTCGACCCGTGGCTCAACACGCCCGCGAACCACCGCGTGCACCATGGCCGCAACGCGGGCTACCTCGACCGGAACTACGGCGGGGTGCTCATGATCTGGGACCGGCTCTTCGGGACCTACGCCGCGGAGACCGAGCCCGTGGACTACGGGCTCGTGGAGCCGCTGGTGAGCCGCCACCCCGTCGCGGTCCACGTGCACGGCCTCCGGAAGCTCGGCGTCGCCCTGCGCCGCGCGCCGGGGCCCCGGGCGATGCTCCGCGTGCTCTTCGGGCCGCCCGACGCTTCCCGGGAGGCCACATGAGCGCGTCACCTGGCGTTGGTACGCTCCCCGGGTGCTGCTCCACGTCGACATGGATGCGTTCTTCGCCTCCGTGGAGCAGCGCGACGATCCGACGCTGCAGGGGCGCCCGGTGCTCGTCGGCATGCACTCGGTCCGCGGGGTCGTCGCCGCCGCCTCCTACGAGGCGAGGCCCTTCGGCGTGCGCTCCGCCATGCCCATGGTCGAGGCCCTGAGGCGCATTCCGGACGCGGCCGTCGTGCCGCCACGCATGGATCGCTACCTCGAGGTCTCGGCCTCCGTCTTCGCCATCTTCCGGCGCTTCACGCCCCTGGTCGAAGGGCTCAGCGTCGACGAGGCCTTCCTCGACGTCCGCGGCACCGAGCGTCTCTTCGGGAGCGCCGTCGAGGTGGCGCAGCAGATCAAGGACGCCATCCGCGCCGAGACGGGCCTCACCGCCTCGGCGGGAGTCGCGCCTTCCAAGTTCGTGGCCAAGGTCGCCAGCGCGATGGACAAGCCGGACGGGCTGGTCGTGGTCGCTCCGGAAGCCGTCGCCGAGTTCCTGGCGCCGCTGCCCATCGAGAAGATGTGGGGCGTCGGACCGAAGGCCGCCGTGCGCCTCCGAAGCCACGGCCTGCTGACGCTCGGCGACCTCGCCTCGCGCTCGGAGGCCGAGCTGACCGCGCTCCTCGGCAGCTGGGGCGCGAGCGTGGGTCGCCTCGCGCGCGGGGAGGACTCGCGCCCCGTGGTGCCCGACCGCGACGCCAAGAGCGTGGGCGCCGAGGAGACCTTCGAGCGGGACAAGCGGAGCGTGGCCGAGCTGGAGCCGGCGCTCCTTCATCAGGCCGGCCGCGTCGCCGGGCGGCTGACACGGGCCGGGCTCCGCGGCGCCACCGTGACGGTGAAGCTCAAGTACGCGGGGCACGTGTTGAAGACGCGGCAGACGAAGGTCGAGCCACCCGTGAGCGACACGGACTCCATTTACGAGGCCGCACGTGCGCTCTTGCCGCGCTTTCCCGACCTGCGTCGCGGCGTTCGCCTCACGGGCATCAGCGTGGGCGACCTGACGGCTGCGCCTCCCGCACCCCGCCTCTTCGACGATGGGACCCGCACGAAGCGCGAGACCATCGAGGCGCTGACGGGGGAGCTGCGGGAGCGCTTCGGGAGGTCGAGCCTCCAGCGCGGCACGCTCCTCGGCCGGAGCAAGCGTCGCGTCGGCGTCAGCGACCTCGGCGAGGAATGATCCGCGTGCTCGCTACTCCGCCGTCGCGCGCGTGACGCGGGTCGTGAGCTCCACGCGAAGCGTCAGCGGTCCGCGGGCGCCCGGCGGCGCGCCAAGGCGCGTGGTCGTCGTGAGCGTGCTCGCGAGCTCCTCGGGCACCAGCCCATCGAGGCGGAGCCGGACCCGTCCCGAGCCGCGCCCTTCGAAGGCCTCCAGCTGCGCGCCCGCCGCACCGGGCATGCCCGGGAGGCGTACTTCCTCGAGGTCGGCGCTCTGCCGAAGCGTCGTCTCGAGGATCAGCACGTCGTCCTCGCGTGACACGAGCTCGACCACTGTCTCCTGCTGCGCGTCGACGGGGCCTTCGACGCTCTGGTCGAGACGCCACCGCGCCCCGATGCCGACGGGCTCTTCGGGCACGGGCACGGTGAGCTGCGCCAGCACGCTCCGAACTTGCTCGAAGGCCGCCGCGACGTCCGGGGCCGCCCCCGCGGGGAGCGTGTAGCTCAGCTCACGGACGATGCCGCGCGCGTCGACCCCGGCGCGAACGCTGACCCCATCGAGGTTCGATGCGCCGGTCGCCAGGGGGCTGGTCGCGGGGAGGGACGAGCGGTCCAGCGTGGCCTGCGTGGTGAACGCGCCCTCTTCGTCGACCTCGGCGATGGCGATGGCGTAGCGCGCGGTGATGGGCGGCGTGCTCCCCGAGGGCGCCTCTCCGGCGCGGACCTGGGCGCCGATCTCGAGGGCCCCCACGGCC
>CALCTH010000721.1 GCA_937893795.1 uncultured Myxococcales bacterium | reverse complement strand
CGCCCGTGTGGCCCCCCCCTCCCCCCGCGCCCCCCTCCAGCTCGGCCCCCTCGGGCCCCCCTTTGGCGTGCCCCCCCCGCCCGCCGACCCCCCCTTTGGCCGCGCGGACCGGGAGCCGGTCCGCGGGCGGCGGCACACTGGACACGGGACCTCCATATCACCGAAGGCACCGGCGGCGCGTATCTTCCCGAGCCGGTACCGTGTGGCCATGAGCTCGGAGCCAGACCTCAGCCCGGCCGAGGCAGCGGCACGCCCCACGCCCTTCGGCCCGGGCCGAGCGCTCGGGTGGCTCTTCGTGCTGGGCCTCCTCGCGGCGGGGCTGCTCGGCGGCGCCCTCCTTTACCGGGTGCTGGTCCCGCCGCCGCCGGCGCCGGAGGTGGTCGAGGTGGAGCGCCCGGGCCCGAGCGTCGTCACGGCGGTCCGCGACCTGGCCCGCCTCGAGACGGCCGCCTTCCACATGGAGCGCGTCATCGACCGGCGTCGGCGAAGCCAGGCGCTCTTCGGGCTCCTCGAGCAGGAGGACGCGCTCCTGCTCGTGGCGGCCGCCGACGTGACCGCCGGCGTGGATCTCACGCGCATGCAGGACGGCGACGTCGTGATCGACCGGGCGCGCGGCGAGGCCTTCCTGACGCTACCGGCGCCCGAGGTCTTCGGCGCCCGCCTCGACAACGCGCGGACCTACGTGCACACGCGCGACACGGACGTCTTCGCGGCGCGTGACGGCACCCTGGAGACGCGGGTGCGCCGCGAGGCCGAGGCGGAGCTGAGGCAGGCCGCGCTCGACGCCGGCCTCCTCGCCCGGGCCCGGGACAACGCCCGGAGCGCGCTCACGACGCTCGTCCGCGCCCTCGGCTACGCGCGCGTCGAGGTGCGCTTCAACGACCAGGAAGGCGAGCCGGGGGACGATGGACCGGTCCGGGAGCTGCCCGCGGCGCCGACGGAATCCCCGCCGCGCTGAGCCCGAAGGGCGCACGCCCGCACCTTTCGTTCGTCGGGACACGCAACCGACACCGCTCGGTGGAGGGGCGGCGTTGACGCGGCCGGCGCGCCGCTCCTTTACTCGGCGCGGACCCGCCCGGGTCGTCCGCGCCATGCGTCACTCCGCCCGCCTTCGTCTCCCCGTGCTCGCGATCGCCGCGCTGGCGCTGATGACCACGTCCCTCGGCGGCGAGGCGCCGAGCCCCGCGAAGGCGGAGACGACGACGCTGGTCTCCGTCAACGGTCGCATGACCCGCGTCTACTTCAACGACGGGGACTCCTTCCGCCTCCTCGACGGCCCCTTCGCGAACACCAGCGCCCGGCTGGCCGGCTTCAACACGCTCGAGAGCTTCGGCCCCGTGCATGCCTGGGGGAGCTTCCACCCCCACGAAATCTACGTGCTGGCCAAAGAGGCGACGTGGCACGCGCGCCGCGGGGTCTGGCACTGCGGCACCGACGAGCGCCGGGACGGCTACGGGCGCCTGCTCCTCGACTGCCCGGACCTGGCCATGTCGCAGATCGGCCGGGGCTTCGCGCATGCGATGCAGATCAACGATCGCCCCTCCAACCCGGCCTATCTACGGGCGCAGCGCCAGGCGAAGCAGGCGCGGCGCGGGATCTGGGCTCACGGCATCCCGGGCTTCGTGCTGACCTCGCTGCACTCCTTCGACGAGGATCCGCGCCGGGAGTGGCACTACAACCGGCGCGTCTCGACGCGGGACGGCCACTCGGAGTCCCGGCGGCACCGGGAGACCTATCGCGAGTGCGAGTGGGTCTGCGAGGACGAGCTCGTCGTGCCCGCGGCGGAGGTCACGGCCGTGGCGCGGGCCATCCGGAGCACGCCGGGGGTCGCCCAGGCCGCGGCGGAGATCGCCGACAACCTGCTCCTCGAGACCATCGTGGACCGCTACGCGCGGAAGGAAGAGATGCCCGCGTGGTTCGACGTGGAAGAGAGCGAGAGCCGCTACGACTTCGCCCCGCTGACCGAGCAGACCAAGGCGAACGCGCGCATCGTGCGCGACTTCCTGGCCGAGGCGCGGGCGCGCGGCGATCTCTCGGAGCCCAGCCGCCGCGGCGGCGCCTGCCACCTCTACACGAGCTTCCGGCGCCGCTTCGGCCGGAACCGGGCGCCCTGCCTTCGCGGTCACGGGGCGCGGCCGCCGCAGCTGGACGGGGGAGCGCCGTGACGCGCGTCGCCTGCATCGTCGCGCTCGTCGCGACGGGGTGCTTCAGCGCCGAGCGCGCCCTCGAGGGCGGCGGGCCGCCGCTCGGCTACGAGACCAACGTGCGCGCCTGCGCCGACGGGCGCGACAACGACCGGGACGGGCTCATCGACTGCTTCGACCCCGACTGCCTCGCGCGGAACTTCTGCGGCGAGCAGATCTTCGAGGACGACATCGAGGAACCCGAGGACACGCTCCTCCGCTGCATCGACCGCATCGACAACGACCGGGACGGGCAGTTCGACTGCGGCGACCGGGGCTGCCAGGCCATCGCCGAGCTCTGCTGCGCCGTCGAGTTTTCCGACGCGCTCTGCAGCAACTACATGGACGACGACGGCAACAACTTCGTCGACTGCCAGGACTTCGGCTGCCGCAACGGCCGCTTCGTGACCGTCTGCGACGACGAGAGCACCTTCCCGCCACGGCGCCCCGGCGAGGATCCCTGCGCGGACGGCCTCGACAACGACGGCGACGGGCGCATCGACTGCAACGACGACCAGTGCGCCGCGCGCGACGCCTGCTGCACCGGACCGACCTGCGACGAAATCACGGAAGGCACGCTCGCGACCTGCTCGGACGGCCTCGACAACGACGGCAACGGCTTCACCGACTGCGCCGACTTCGCCTGCTCGCGCATGGGCACGCCCGAGGCGATGGCCTTCTGCGAGAGCCTCCCGAGCGAGGACAGCATCGCCGCCTGCACCAACGGCATCGACGACGACGGGAACGGCTTCACCGACTGCAACGATTTTTCGTGCTCGCGGAGCGACGACCCCGCGGTCCGCGCCGTCTGCGAGAGTCTTCCGAACGAGGACACCGTGCAGGCGTGCACGAACGGCGTCGACGACGACGGAAACGGCTTCACCGACTGCGGCGACTTCTCTTGCTCCATGAGCGAGGACCCGGAGGTCCGGGCCGTCTGCGCGTGCACGCCCGGGCGCGTCGGCGGCGTCGAGAACACCTACCTCTGCTGCGTCGACCGCGTCGATCAGGACGAGAACGGCTTCGCCGACTGCAACGACTTCAGCTGCGACGTGGTGGCGAACCTCCGCGCCGTGGACCTCGACCAGCTCGCGGGGGACGGCCTCGACCGCTTCCCGCGCGGCGACCTCGACGGTGACGGGCGCGTCGAGGACTTCGACGGCGACGGCGAGCCCGACCCGGAGATCACCGGCGCCCCGGGTGACCCGCCGGCCTTCACCGGCAGCCCCTGCGACGAGAGCCGCGGCGACGCGGATCCCACGGACCTCTCCCAGCTGCAGGCCGCGCTCCTCGAGGCCGTCCAGCGCTGCAGCGACGGCATCGACGAGGACCTCGACGGCTTCGTCGATTGCGACGACTGGGACTGTCAGTGGAATCCGGTGCTGAACCCGGGCGCCTCGGACCGCGCGCCCTTCGACCACATCCGCGGCGAGACGGCCTTCTGCCAGGGCGGCGCCTGGGCGCCGGAGGGACGCGACATCGTGTGGACGCAGGATCCCGACCGCGAGGGCACGCCGGGGCGCTCGATCGCGCGCTCGGAGAGGCGGCTGCTCCTGTGCCGATGATGGACCACGCGCGACGAGGGTCGCGCTCGGAGATGACGATGAAGGCAACGTTTGGCGGCCTCGCCCTGCTCGCGCTCTCGGCCGCCGCGCCCGCGCACGCCCAGCTCACCGAGGCGGGCACGGACGACCTGGGCTCGAACCTCCCCTCGCGGGAGACGGAGTGCACCGGGCGCATCGACGACGACGGCGACGGCCTCACCGACTGCGCCGACTCGGACTGCTACGACGTGCCGGAGTGCCAGGCCGGCGGCAGCCCCGAGGCCAACGACGACGCCTGCTCGGACTGGATCGACAACGACGGCGACGGCGCGACGGACTGCGCCGACCCCGAGTGCAGCGGCCCGGGCCTGACGGTCTGCCGCGGGTCGGACCCGAACGGCGACGCGCCGCCGCGGCCGCTCGAGGAAGAGGGCGTCCCGCCGATCCGGGGCGACCTGACGGCGGACGACCTCATCAACCAGTCCGGCGACGTCCAGGGCGAGAACAACGACTACCTCTGCTCCGACGGCGTCGACAACGACGGGGACGGCCGCACGGACTGCGCGGACTTCGGCTGCCGCTTCGACCCGCAGGTCTCCGTCTGCACCGGGAGCCCGGGCTTTCGCTTCAGCGTCGTCGCTGGCGTCTTCGCCGAGGTGAACTTCGAGGAGCCCGAGGGGCAGCGCGGGGACGTGAACTTCAGCCGGCTCCAGATCCGCGCGCTCGGCCCCATCCCCTTCATCCACGCCTCCTTCTTCCTGCTGAGCGCCCGCCTCGAGCGCTCGCCGCGGCTCACCTTCGCGCACTTCCAGGTGCCCATCTCGCGGCGCGGCCACTACGTCGCGATGAACTCGGGGTCCGGCTCGCTCTCGACGGGCCTCATCGTGTCGACGGCCAAGCAGCCGCTCCTCGACCCGCCCTTCTATCTCTTCAACGCCTTCGAGCAGGGCAACGGCGCCGCCTTCGAGCTGGGCGGTCCCGTCGACGCGGGCGGCAACGTCTTCTTCCGCGTTTTCGCCGCCGGCGGCATCGGGCGCTTCAACGGCAACGTCGGCGGACGCTTCCTGCCGAACGGCAACGAGAACTTCACCTACCTCGCCGGAGCGCAGTTCCAGTTCGACGTGATCGGCCACTTCAGCCGCTTCGACTC
The DNA here is from genome assembly GCA_937893795.1 of uncultured Myxococcales bacterium. GTDB lineage: Bacteria > Myxococcota_A > Polyangia > Polyangiales > Houyiibacteriaceae > CALCTH01. Next base: position 6,060 of record CALCTH010000721.1, on the reverse strand, counting down.
GCCCTTTCTCTACACGCGCGCCCCGCTCGGCCTCGGCTTCACCGCCGGCGCGAAATACGATCAGCGAGCGCTCGAGCGCTATCCAGCCTGGAACGTCTATGGGCAGTTCCAGTACGGGCCCCTCCTGCTCCGAAGCGAGACGTACATGAAGTACACGCTCGATTTCGGCGGGTCCTTCCAATACGCCTGGAACGCCCAGGTCTCACTGCTCCTCTGGGAAAAGAACCTGATGTTCGCGGCGGATATCGGCCAGTTCCAGGCCCAGGCCTTCTCGGGCCTCCCCAACGACTCGCGCATCGACGTGCCCGTCTTCGAGGAGACCGATCTCCAGTGGCGCGTGGCGCTCCACTGGTTCTGGTTCCGCAACATCGGGCTGCTCTCGCTGCGCTACGAGGAAGAGCGGCTGCCGGACGACCGCAACGACCGGACGCCGGACACCAACCGGACGATGCGCGTCGAGGCCCAGTTCCGCTTTTAGCGCGGGCCGTGGGGGCGTCGCGCTAAGCTAGCGCCGATGGCGAAGGACTCCCGGGGCTCGCTCCGTACGTGGCTCTTGCCGCTGCTCCTGCTCCTCGGGGCGGCGCTCGTGGTCTTCGTCTTCACCTTCCTCCTCGACACGGGCGGCGACGTCGGGCCGCTCTCGCTGCTCTGGCACCCGAACCCGGAGGTCGCCGCGGGCACCATCGCGAGCGCCGGCGAGGTGCTGGCGGCGGTGCTGGGCATCGCGATCACCGTCGTGGCGATCATCGTGGAGCTGGCCTCGAACCGGTACACGCACCGCGTCACGGAGCTCTTCATCGGCGAGCCCATCAACTTCCTCGTGATGGGCTTCTTCGTGGTGACCGCGCTCCAGGCCGTCTTCGTGGCCGTGACCTTCGACCACACGGACGTCGAGCTGCTCCTCGCCGACGGCACGCCGCTGCACGAGGCGAGCGGCTTCGTGCCCTACCTGAGCCTGACCGTCGCGCTCTGCATGCTGGCGTTCAGCCTGCTCATCCTGCTGCCCTACTTCGCCTTCGTCTTCGAGTTCCTCAGCCCGATTCAGATCGTCGACCGCATCCGGCGCTACTCGCTTCGGGCCATCACCCGCGGCGCGAACGCCACCAACGTCCGCCAGCGCCAGCTCGAGGCCATTCGCGGCGTCGAGCAGCTCGCGGACGTCGGCCTCAACGCCATGGAGAACAAGGACAAGGGCGTCTCCATGGCGAGCGTCGACGCTCTCCGGGCCATGGCCACCGACTATCAGGGCATCCGCGCGGGCCTCGGCGAGGGCTGGTTCCGCGTCGAAGGCGAGCTGGCCCACAACCCGGACTTCGTCTCGATGTCGCCGGACGTGCTGAGCGCCGTAACGCGCCGGCGCATCTGGTTCGAGATGAAGGTGCTCCGGAAGTACCAGACGCTCTACAACGAAGCGCTCAACAAGATGAGGGACATCAACTACCTCATCGCCATCAACACCCGGCTCATCGCAGAGACGGCGCTCGAGCGGAAGAACCACGAGCTTTTCGAGATGGTCGTGAAGTTCTTCAACACCTTCCTCCGCGCCACGGTGAACGCGCGGGACGTGCGCACGGCGTACAACGTGCTCAACCAGTACCGGCTGCTCGCGGAGCGCTGCCTGCACGTGGACGGCGGGCGCACGGCCGTCGAGATCGCCCGGTACTTCAAGTACTACGGCCTCGTCAGCTTCCACGCGAAGCTGCCCTTCATCCTGGAGACGGTGGCCTACGATCTCTGCGCGCTGAACGAGCTGGCCTACGACCAGGGCAGCACGGTGCACCGGGAGCTCCTGCGCATCTTCCTCCAGGTGGACAAGGAGTCCGAGAGCGACATCCAGGAGGTGAGCCTCCGCGGCGTCCGAAAGGCCCAGGTCAAGCTCGCGACGCATTACCTCGTGAGCGGCTCGGAGGACCTCGCCCGAGAGATCTACGAGGACATGGAGTCCGAGCGGCACGACCGGCTCGCGTCCATCCGCGACGAGCTGCTCGGCGTGCGCTCGGCCGAGTTCTGGGAGATCAGCGACCGCGGGGTGAACTTCGACTACCTCTCGCCGGCGCGGAAGCGGGAGCTGCTGACCTTCTTCGGCTGGTTCCAGGACCTGCCGGACCCCTCGCTGAGCATCCTCCCGGAGGACCCGGACCAGCTGCCGGAGCCGAGCGCCGCCGAGGTCCACCAGGCGCGCAGTCCGCGGAGCGGTCGCCTCTCCGGCGACAGCACGCTCCACGACATCCCGGGCGCCGGCGTCGACCCGTCCTGACGCTCAGCCGAGCGCCTCGGCGAGGGCGACCAGGAAGAGCGCGTTCTCTTCGGGGGTCCCGACGGTGACGCGGACGTGCCCGGCCAGGCGCGGGTGGCGCGAAAAGACGCGAACGGCGACGCCTCGCTCGGCCAGCGTCGCCTGAAGCGCCATCGCGTCCGCCCCGCCCACGAGCCGGAAGAGCACGAAGTTGGCCTCCGTCGGAAAGGGGGTCACGCCCGGGAGCGCGTCGAGGCCGGCGACGAGCGCGCGGCGCGCGTCGACGATGGCGCCGATGCGCGCCGCCAGCTCTCCCTCGCCCTTCTCGAGCAGGTAGCTCGCCGCGGCCTGCGCCGGGGCGTTGAGGTTGAAGGGCTGACGCCCCTTCTCGATCTCCGTGGCCAACGCCGGCCGAGCCCTGAGCCATCCGATGCGCAGGCCCGCCAGGCCGATCTTCGAGAGCGTGCCGAGGAGTGCCACGTTCCCGTGGCGGGCGAGCAGCGCCGCGTGGTTCGCCGGGTCGGCGTCCCCCGTCGCGCGGCGGAAGGGCCCGTAGGCCTCGTCCACCACGTGCAGCGTCCCGGGAAAGGCCGCCGCGAGGCGGTCGAGCGCGGCCTCGGAGAACACGTTGCCCGTGGGGTTGTTCGGCGAGGCGTAGAACGCGAGCGCCGGCGCCTCGGCCTCGAGCGCCGCGACGAGCGCCGCCTCGTCGAGGGTGAAGTCCGGCGCGAGCGGCACCTCCACGGGCCGCACGCCGTGGCTCCGGGCCGTGATGCCGTACATCACGAAGCTCGGGCCCGGGAAGAGCACCGAGGCCCCCGGCGTCGCGAAGGCGTTGATGAGCATCGCGATGACCTCGTCGCTGCCCGTTCCGAGCACGAGCTCGTCCTCGCGCGCCCCCACGGAGGCGGCGAGGCGCCCGCGGAGCGCGGTGGCCGCCGCGTCCGGGTAGCGGTGGAGCGGGAGCGCCGCGAGGGTCCGCGCCAGTCCCTCCCGAAGCTCCGGCGAGAGCGGGTAGGGGCTCTCGTTCGCGTCGAGCTTCGCCTTCATGCGGCCGGACTTCGGTACGCCGTACTTCACGAGCGTCGCGAAGCTCGGGCGAAGCCGTGCGCGCAGCGCCGGCGCTACGCCGCCCTCGTCCGGGCCCGCGTCCTGGCTCACCGAGGCGCTCCTTCCCGGAGGCTCGCGGGCACGTCGAGCTCCGCGTCGTCGGCCGCTTCCGCCTGGCTCGGCCCCGCGGAGTCCGCGCCCGAGCGCGCCCTACCCCGCCGGTCGAGGTCGCTCGGATAGAGCGAGAGGTAACGGCGCAGGAGCGCGTCCGGCACCTCCTCCCCCGGGGGCCCGCCGAGCTTCACCACGTGCCGGCCCGAGACCCAGAGCACCCAGCGCGTCTCGTCGCCCTCGAGGCGCCACACGTTCGCGCGGTGCGTCCGGACCGTGCGGAGCTCGAGGCTCGCGAGCTCCTGAAGGCGCTCGCGGACCTCCGCCGTGAGGGAAGGCGCGGCCTCGTAGACGGTCACGAAGGCGGTCGCGAAGACCACCTCGGCGCCGTCGCGGCGGCGCGCGACATAGGTGGCCGTGTGCCCCTCGGCGGGGTTGCCGGCCACGGGCACCTCGACGTCCAGCACCCGCTGGTAGCGGCGGTAGGCGAACTCGTCGACGTCCGCTTCGACGACGTAGCGCGGCGGAAGCGAGGGACCGCAGGCGCCGAGCAGCAGCAGCGGGACGAGGAGGCGCGGGAGGGAAGGCATGCGTGACGCCGCGGGCGCGGCGAGGCGGACCCTACCAGCCTACGCGACCGCGGCATCCGGCGGCGTCGAGGGGCGGGGGCGCGACCGGCGGTTCTGCTCCCCGAGCGCGTAGGTGAGGGCCACGACGCCGGACCCTTCGAGCTCGCGCTTGCTCAGCGTGCCGACGCGCTCGAGAAGCGCGCGCATGCGGGCGTTGTCGTCGCGCATGATGGCGAGGAAGCGATCGACGCCGTGCTCGCGGGCGTGGTCCGCGAGGGCCTCGAAGAGCAGGGACCCCACGCCGAGGCCCTGCGCATCGTCCCGCACCGTGACGGCGACCTCGGCGAGCCCCGGTTCGTCGGGGAGGCGCACGTAGCGCGCGATCCCGAGGCCGCGCTGACCGTGGGGATGCGTGGGCTCGGGGACGGCGACGCCGAAGGCCACGTGCGCGTCGCCGTCCACGTCGGTGAAGTAGGCGATCTGCGAGGCGCTGAGCCGCGAGAGCGGCGCCAAGAAGCGCGCCGCACGGCTCTCTTCGGAGAGCGCGGCGAACCCCTCGACGAGCGTGGGTGCGTCCGTGGGGAGCACCATGCGAAGCTCGGCGGACGTGCCGTCGCGTAGGATCACGGGGTCTGTGACGCGCTGCGTCATGCCCACACTCTAAGGCTCCGATGCCCCCTGTGAACCCCTCACCCAACGCGCCTCCGCGCCGACGCCGAAGCGTGGTTTTTCGGACACCTGGCCGACACGGCGCCGGGGGCTCGCGCCACGCGCCAAGCCTGCTATCAATGGCCCTCCGCGGCACGGATGCGGCGCCTGGACGCCGTTCGACGAGGCGAGCATGAGCACGGAGGAGCGAAACCTCGAGGCCCGGCCGAGCGCCCCCACGCGCCGGCGCATGGTGAAGGTGGACGCGGCGGCGCCCGACGCCCCGAAGCCCGCGCCGGCCGAGGAGACCGCAGGCGATGCCGAGCGGGCGCGGCAGGCCGTGCGCTACGCCGTGTCCGTTGGCGCCGACCCCGAGGCCGCCGGCGAGCTCCCGCCCGCGCCGAGCGTGGCCGACTGGCGCGCGGCGGACATGCGCGCGCTCCGGCCGGACCTCGACACGCTGATGGTGTCGCGGAACGCCGAGCCGGCGCTCGACGCCCTGCAGCGCCTGGGCTTCTTCGCGGCCTGCGTGCCCGAGGTCGAGGCCATGGTGAACCTCGGCGACAGCGAGTGGCGCCACAAGGACGTCTGGAAGCACACCAAGCAGGTCGTGAAGCAGTCGGTACCGCGCCTCGAGGTGCGCTGGGGCGCACTGCTGCACGACATCGGCAAGCCGAAGACCCGGAAGATCGAGGAGGGCCGCGTGACCTTCCACGGCCACGCGGAGCTCGGCGCGCGCATGTTCCGTCGCAAGACGGCCCGGCGCCTCGCGCTGGAGGGCGCGCTCAAGGACCGGGTGCACTTCCTCATCCTCTACCACCTGCGCCCCAGCTCCTACGACCCGGACTGGACGGACGCCGCGGTGCGCCGCTTCTACAAGCAGATGGGCGAGGGCCTCCGCGATCTCCTCGACCTGGGCCGAGCGGACATCACGACGAAGCGGCCCGAGAAGCGGCGACGGGGCGTGCGCAACATCAGCGCGCGCGGCAAGCGCATCCGCGAGCTGCGCGCCGAGGACGAGAAGCCCGCGGCGCTCCCCAAGGGCCTCGGCGACCTCATCAGCGAGCGCTTCGGCGTTCCGAAGAGCCGGCGCCTCGGCGACCTGATGAAGGCGCTCATGGCCGGCGTGGAGGCCGGGGAGCTGCCGCGCGGCGGCGACCCCGAGCTCTACCTCGCGCACCTCGACGCCGAGCGCGCGCGCTACGGCCTCGACCCGGACCCCGCGGCGTCGTAGCTGGCGCGACGGCGGACTGCTACGCCTCGATCGTGCGCTGCGCGCTCGTCCTCGTGCTCCTCCTCGGCGCGGGCCCGGCCTTGGGCGAGGCACAGGCGGCTCCGCCCGCGACCGGCGAAGGCGGCGTCCCCGATGCCGGCGCACCGCCGCGGGATCCCTGGCCGAGCGACAGCCTCCTCGAGGCGCCGGCGCTGCGCGTCGCGCCGGCGCCG
>CALCTH010000720.1 GCA_937893795.1 uncultured Myxococcales bacterium | reverse complement strand
GCCTGTGTGGTTGGCGTGGGCGTTTACGGTGGCGTGGCCGTTTCCGTTGGCGTGGCCGTTTCCGTTCGCGCGGCCATTCGCGGGCTGGGGGCCGCTCAGGCGAACGCTCAGCAGCGCTTCCACCCGCTTCAGTGAACGCTCGACGCTCTCCAGGCGTTCCTCGATCGTACCCATCTCGATACCCCTGTCGCTGCCGTGACCGAACGGTGGGTCACCCAATGCACCGTCCGCGAAAACGGTATCCTAGTTGAGGGATATCGGAAAGACCTGTTTTCCACTTTGTTTCTGCCGAAGCATTCGACAAACCCTGATTTGAAGGGGAATAACCTCGACAAAGCCGAGGAGGACAGGTCGATCCAGACTCCCAGAACGAGGACACTGGCTTCGTTCTGGACACCAACTGGGGACTCGCCAACCGGGGGTGGCGGTCGGTTCGCTGCGTTCCTGGGTCTGGACGAATGCTCAGACGGCGCGGAAGTCGCGGTCGAAGAGGCGGACGCGGCGGAGGAGCAGATCGAGCAGGAAGAGAACCAGCGACGCGAAAAGGAGCGTGGGCCAAAGGTCTTCGCTGGCGCGCAGGCTCTCGCCGTCCGCGGCGGACGCCTCGGCGGGCTCTGGGTCGACGCGGCCTCCCGTCGTCTCGGCCACGCGGGCAAGGAGCTCCACGTCCGGCTCGAGGCGCGCGTACTCGGCGGGATAGGGGTTGGCGAGCTGTGCCGTGCTCTCGGCGACCACACGCCCACCGCGCCGATGATCCGCCGTGAGGACGAAGGAGCCGAAGGCCTCGAGGGGGAAGCGCGCCTCGTAGCGTCCCGGCGCGGTCTGCGCGAGCGGCAGCGTGCGGCGGCGCCGGAGCTGCGGGTCGCTCTCTCCGGGACGCGCGCGGCGCGCGCCCATGGGTCCCTCGAGGCGAAGCGTGGAGTCGAGGTCGTTGAGGAAGCGATCGGCGTCGTCGATCGCGTCGACCACGACCCGGACCTCGTCGCCAATCTTCTCCGACCGCATGTCGAGGCGCTGGCGCCTGCGCTGTCGCATGTGCTCGCGGACGAGCTGCGCGAAGAAGGTGCTGTAGCCCCGCCAGCGCACCCACTCGACGGCCCAGCGGTTCTTCACGTCACTCGTCCACGCGAGGGACCAGCCGAGGCCCACGCGCCAGCGCGCCAGGATAGGCTCGCCCAGGTCGCTCCGGAGCACGAGCTGCGCCGGCCGCGGTTTCATGCGCGTGGCCACGTAGCCATGGAGGTACGGCGCGCCCTCGACGCCGGTCCCGCGGAGGAAGTCCGCCCGCTCCGTGACCAGCGGCTGGAAGTACTCCTCGACGGCCGCCGAGCGCGCGACGGTGGTGGTCTCCCGCATGAAGATCCGCGGCACGTTGTGCGGGTCGTTGGTCAGGTAGCTCCGGCCGCCGCCGAGGCTGGCGATGGACTGGAGCAGCGCTCGGTTCACGTCGGCGCCGAGGCCCACCGTGCTCACGGTCATACCCTCGGCGCGCATCACCTGCGTGAGCTCCGTGATGCCGCGCTCCGGGGCCTGGCCGTCCGTGAGCAGGATGACGTGCTTCACGCGCGCCCGCGTCACGGAGAGGTCCTGGTAGGCCATGTCGAGCGCGGGGAAGATCTGCGTCCCGCCGCGGGCGCCGAGGCGGCCGATGTCGCGGAGGATGCGGGTCCGGTTGCGCGCGCTCTGCATGCGCACGATGCGCTCGGGACGGCTGTCGAAGCCGACGACCGAGATGTAGTCGTCGGGGCCGAGCAGCTCGGCCGTGGCCTTCGCGGCTTCCTTGGCCAGCTCGATCTTCTGGCCGTTCATGGAGCCCGAGCGATCGATGACGAGGGCCAGCGCGAGCGAGGGCTGGTCGCGGCGACGCTCGGCGTCCATGCGGACCGGGAGGAGACGCTCGAGGGTGGTCCCCTGCCAGCCGCCGAGGCCGAAGCCGGCCTCGCCGCCGGCCATCATGAAGCCTCCGCCGACGTCCCGGACATAACGCTCGAGGAGCCCCTGCTGGCCCAGCGTCACCTGGTCCGCGGCGACGTCGCTCAGGATCACGAAGTCGAAGCCCTCGAGCTCACGCAGGCTCGTCGGTAGCGCCCGGGGCCCACGCACGTCCACGTCGTAGTCCGCGGCGCCGAGGGCGCGAGCGAGGTAGCTCCCGCGACCGCGCGCGCCTTCGACGTAGAGGACCCGGGGCTTGCCGGGCACGACCACCGTCGTCTCGACCTCGTTGTTCGCGGCGAAGCGGTCGGGCACGCCTTCGGCGGGCGTGAGGGTGGCCCGGTAGGTCACGGGCCCGGCGATGCGCACGATGCTGCGAAGCTCGATCTCGCTCTCACCTGCGGGAAGCTCCACGTCCTGCACTCCGCCCAGTCCGTTGAGCGTCTCGCCCTGGTAGAGGCGCAGCCGCGCGCCGCTCGGGCGTGAGGCGAAGACCCTGGCGCGGACGGGGAAGGGCTCGCCCACCTTGATCCGCTCGGGCAGCTCGAGGCCGCGAAGCGCGACCTCCGGGGGGGCGCCCAGCCGCGAGGGCATCACGTGGACGCGGACGCCGAAGCCCGCCGCGCGGCTCGCTTCGGCGAGCACGTCACCCGAGGTTTGAAGACCGTCCGTGAGCAGCACGGCGCGGCGCAGATGTCCGGCGGGGAAGAGGCCATAGGCGAGCTGAAGCGCCGCCTCGAGGTTCGAGCCCCGCCCCGCCTCTGCGTCCCCGCCCGGCGCCTCGCCTTCGGCCGCCGCCGCCGTATCCGCCGCCGCGGCATGGCGACGGAGGCGCGGCGGGGCGTCGCCTTCGGCGTCCGGGTCCCGGGCGACGCGGCGCGCATCCCGGGCGAAGGTCACGACCTGGAGGTCGTGGTCCTCGTCGCGCGCCGACCAGGCTTCGGCCACCCGGGCCTGGGCGGCCTCGAGCGCCTCGTCCGTGAGCGACTCGCTGACGTCGACCAGGTAGACGGTCGAGACGCGTGTGGCGTCACTGGTGCGCGCGAGGCGCGCCAGCGCGAGGGCGAGGCAGGCGATGAGCAGGCTTCGCAGCAGCAGCCCGAGCACCCGCTGGGGGCGGGGCAGGTCGGCCAGCGAGCGCGTCGCCACCCACACCAGGAAGGGCAGCACGGCGAGCGCGACGAGACCCCGCGGCGCGAGGAGCTCGTAGGCCGACTCTCCCGCCGTGAACGCGACGCCGTCCCCCACGAGATGGAGGATCAGCGCACCGAGGCCCACGCTGGCGAGGAGCGTGGCCAAGAGACCGGGGACGACGCGCCTCACGTCGCCCTCCCGCCCCGGCCGCTCATACGGTCACCCGCCGGTGGTAGGTGAGCCACTCCGCCGCCAGGACGACGAGCGCGAAGAGCACCCGCCAGGCCCACGGCTCCTGCCGCACATCGTCGGAGCCAGCGCTCGGTGCCTCCGCCCGCAGCTCGCCGACGGTGAGGCTGGGTGCCGGCGCGACGTCGCTCTCGGGGCTCGCGCCGAGATTGGCGGCGACCGTGAGCGTCGGGCCTGCGTCCGCTCCCGCGGCCGCGCGGATGGTGTGGAAGCCCGCGCGCTCGCCCGCGACGACCGCGCGGCCTTCGCTCACGGGAACGCGCCGCTCGCCCCCGGGGCCCGCGACGAGGACCTGCGCCGCGCTCGGGGGCACGGGGAGCGCCCAGCTCTCCCCCGTCCGGAAGCTCGAGACGAAGCCGGCGCCCTCCTGCGCGAAGAGATCGACGGCGTTGAGCAGGAGCAAGGGCCAGGCGCCCCGGAGCGGGAGGTCGCTCGCGTCGGGGTCGAAGAGGAAGGCGGCATAGGGCTGTCCGTTCCGGCGCCCGGCGACCAGCAGGGGCGGCCCGCGCTCATCGCGAGCCAGCACGCGGTCTCCATCGCGGAGCTCCACGGTCAGCGCCTCGGCGACGTTGACGTCTCGGAGCGCCGTGAAGCGCAGCAGTGGGTGCTGGCGTTCGAGGCGGTCGAAGTAGGGCGCGTCCACGCTGCCGGTGACGACGAAGGGGCCGCGCTCCGGATCGTCGCTCGTCGGGTAGAGGTAGAGCGCCGGGATGGCCGGGGGCCGCAAAGGGACCCAGCCGTCGTAGATGACGACGTCGTGGGAGCCTTCGTCCGCGGGGTCGTAGCTCGCCTGCGTCACCTCGGTGACCTCGAGATACTCGTCGAGGAGCAGGGCCGCCTGCAGGTAGAGGCCAGGCTCGACGACGAGCACGCGGGCGCGGCGCCTGGGCGGGAGCATGGCGTAGGCTCGGTCGTCCGCCGGGAGGACGTCGCCGCCGCCGTCCGTGCGCCGCAGCCGGGCCTCGAGGCGCGCGTCGATGCCGGCCACGTTCCGGAAAAAGCGCCGGAGCCGCGCGCCCCCCTCGAGGGTGAGCGCCTGGACCTCGACGCTTTGCCCGTCACCGAGGAGCTCGAGCTCTACCTCCGCCGGCGCATCGCTCGCGTTGATCAGCTCGACCAGCACCTCGCTCTGGCTCTTGTCGAGGGGATAGCGGCGCACGGCGAAGGCGCCCAGGGCCACGTTGTCGCCCTCGCGGCCGAGGCGCTCCCAGGACAAGCGCACGCCGCGATCGCGGAGCGCGCCGGCGAGCCGGTCCGACGCGAGCAAGGGTGGGGCCTCGTCCTCCTCGGTCTCCTCGGTAGGCGCGGCCTCCGCGTCCGCGGCGTCCTGCCCGAGCTCGCCGAGGTCGAGGCCGGCGGCGAGGCGGCCGTCGCTCAGCAAGACGAGCTCCGGGCCTGGCTGGTCGCGCAGGACGTCGAGGGCGAGGCGCAGCCCGGCGCGGAGATCGGCGGCGACGTCGACCGGGCGCACCGCGTCGATGGCGTCCCGGAGCACCTTGGCCTCGCCGCTCAACGGCCCGAGGGGCGTCGCGCGGGCGTCGAGCTGAGCGACGAGCATGCGGTCGTCCGGTCCGAGCTCCCGGACCATCAGGCGAGCCCGGGCCTTGGCGGCGTCGAGGCGGCTCCGCGGGGCCTCGTCCGGCTCCGCGCCGTCCGTCGCCTGCATCGACGCGCTCGCGTCGAGCAAGACCACGAGCGTCCGTCCATCGCGGAGCGCGGCGTCCGGGCGGGGGTCGCCGAGCGCGGTCGCCAGCGCCGCCACCACGGCGAGCGCGATGAGCAGCGAGAGCCAGCGCTTCAGCTGCGCGAAGAGGCGCGTGCTCTGCTTCTCGGCGAGGACGGCCTCCCAGAGCGGCACGAAGGGCACGAGCACCTGGCGCCGGCGGAGCTTCAGCAGATAGAGCACCACCACGCCGGCGCCGAAGCCGCCGAGCACCCCGAGCACCTGCAGGGTCCCGAGCCCGGTGAAGCTCATCGCACCAGGCCCCCCCGGCGGAGCACGCCCAGGATGGCGTCGTCGAAGGGTACGTCGATGGGGAGCGCGTGGTAGGGCACGTGCTTCTCGCCGCAGTAGTCGGCGATGCGCTTGCGGTAGGCCGCGTGGGCCGCGCGATAGCGCTGGAGGAGGCGCGGCGTGACCGTCAGGTCCCGCGCTTCGCCCGTCTCGGTATCCACGAGGCGCACGTCACCATGAAGCCGCGGCTCGGCCTCGGCGGGGTCGACGAGGTGGAGCACGAAGGGCTCGAACTTCGCGAAGCGGAGCTGATCGATGCCTTCCTCGAAGCCGGCGGGGTCGTAGAGATCGCTGATGAGGATCGCGAGGCCACGACGCTTGTTCTGGGCGGCGAAGGTGCGTAGCGCGTCCCGGAGCCCCGTCTGGCCGTCCGCGCGGAGCGGCCGGAGGAAGTCGAAGACCCGGAAAATGCGGTTCTTGCCGCGCGTCGGCGCGAGGCGCTCCTCCATCTGCGAGGAGAAGCTCAGGACGCTCACGCGGTCGAGGCCGGCGAGGGCGACGTAGGCGAGGCCCGCCGCCAGCTGCTTGCCGTAGCGGAGCTTCGAGGTTCCCGGCGTGCCCCGGGCCGTGGCCATGCGGACGCCCATGCTCCGCGACTGGTCGAGGAGCACGTAGACGCTCAGGTCCTCCTCCTCCTCGAAGAGGCGAACGAGGAGCCGTCCGGTGCGCTGATAGACGTTCCAGTCGAGGGTGCGAAAATCGTCGCCGGGCGCGTACTCCCGATGGTCCGCGAACTCGATGCCGCTCCCGGTCTTCTTCGAGCGTCGCTCGGCCCGCGTACGGCCCGAGGCGACGCGACGGGACACCAGGGCGAGCACGTCCAGCTTCCGCTGAAAGTCGTCGTCGAAGAGGTCCCCATCGTCCTCCGGTGCGGCCGCGCCGAGGGCGCGGGGGCGGCGGCTGCCGAGCACGGCGTCAGCCCGGGCTCGCTTCGGGGATGTCGGCGAGGATGTCGTCGAGCACGGCGTCGGGCTTCACGCCTTCGGCCTCGCCCTCGAAGTTGAGGATCATGCGATGGCGAAGCGCGGGCTTCGCCGCCCAGCGGACGTCCTCGAGCGCCGCCGCGAAGCGGCCCTCGAAGAGCGCCCGGATCTTCGCGGCGAGGAGGATGGCCTGCGCGCCGCGCGGGCTCGCGCCGAAGCGGACGAAGCGCGCGACCTTCTCCGGCGCCGTGGGGCGTTCGGGGTGCGTAGCCTCGAGGAGGCGGATGGCGTAGTCCCGGACGGCGCGGCTCACGGCGACGTCGCGGACGACCTTGCGCATGCGGAGGATGCCCTCGCGGTCGAGGACCGGCTCCACGGCCGGCGTCTCGCTGCCGGTCGTCCGGTCGAGGATCTCGTGCAGCTCGTCGCGCGTGGGGAAGCCGACCTCCAGCTTGAAGAGGAAGCGGTCGAGCTGAGCCTCCGGGAGCGGATAGGTCCCCTCCATCTCCAGGGGGTTCTGCGTGGCGAGCACGAAGTAGGGCTGCTCGAGCACGTGCGTGCGGTTCGAGACCGTCACGGAGTGCTCCTGCATCACCTCGAGCATCGCCGACTGGGTCTTCGGCGTAGCGCGGTTCACCTCGTCGGCGAGCACGATGTTGGCGAAGACCGGGCCGGGCCGAAACTCGAGCTTGGTATGGCCGGCGGCGTCTTCGGTGAGCACCGTCGTGCCGACGATGTCCGCGGGCATGAGGTCCGGCGTGAACTGAATGCGCGAGAAGCGGAGCTGGAGGGCGCCGGCCAGGGTGCGCACGAGCATCGTCTTGCCGAGCCCGGGCACTCCTTCGAGGAGCGCCTGGCCTCCCGCGAGCAGGCAGGTGAGGACGCCGTCGACGATGTCCTCCTGACCGACGATGAGCTTGCCCACCTCCTCCTTCACGCGGGCGACGTCGCCCCGGAAGCGATCCACCGTCTCCTCGGGGCTTGGCGGCGGCGCGCTCGTGCTCTCGCGCATGGGTCCTCGCTTTCGCCGGCGTCCGGCGGGGGCGCTTCGCCACCCGCGTCGCGCGGGCGAATCAGCTGGAAGTAGCGGCGCACGTAGAACCGGTAGCCGGGCGGGACCTCATCCCGTTCGAGGACCTCTTCCGCGTGGCCTGCGTAGTCCGTGAACACCTGCCGGTAGCCGCGAGACGCAAAGCCCCGGTCGGCGGCGCCCAGGATGACCTCGCTCCGGGTCGGTCCGGCGCCGTCCTGGCCCTCGATGCGTGTGTTGCGACCGCTCGAGGCGATGTCGGTGGGGTTGTCCTGGAGCATCGCGCCGCCGCTCTGGTTCCCGGCGCCGGAGCCGCGCTCGCCGCCGCCTTCGCCCTGGCCACCGCGCTCGCCTCCTTCGCCGCCGCCCATGCCCGGTATCTCGAGGATCGCGTCTCCCCCGCCGCCGGGCGAGAGCTCGAGGACCCTCTCCCCCTGCTGCCCTTGGCCGCTCCCCTGGCCCCCTTGCCCTTGCCCCTGGCCTTGGCCCCCTTGCCCATGCCCTTGCCCTTGCCCCTGGCCTTGGCCCCCTTGCCCCTGGCCTTGACCC
>CALCTH010000719.1 GCA_937893795.1 uncultured Myxococcales bacterium | reverse complement strand
GCCAGCGCATCGCTGGCGCGGGCCATGGCCTCCGCCGCGGCGTCCACCGCCTCGTCGCGCAGCTGCCTCGCGGCCGCGAGCGGGTAGCGCGCCACGCTCAGCGCTCGGGGGTCGAGACGCTCGGCAGCCGGTAGGTCGCGCGGCCCCAGCGGAAGGCCGCGGCGCCCTCGACCTCGGGCACGAGGAGCTCGTGGCTCAGCGCGTCGTCGTGGTCCCTGCCCACGTAGTGGGCCGCCACGTAGCCGAGGGAGCGCCCGAGGCCGTCCATGGCTTCGACGAGCGCGCCGCCCGTGGCCGGGAGCGCCATCTCCGGCCGTAGCCGGTTGTCCAGCACCGTGCCCTCGTAGAGCGCCGGCGCATCGCCCTGCACGCGGAAGACGTGGTGCGTCGCCTTCCCGCCGAGCAGCCACCCGTTCATGGGCATGCGGCCGTTCACGATCTGCAGCCGTTCGTGGATCGCGAGGTAGGTGAAGTCGCTGATCCAGTCGTTGCCGCAGTAGGACATGAAGTCCCGCTGGTCCGGGTTCGTGACCCGGTCACGGCGCGCGTCGTAGCCGTAGACGCCGACACGCCCCTCGCGGTAGCGCTCCACCTCCTCGTCGCTCAGGTCCGCGAAGAAGGCGAGGGAGCGCGGGTACTCGTCGGGCCAGCGGTAGGCGCCGGCGGCGCCGCCGCAGGGCGAATGGCGCCGGCCCATATTGTGACCGAGCTCGTGGACCATGGTGAAGCGGTCGCCCTCACGGTTGAAGTAGACGCCGACGCTCGTACGCCGGGATACGTTGGTGGGGCCCGCCACGCTCCCGAGCCCCGTCACGCAGCCCCCGCTGCAGAACTCGCCGAAGGTCTCGGCCGGCTGGATGACGCCGTAGTAGTAGGCCTCGTCGCGCGGCCTGTCCTCGGCGCGCAGGCGACCCAGCTGGCTCAGCATGTCACCGAAGTTGAAGGTCTCGCCCTCGTAGTCCACGGGCTCGCGCACGGTCACCGTCACGCCGCGCACGGCCACCGGGTAGGTCGCCTCGAAGAGCGTGCGCATCTGCACCTGGTCCTCGTCGGCGACGCGCGGCGTGCGCTCGTCGAAGGTGAAGGGCACCACCGTGATCTCGAGGCTCGGCGGGTCGAGGACGACGAGGGGAAAGGCGCTGCCGTCGGCGGGGAAGCGCGAGGGGCTCGACGCCACCTCCGTCTCGTCGAGGCCGGAGCCCGGGTCGAGGAGGACCACGCGCAGCGTCGTGTCCGCGCCGATGGCGATGCCGTTGACGCGGAAGTCGAAGGTGCTGCCCTCGGACTCGTCGCTGCCGTTCGTGCGCACGTTCAGCGTCGTGGTCGACTGGCGGAAGACCTCGCCGCCCTGGAGCACGTCGAGGCGCGCCTCCACCTGCCGGCCGCCGCCCCAGCTGAGCGGGTCGTCGATGTCGACGTAGACGCGGAAGAGCGTCGTCTTGCCGGCGAACATGGGGAGCACCGTATCCGGCAGCACCACGCCGTCGTCCACGAGCGTGACCTTCACCGACTGGAAGGCCGCGATCCCGCGGATGGTCAGGCCGCCCGAAAGCAGCTCACCGGTCAGCGGGGCCTCGGCGTCCGGGGCGGCGTCCGGCCGCGCGTCGACCATCGGCGTGGCGTCGTTCGGGCCGGCGTCGTCCGGTTCGCCGGAGCTTCCCCCACCGCCGCAGGCGAGGGCGAGAGCGAGCGGGAGCGCGAGCGCGCGAGATGCCATGGAGACCATCGGGTCCCAGTATTGGGGGCATCGGCCCGAGTTACGAGTCGGACGGCGTGCGACGGCGCCCGCTCCGTGTGCCTGCTCAGCGTCCTGGGCCGCCGGGCCGCCGTGCCACCACTGCAGCCCGGCGTCAGAGAAGCGCTCGCGTGTCGAGCACGTAGCGACCACGCGCGTAGCGCGGCGCGACCTCCCAGTGGCGCTCGGCCGGCGGTGTCGCGCTCACCTCGAGGCGCGCCCGGCGCCGCGCCGCGGCCGCGCCGTCGTTCTCGGGAAGCCCCGGATAGACGCCTCCGCCCGGGATCCACCCGTGAAGCGCGAGGCGCCACGCGCCTCCCGGGTCCTGAGGCGTCGAGCCGGCTACCACCTCGAGGGTGAGCGGGGCCAGCACGGGCACGTCCGGGTGGAGACCCGGCTGGGGCTTGAAGCGCCGGTAGCGAATGCCCGCGACGAGCACGTGGCGTTCCCGCTCGTCCTCGACCTGGACCAGGGGCACCTCCACCGCGCGCGCGTCGGGTCCTGGGAGGATCACGGCCGCGCGCGTGTGACCGAGGGGCCCCCGCGGGCCGTGGAGCGTGAGCTCGAGGTGTCCGGTCGACGCGTCCACCAGGCGCGTCGTGCCCCCCTGCTCGCTCAGGTCGCCCACGAGCGGCGGGTGCTCGACGGCCCGCCGGAGGGCGAGCTCGAGGGGCCCGAGCGTGAGCGTCGCGAGCGCGCGATGCGCGTCCCGGCGGAGCTCGTGGACCAGCGGCGGCGCGAGGCCGAAGCCGGCGCGCTCGAGGTCTTCGAGCACGTCTTCGAGGTCCCGGCGCAGGAAGAAGGGCAGCGCGAAGCGGTCCTGGAGCTCGCCACCCCACTCCCTGAGGGACTCGGCGTAGGGCGCCTTCGCGAGGCGCGCGAGCAGGGCGCGAAAGAGCGCGGCCCGGGCCGCCGCGTGCTCCGCGGTCGGCGCCTGACGCAGCGCGCGGAGCTCCACCACGCCGAGGCGGCCGCGCCCGCCCATCCACGGGTTGTAGAGCTTCTCGAGATTGACCTCGGCGCGGTGCGTGTTGCCGAAGCGGTCGGCGCAGAAGGGTGCGAGCGTTTCCCAGAGCCGCGCCGCCCAGCCCTCGCGGGCCGCCGGCTCGTCCAGGCTCCGTTCGAGGCGCGCCAGCGCGAGGCCGAGCTCCCGCAGGAGCTCCCGCGCGCCTTCGTCGGCGCGTGGCGCCTGGCCGGACCCGCCGGCCTGGTCGCTGAAGAAGTAGCTCAGCGAGGGGTGCCGGTTCAGGTAGACGAGGAGCCGCGGGAGCAGCGCCCGGTGCGTGAAGAAGGGGCTCGCGAGCGCCTCCGAGGCGCCGAAGGTGAGGTGGCCGCCGCCCCCGGTGGCGGTGTTTTCGCCGTTTAACTTATGCCGCCGCGCCGAGTGGCCCTCGGCCTCCGCGGCCGCGGGGTGGGCGCGCTTATCCTCGTGTATGCGCGCCACGTCGACGGCGGGCGCCGTGTTGATCTCGATGACCGCGGGGTCCGGCGTGAGGGTCTCGAAGCGTACCGAGGCATCCGTGGGCGGGGGGAAGCCCCGCAAGAGGAGCGCGGGCAACCCGGCGCCGCGCGCCGCGGCGGCCACGCTCATGAGGAGCTCGAGGAAGGTGTCCACGCGGGGGACGGCGGGCAGCTCCAGGCAGACGTGGCCGCGCTCGAGGCCCACGCAATAGAGGCGATGGCCCAGCTCCGCGACGGCGTCGCGAAGCCCCGTGGGCGGCACCGGCCGGCCCTGGAGCGGGGCACGGCGGAGGCGCGGATCGGCCAGCGAGAGCGCGTCGCCGCCCGCGGGCTCGACGCAGCGCCAGGGCAGCCGGCTCTCCTCCGGCCCCGGATCGCTCTCGAGGGGCTCCCCACCCAGGGCGAGGGGCCTCGGCGCCAGGTCGAAGCTCCGGGCTCCGAGCGCATCGGCGAGGGCGTCCCGAAAGCGCTGCGCCGACGGCGTCGCCACGCCCGGCGCGTCGATGAGCGCCGGATCCGGTGGACCCTCCCAGGAGGGCGTTCCATCGCGGCGCTGGTAGACGCCGACGCTCCAGCGCGGCGCGTCTTCGTCGGGGTATTGGCGACCGAGGGTCCGGAGCACGGCGGCGCCCGGTCCCGTGCGGTGGCGGAGAAGGCGCAGGGCGCGGGCGTGCTTGCCGCCCCCGAGCGCCGCGCCGAGCCACCCGGGATCCGTCGAGCTCGGGTCCGTGAAGGTGGGCTCGGCGCCGAGCCAGATCTCGAGGCCCGCCTCGCGCACGGCGCGGTCATGCGCGGCGATGGCCTCGTCGAAGGTCGCGTCGGTCGTGCGCTGCGTGTCCGTCGTAGGGGGCGTCCCGGCCATGGCGATGCCCGCGGCTACGACCAGCGAAGATCGAGGGTGAGGGGATGCTCCGGGCGCCGGGTCGGCTCGCGGACCTCCGCCGGGAAGGGCGCATGGCCCAGCGTCGTGAAGCGCGAGGCCCGCCGGGCCTTGGCCTCGAAGGCCGTCAGCGGCGGCTCGTCGTAGCTTCGGCCGTCGGGGTGCACGACGTGGTAGCGGCAGCCCCCGAGGGAGCGCCGGGCCCAGGAGTCGACGACGTCGAAGCGGAGCGGGTGGTGCACACCGATGGTGGGCTGGAGCGCGTTGGGCGGCTTCCAGGCCCGGAAGCGCACGCCACACACCGCCTCACCGCGGACCCCGGTGGGATGGAGCGGCGCGCGGAGTCCGTTCACGGTCACCACGTGGCGCCCTTCGATGAGCCCGCGGACCTTGAGCTCGAGGCGCTCGAGCGACGAGTCCACGTAGCGGGCGACGACGGCGCCGGCCGGCTGCTCGCCGAGCGTCGGCCAGGGCTCGCCGGCGACGCGGAGCGTGAGCTCCACGTCCTCGACCTGCGTGCTCCCGACCTCGGGGAAGCGGAAGTCCACGAAGGGGTCGAGCCAGTGGGCCTCGAAGGGCAGGCCCTCGGCGCGCAGCTCCCGGACCAGGTCGCGGAGATCTGCGGCGAGGTAATGCGGCAGCATGAAGCGGTCGTGGAGCGTGGTGCCCCAGGGCACGAGCTCCCCTCGCTCCGGCCGGCGCACCAGCCGGGCGACGACGGCCCGGAGCAGCAGCATCTGCACCGCGGCCATGTGCTCGTGCGGCGGCATCTCGAAGGCCCGGAACTCGACCACGCCGAGGCGCCCCGTCGGGCCGCTCGGGTCGAAGAGCTTGTCGATGCTGATCTCCGTGCGGTGCGTGTTGCCGCTGACGTCGCAGAGGAGGTTCCGGAAGAGCCGGTCGACGAGCCACGGCGACGGTGGCGTCCGCGCCACGGGCCCCCCGACGCGCGGCGGCGCGCCGGCGCCCTCGGCCTGGCGCAGCGCGAGCTCGAGCTCGAGAAGCGCGTCGTGCCGCGCCTCGTCGATGCGCGGCGCCTGTGACGTCGGCCCGATGAAGAGCCCCGTGAACACGTAGCTGAGCGAAGGATGGCGCTGCACCGTGCGCAGGAGCGACGCCAGGAGCTCCGGTCGCTGGAGGAAGGGCGACTGGAGTGTTGCCGGGCCCCCGAGCGTGAGGTGATTGCCCCCGCCGCTCCCGGCCTCCCGGCCGTCCAGCTGGTACTTCTCCGTGGCGAGCCCCGCGTGGTTCGCGGCGTCGGCGAGGAGCTCGAGCGTCTCCCAGTACTCGCGGAACGAGCGCGCTACGGGAACGTTCACCTCGATGACGCCCGGGTCCGGGGTGATCGTCAGCGCCTGGAGGCGCGGATCGAAGGGCGGCCGGTAGCCCTCGAGGCGCACGGCGACGCCCACGCGGGTCGCGACCTCCTCCACGGCGGCCACGAGCTCGAGGTAGTCCTCCGTCGTCGGTACCGGCGGGAGGAAGACGTTGAGCGCGCCGGCGCGCGGCTCGACGCAGAGCGCGGTGCGTACGCCCTGCGCGGCGTAGGCCTGCTCCGGGTCCCGGGTGCGGAGCCGACGGAGCTGGGGGTAGGCCTCGGCGTCGAAGTCCAGGCCCTGCTCCGGGAGCACCTCGGTCAGGTCCGCGTACCAGGGCGTCCAGCCGCCGCTTCGAAGCTGGCCGAGCGGTAGCCGGAGCCCCATGGGCGAGTCGCCGGGCACGAGGTACATGCGTCCGCGGCGGAAGCTCCAGGCGTCTCCGAGCCAGTTTCTCTGGTCGCCCGCGCCCGCGACGGCGCGCCCGCTGCCGAAGGCGTAGCGACCGACCGGAAGCGCGTAGCCGACGGGGGTGCCGAGGCCGCGCTCGAGCACGCGGGCGAGGCGCCGCCGCTCTTCGTCGTCGTCCAGGTCGAGGCTGTGCGGGTCGACGTCCGAGGGGAGCCGCTGCTCCTCGGCGAGGAAGTGCCACGGATCCTCGAAGCCGGGCGCCAGCTGCGCCGGAACCTGCAGCTCACCCGCGAGCTCCCGGGTGAAGCGCTCGGCCGTGGCGACGCTCGGGTCCGCCATGGCCGCACCGGCCGACCGCGGGGCGCGAAGCGCGAGCCGCGAGGCGTCGCGCCAGATGGGCCGGCCATCGACGCGCCAGAGGATGTCGATGGCCCAGCGCGGCAGCGACTCGCCGGGATACTGCTTGCCCATGCGCTGCACGACGACGGCGCCCGGATCGACGCGCTTTCGGATCTCTTCGGCGAAGCGGTAGCCCTGCGCCTGCTTCGAGGGGCCGAGCGCCTCGGTCTTCCACTCCGCGAGCTCCGGCGCCTCGCGGCTCGTCCACGTGGGCTCGCCGCCGCTCGTCAGCGTCACGCCGGCCTCCGCCAGCTGCGCGTCGATGGCGTCTCCCGCCGCCAGGATGGCCTCGAAGGTGTCCTCCTCGTAGGGCTTCCGCGGCCGCGGCTCGTGGCCGAGGCGGGCGATGGTCATGGAGAAGTCGAAGCCCGTGGAGGGCTCGCTCGCCGTACCCGTGACCGCCGCGGCGAGCTCCGGGTCCGACGCGTAGGCGAGGGGCACGTGGCCCTCGCCCGTGAGGAGCCCGCTCGTGCCGTCGAGGCCGATCCAGCCCGCGCCGGGCACGTAGACCTCGGCCCAGGCGTGAAGATCGACCACGTCCTGGCTCACCCCCTTCGCGAGGTCGGGGATGTTGCCCTCGTCGGCGAGCTGGATGAGATAGCCGCTCACGAAGCGCGCGGCGAGACCGCGCTCGCGGAGCATGGCGACCAGCAGCTGCGCGCTGTCCCGGCAGCTCCCGCGACCCTTGGTGAGCGTCTCCTCCGGCGTGTAGACGCCGGGCTCCTCGCGGATGACGTAGCCCACCGTGGAGGCCACGGCCTGGTTCAGCGCGACCAGCCAGTCGACCGAGTTGCCCGCGAAGGGCACCGACGCGGCGAACTCCGTGAAGCGGGGCGTGGCCTGGGGCGGCGCCCGGAAAGCCGCGAGCTCGCGCTCGATGGCCGGCGCGTAGCGGAAGGGGACCTCCATGGCCTCGCCGTCGACGAAGAAATCGAAGGGGTTCACGGGCTGGACGTCGAAGCTCGCGTCGACGGTGACGTTGAGCTCCCCGACGGGGACGCCGGCCGGGAAGCTCACGCGGGCCTCGCGGCTGCCCCAGGGGTTGTCGAGCCAGCGGAGCTCCGGCGCGTCCTCCGAGCGGGCGCGGCCGGCGTCGGTGGCGATGTCGAGGTTGTAGGCCAGCAGCGGCGTCCGGGCCTGCGGTGAAGGACGCAGACGGATCACGTGCGGCCCGAGAAGCGCCGGTGTCCCGTAGCGGTAGGTCGTCGAGTGCTGAATGCGGACCTTCACGGCGTCCTCCGGTACCGGCCCTGCGCCGGGAGGCCCGGGCGTAGCGCGCGGGAGCCGCCCGCGACAAGGCGCGCGTTCCACGGGCCGGGCCGCCGCGTTGACACTCGGGGGCAGGCGCGTGACAACGGACGAGGAGGTGGCGCATGCGATGGCCCCCGGCGTGCGGATGGGTGGGAATCTTGGCGGTGCTCGCGCTCGGGTGCGGCGATGACGACCGCCCGGGCGGCTCGGCGGACATGTTCAGTGACGGGAGCGCCAGCACCGACCTGCCGCCGCGCACGGACTCCGGCGCCATGAGCGACATGGATCGCGCCGACCTGGACCGCCTCGACATGAGCATCCCGGACCTCGGCGGGGACGGCACCGTGCCGGACATGGGCATCCAGGACCTCGGCGGGGACGGCGCGGCGCCCGACATGGGCGTGCCGGATCTCGGCACCGACGGCGAGGTGCCCGAGATGGGCATCCCGGACCTCGGGGCCGACGGGGACGTGGCGGAGATGAGCATCCCGGACATCGGCAGCGACGGGGAGATGCCCGAGATGGGCATCCCGGACCTCGGGGGCGACGGCGCCGTATCGGAGATGGGCGTCCCGGACCTCGGGACCGACGGGGGCCTCATGGACATGGGGACCGACGGCGGCGGCGGGACGGCGGACCTCGGGCCGGGCGTGTGCTCGGCCTCGGTCGCCTGTCCCGCGACCGACTTCTGCGACTTCCCCGCGGGCGACATCTGCGGCGACGCCGGCGGGACGGGGACGTGCCGCACGCGGCCCATGTTCTGTCCGCTCATCTTCGACCCGCACTGCGGCTGCGACGGCGTCACCCACGGAAACGCCTGCGAGGCCAACGCCGCGGGCACGGACACCCGCTCGCGCGGCGCGTGCCCTCCCTGAGCTAGACCTCTAGAAGCCCGGCGGCCGGCCGAGGGGGCCCTTCACGCGCTCGACCTCTTCGGCGAAGGCAAGGCAGGTCAGGTCCCGGTGGCGCGCGCCCATGACCTGCAGGCCCACGGGAAGGCCCGCGTCGGTCGTGCCGACGGGCACGCTCGTCGCCGGCGCTCCCGTCAGCGTGGCGAGGGCGATCCACGGCAGGTGGTCCACGTAGGGCCGGCGCCCGCTGGGCACCTCGATGTGCCGCAGGAGGATCTCGCCCTCGTGCGCGTGCGGCGGGGCCGTCCAGGGCGCGCTCGGCAGGAGCAGCACGTCCACGTCCTCGAAGAAGCGCGCGACCTCGGCCGTGAGCCGGTGACGCGCCTCGTTCGCGGTCAGCCATTGCCTGTGGCTCTGGAAGACGCCCTCGAGGTAGCGCGGGAGCGGCGTCGCGGCGGGCTTCATCTTCCAGTAGAGCGAGAGCGCGGGCTGCAGCGCGCGCACGCGTCGGCGCACCTTC
The DNA here is from genome assembly GCA_937893795.1 of uncultured Myxococcales bacterium. Lineage (GTDB taxonomy): Bacteria > Myxococcota_A > Polyangia > Polyangiales > Houyiibacteriaceae > CALCTH01. The sequence continues at coordinate 7,888 of CALCTH010000719.1, read as the reverse complement.
GGCGGGAGGCCCGAGCCGATGAGCGCCGCGAGGAGCAGTACGTAGGTGTCGAGGTGATCCTGGAGCCGGAAGGGGACCACGCTCTCGGGGCGTAGCCCGGCGGCGACGAGGGCTTCGATGGCCCCCTCGAGCGCGCCGCGCACGTCGTGCTCGACGGGGCAGTGCGGGTCGTCCAGCCACACGGCGACGCGCCACTCGGAGAGGGGCTTTCGGGCGGGCTCCGGCAGCGAGAGCGTCCAGGCCGCGGCGTCCTCCGGCCGGGGCCCTGCCAGCGTGCGGAGCGCGAGCGCGCAGTCGCGGGCGCTTCGGGCCATGGGCCCGGCGACGGCCAGGTCGGGCTCGTTCAGCGTGCCCGGAGGCCCGGGGATGTGCCCGCGGAGCGGGATGATGCCGTGCGTCGCCTTGTGCCCTACCACGCCGCAGAAGTGCGCCGGGATGCGGATGGAGCCGCCCACGTCGCTTCCCAGCTCGAGGGGCGTGAAGCCTGCGGCCAGGCTGGCCGCGGATCCCCCGGAGGAGCCGCCAGGGGTGCGCGCCAGGTCCCAGGGGTTGTTCGTGGTGCCGTGGAGGTCGTTGAAGCTCTGCCACTCTCCCGCGAAGACCGGCAGGTTCGTCTTGCCGAAGACGATGGCGCCGGCACCCTCGAGGCGTGCGACGGCCTCGGCCCCTCGTGTGGCCCGGTGGTCGCGGAGCGCAGCGGCGCCCGAGGTGGTCGGCATGCCCAGGGTCTCGTAGGCGTCCTTCACGGTCATCGGCAGACCGTGGAGCGGTCCCCAGGACTCGCCGCGCGCCCGCGCCGCGTCGGCCTGCCGGGCGCGCTGCCGGGCGGCCTCGGGCGCCGTCGCCACCACGGCGTTCACCTTCCCGTCGTGCGCCGCCACGCGCTCCAGCAGCCCCTCGAGCAGCGCCTCGCTCGACGTCTCGCTCGCGGCCCGCGCGGCGCGCAGGTCCGTCGCCTCACCTTCGTGGGCGGGGGCGGCCGGTCGCGTGCGTTGCTGCCCGCGTTGTCCTCGATGCTCTTCCTCGCGACGCCCGCGAGCTCCGCCGCCGCGCAGTTCGACAGCTGCGGGGACCGCTGCGGACCGGGCACCCGCTGCGGCGCGGGCGGCCGCTGCATCCCGGTGGAGGACCCGCCCCCGAGCCCCTTCGTCGCCCCGCCGCCGCCGGTCACGCCACCGCCCGCCGCGCCGGTGCCCATAGCCCCGGCGCCACCGACCGTCCCGCCGCCGGCAGAGGCCACGGTTACTCCGCGAGAGCGGCTGGACATCACGCGACGGAGGCTCGACCTCCAGGCCTATGGGCTCTTCGTCGGCCTGCTCACGGCCCTCGACGGCAGCGGTGGGCGCGACGGGGAGTTCACGGAGATCGAGCTCCCCTTCGTCCTCGGAGGCCCGGGGCTGAGCGTCGACGTCATGTGGCAGGCCACCCGGATCTTCGCCGTCGGTCTGCACGGCGCCTTCACGCGCCAGACGATCGAGTTCGACCCGGGCACGCCGCGGGTGAACGCGCTCTGGAGCGAGCTCGGCTTCTCCTTCGGCTACACGGCTCCGCCGCGGCGGAACCTCCAGATCTTCGGGGAGACCACGCCCTGCTACCTGGGGAGCCTCGGCCGCGTCGAGGACATCGAGAGCCACGGCGTGGCGCTCCGCGCGGCGATCGGGATCCGCGTGCCCCGCACGCAGGGGCCCGCCTTCGTGGCCCGGGCCGTCCTCGTCTACCCGCTGTGGATGCGGATGCGCGTCGTCAACGACGCCTTCCCCAGCCGGTACCCCGCGTACCTCACGCTCTGGCCTCCGCTCGGGGTCAGCATGGGCGTGAGCTGGGGCTCCGGCGCTTACGATGGCGGGAGCCGCCGAAGCGGCTGGGGCTGGGCGCGCGCCGGGGCCTCGTCCACCAGCGGCTGAGCGCGCGCCTCACGCGTCGCTCGGGACCGGCGGGATCGAGAGCGGCCGCACGTCGGCCCCGGGGGGCGAAGGCGGCGCGTTGTCGAGGACCGAGCACGCGATGACCCAGCTGAGCACGTCCGTGGCGGTCAGGATCCCCACCAGGGTCTTGTCGTCGTCGACCACGGGCAGGCAGCCGAAGCGACCCTGAACGAGCGCCTGGGCGGCGTCCGCGATGCTCGTCTCCGGCCGCGCCGTCAGCGGATCCCGCGTCATTACCTTTGCGACGAAGACGTTGGCCTTGCCGCGCTCCCGCCGCGCGTGCGCGGCGGGGCTTTGATCGATCTCCCCGCCGATGAGCCGCAGGAGATCGCGGTGTGTGACGAGGCCCACCAGACGCTGGCCGTCGACCACCGGCACGTGGCGCACCTGGAGCGATTCCATGGCCTGGAGCACGCTCTCGAGGCTGTCCTCTTCGTGGAGCGTCACGACCTCGCGCGTCATGAGCTCGCCGACCGTGCTGTCCTGCATCATGTGAGGCCTCCCGCCGGGCCGTGCCCGGGCGCCCTCGGTTTCGCAAGGCCCGTGCCGCTGGGGAAAGCGCGCAAACGACGCGCGCAGGTCCGCGCCCCCGCGCAATTCCTGCGTGAGAGCGCAACGAACGCACCGCGCGGTGTGGACTCGGGTCCCTAGAGGTAGGGCGAGGCGAGCCAGGCCAGCGCGTTCCGGACCCGCATCCAGAAGGGCAGCCGTCCAACGTCGTCGAGCGTGAGCGGGGCCCCCGACCCGGCGCGCGCGTCCACGTGCGCGGCGAGCGTGGCCGCGAGCGGGGCATCGAAGGCCTCGACGGCCAGCTCGAAGTTCAGCCGCAGGCTCCGGTAGTCGAGGTTCATGGAGCCGAAGAAGCAGCGGTCGTCGTCGATGACGATGAGCTTGCCGTGGTCGAAGCTCCCGGCCTGGGCCGTCAGGCGTACGCCGTAGCGCAAGAGGTCCCGGGCGGCGTGCAGCGTGGCCCAGTGCACGAAGGGCAGGTTGTTGCGCGCCGGGATGACGACGTCGACGGTCACGCCCCGGAGCGCCGCGGCCTGGAGCCCGGAGACGATCTCCGGCGGCGGCAGGAAGTAGGGCGTCATGACCCGGACGTGGCGCGTGGCGGTGCCCATCGCGGCAAGGAGGCTCACCATGAGCAGGTCGACGTCGTTGTCGGGCCCGTCGACGATCACGCGGCACTCGACGGGTCCGGACCCGGCCGGCGGCGAGGGGAGCTCGGCGAGCGTCTCTCCCGTGGCGGCGTGCCAATCGCCGCGAAAGACCTGCGCGAGGTCGGCCATGACCGGCCCGCGGCACGCGAAGTGCGCGTCCCGGATGGGCGCTTCCGATCCGCCGCGGCGCGGCAGGTAGTCGTTCCGGATGTTCATGCCTCCCGTGAACGCCAGGTCGTCGTCGACGACCAGGAGCTTGCGGTGGTTGCGCAGGTTGATGCGCCAGCGGAAGGGCCGCCCGTGTGGCGGGAGGAACATGGCGACGCGCACGCCTCCCTCCTGAAGCCGGCGCCGCGTGCTCCCGACGTTGTAGAGCGTCCCGACGCGGTCGAGGAGGACGCAGACGTCGAGGCCCCGGGAGGCGGCGTCGGTGAGCGCCTCGACGTAGCGCGCGCCGACCCCTTCAGGCTCGAAGATGTACTCGCTCAGCCACACGCGCTCGCGCGCGGCGCGCACGGCGGCGAGCATGCGCTCGAGCGCTGCGGCGGCGTCGAGCTCCGGCTCCACGACGTTGCCGGCCGTGGGCGGCGGCGGCGCCCGGACCACGGCGCTCCCCTGCACGGCATGCGGACCCCGCCCCGGCGCGTCGCGTCGTCGGGGGGAGCGGCGGTGCGTGCGGTTCGCGCCGACGAGCAGGTACGCGAGGGCACCGAGTGGCGGCACGAGGAGGCAGAGGATGATCCAGCCCGCCGCCGAGCGCGGGTCGCGCTGGTTCAAGAGCGCGTGGCCCGCGCAGGCCAGCGCGAGCGCCACCGCGAGGCGCTCGCCGGCGGGCGTGAGCGCGTTCGCGACGTCGGTGGGGAGCATGGGCCTACGAAGCGGCCTAGGCCCCGTCGCGGACCTGCTAGGGCGACAGATCCGACACGAGAGCGCGGATCGCGCCCTCCTCGGTCGGCCGGAGGAGGGCGTCGGTCCCGACGAGGGTGCCGTCCTCGGCCACCACGGTGCGCACCCACGACACGCCGGGGCCGAAGTCCTCGGCGCGGCCCGCTACCGTGACCTCGCCGGACGCCGTGTGCCGGATCTCCAGCGTGGCCGCTTCGCCGCGGAAGAGCGTTCCCACCAGGTTCACCGCCGGAGCGTTCGAGGTCTGCTCGACGAGCCGGGCCCACGTGAGCTCGCCGGTGGAACGCTCGAAGCGCGCGAGCACGCCATGCTGAAGCGAGGCGTTCACCGGGCCGAGCGTGACCTCGCCGGGCTCCCCGGCGCCGAGGGTCACACCGGTGCTCCCGAAGAGAAGTCCCCACGCGAAGATGGCCTCGTCGGCGGGGTCGTCGACGGCCGAGCGCCAGACGAGGCTCGCGTTCGCGGCTCCCGCGAGCGCCGGCTTCGCCCACACGAGCTCCGCGTCCGCGGCGTAGAGCGCGAGCCACCCCGTGTCGTCCTGGCCGCCGGCGAAGACGCGCGGGCCCGATCCGCTCGAGAAGGTCGCGTTCGTCGTCGAGGCCAGCGTCGCGGCGACGAGGAGCCCTCCGTCGAGAAGGGGATAGCTGAAGGTCGTCGCGTCGGAGGCCACGTTGCCCGCCGCGGCCTGGCCGAGACGAACGTCGAGACCCGCCGCGGTGTAGATTCCGTAGAGGGCGCGATAGCCCTGCGCGCCCGGTTGCGGAACCGAGATGGGCATCGCGCTACCCAGGCCGAAGACGACGTCGGTGACCTGGAAGTTGCTGATGCCCCCGGCGACGCCATAGCGCCCACCGACCTCGTCGTAGATCATGGTGGCCGAAGGAAGGCCCCAGCCGCTGTTCACGCCGCCGTAGTTCGCGGTGCGGTCGCCGATCGCGGTGGCGTCCACGAGCGCGCCCGTAGCCGGCTCGAGCAGCATGGTCACGTTGATGCGCTGGTTCGTCGGCACGTTGCCGACGCGCTCGTCGAGATCGCCGGGGCCGAGGGTGATCTGCGCGCTGCTTCCGCTCGTCCGGTCGCCGACGTTGTTCGTGTTCAGTGCGACCATCACCCGCGTGCCCTCCGCGTTCACCGCGAACCCGAGCGTGCTCGTGCACTCGAAGTCGCCGGTGCCCTGCGCCAGCCGCTTCAGCCACCGCGGCTGTCCGTCGGCGTCGAGCTTCGCGAGGAAGGGCTCGAAGTACGCCACGCCGAGCGCCGATGCGTCGGCGAAGGTGGCGCTGCTCGCGCCGACGGTGCCGTCGGGCCCCGAGAGCTCGAGGGTCATCGGGGTCTCGCCCACCTGCACGCTGAAGAGCACGTAGACGTCCCGCGAGACCGGCTCGATGGCCACCCGCACCGTGGACGGGTTCGGCCCGGAGGCCGGGAGCGTGCCGGAGAAGCCGATGCCCGCGGCCCAGGCGATGGCGCCCGCCGTCTCCGTCGCGGCGAGGATGGGGATCCACTCGTCCGCCGTGCCGCGCCCCGCGAGGGAACCCTCGCCGAAGCGCAGCGGCGCCGCGGTCTCTGCAGGCCCGGCGACGATGGCCGTCCAGGGGCCAGGGTCCATGCCGGCGTCGTCGCCGCCCGCGTCGGTGCCGGCGTCGGCACCCGCGTCGTCCATGCCGGCGTCGTCCATGCCCGCATCGCCGCCCCCATCGCCCGTGCTCCCGTCCGCCATGCCCGCGTCGGGCACGCCGGACTCCGCGGGCCCCGCGTCCCGCGTGGCGTCGTTGCTGCTTCCGCACGCGGTCAGCGCGAGGAGCCAGAGGAGAGGCGTTCGGCGGAGCGTCGCGGAGGGCATCGCCTTCGATGATAAACACCGTCCGGCCAAAACCCGCACGGCCCCGCTCGCAGCGCTCAGTCGGCGAAGACCTGCGTCCAGTAGGGGCGGCCGCCGCAGCGGACGTAGCCCACGCCGCTGCGGCGGTAGCCGCCGTTCAGGATGTTCCGGCGGTGGCCGCTGCTGTTCATCCACGCGTCGTGCACCGCCGCCGCGGTGGGCTGGCCCCAGGCGATGTTCTCGCCGGCGGCGCCGAAGCGGATGCCGGCGTCGCGCATGCGGTCGAAGGGGCTGCGGCCGTCGAGGGACGTGTGGTCGAAGTAGTCGCGCTCGCACATGTCCGCGCTGTGGGCGCGGGCCACTGTGCTCATCTCCGGGTCACACCGGAGCGGCGCCTCGCCCCGGGCCTGGTTGGCCAGGGCGATGACGTCCTGCTCGATGGCCACGTCGCAGCCAGGCTGCGGGTCGGGCATCGGATCCGGCTCCGGGTCCGGCCGCGGGTCGGGGTCGGGCATCGGGTCCGGCTCGGGCTCCGGGTCCGGCCGCGGGTCGGGTCGGGGCGTACCCGCGTCGAGAGAGACGTTCTCGTCGAGCGGCGGGAGCTCGCGCAGCTCGCCGCTGCACCCCGCGACGATCGGGGCGCTCACGGCGAGCAGAACGAAGAGGGAGCGGCGCATCATGAGCGGCAAAGTCCGTTCCGACGGTACGACGCGTCCGCTCTGCGTGGAGTTACGGGGGTGACACCAGTCAGCCCCGGCGCTCGATCGGCGGCGAAGGAGAACGGCGGCTCGAGGTCGTCCCGGGAGTCGCCCTCAAGGCGCATGCGCGGTCCACCGTTGATCATGGCGTGAGCCAACCGGCCGTGCGCGCCCAGTACATGAAGGGGTTCGTCGCCTCCATGGAGCGGCTCCTCTCGGCGGAGAGACTCGCGACCGTCCGGGCCGGTCTTCGTCCGGATCTCGAGGCGGAAGTCCGAGGCGCGCAGCCCCTCACGTGGCTCCCGCTCGAAGTGAACCTCCACCTCACCGACGTCTGCTGGAGCGTGCTCGGTGCGGGAGAGGGACGCGCGTTCTTTCGCGACATGTTCGTCGACGCCACGAAGCTCACCGCCATTCGCGGGCTCGTGAGCGGACTTCAACGCTTCGCGACGCTGGCCCCGAACCGCGCGATGCGTTGGTTTCCCCGCGGCTACGAGCTCGTCTTCCGCGACAACGGTCGGTGGACGGTGACGCGCGAGAGCAAGGCCACGTTGCTCACGCTGGAGGACGCCTCGCGGGACATCCTGAACGGGCCATCGTGGCTCCGATCGACGGAAGCCTGCCTCGACGGCGTACCCCTGGTTCTCGGTCGCACGGGTTGGGGCGAGCTCCTCCACTCGACGAGGACCACGGGGTGGACGTGCACGGCCACGTGGCGGCTTCACTGGGATACGGAGTCCTTCGAGTAGCTCCGCGCCGGGGCGACGCGCGGACGCGAGCCCGACCTACCCGGGCACGCGGGCTCACTCGTAGCGGACGTCGTCGAGGTACAAGTGGTGCGGCCCGCCGGGGCCCGGCGAGGCGAGGGAGAAGTAGAAGCCGCTCTTGATGCGCTCGAGGTTCTTGCCCTCGAGGTCGAAGCGGTAGCGGGTCCACGACGTCGTCAGCCGGACGACCTGCTGCGCGCGGCTCGTGTCGAAGAATGGCACGTCGCGCATCAGCAGGCCGTAGCCGAGGCGCACCTCGATCCCCTCGGTGTCGCTGCGCGCCCAGAGGGTGAGCTGGCGGGCACCGGTCAGCGCGAGGCCGCCCGGCAGGTCGCCCCAATCGTCGGCGGGAGCGAGCCACGCGACGCCGGCCCAGCCCGTGGGCGGCCCATAGGACACGCGCAGGCAGGTCGCGCCGGAGCGCGGGCTCTCGGCCCATTCGGGGTCGAGGGTCAGGGCGGATGCGTCGCCCATGTATCCGCTCGGGATGAAGGGCGTGTTGAGCATGGAGCGCTCGCCGACGACCACCGCCGGCAGCGCAGCGCCGCGCGGCGCCGCGGCCTCCCCGCGCACGGCGAGCGGTGCCGGTGCCGGCGCGGGGACCGCGAAG
>CALCTH010000718.1 GCA_937893795.1 uncultured Myxococcales bacterium | reverse complement strand
TGAGCGGTGGCGGCAGCGCCCCGGCGCCCGATGGCCCCGCGCCGGCCACGGGTCGCGTGCAGCGCCGTTGAACGCGAAGGCGCGCAGCGCGACGGGTGGCGCCGCGACGCTCCGGCCCAAGGATCCTCGGGTGACGTCCCCTCGCCCCTTGCTCGCCCTTCTCCTGCTCCCATTCGCGTCTGCCTGCGACGCGACGGAGCCTCGTGCCGCCGCGCAGGCCGCCATAGCGGGTGACGAAGTAACGGGGGCGACGGCGGCCTCGCTCGGCCTGCCAACGCCCGAGGCCTTCGCCGCGGAGCACGGACGCTTCGAGAGCTACTGGTACCAGGGCAAGGCCGAGCTCACGCGCTACCGGCTGACGCAGTCGCGCTACGGCGAGGCGCGCGCGGGCGAGGCCGTGCTCGTCTTCGTCACCGAGCCCTTCCTCCCCGACGCGCAGGTCAAGCACGAGCTCGCGGACGGCCAGCCCGACGTCTCCGTGCTCAAGCTGAACCACAGCCGCCGCTTCTACACGGGCGTCTACCCCTACTCGCTCATGACGAGCAGCTTCCTTCCGGCGCGCGGCCGGGAGCCGGCGCTGAAGGTGACGCACACGATGCAGGAGTGGTGCGGCATGGCCTTCGCGCAGCTCAATCGGAGGGCGGACGGCGTGCACGTCGCCCAGCGCTCCTACTTCCAGGCCGAGGGCGACGAGGACGCCGTGGTCCCCGCCGCGCCCTTCGAGGACGCGCTCTTCGCGCAGGTCCGCCGCGACCCGGACGCGCTGCCGACGGGGACGCTCTCGCTGGTGCCCGCGCTCCACCATCTGCGCTTCGCGCATCGGCCCATTCGGCCCTACGCCGCCGAGCTCACGCGTCGCCAGGAGGTCAACGAGGCCGTCGCCGAGGGTCCCCTCGAGGTGCTCGAGGTGCGCTACGCCGAGCTCGGCCGGGTCCTGCGCGTCTACTTCCGCGCCGCCTTCCCGCACGTCATCGAGGGCTGGGAGGAAGAGGGGCGCGGTCCGCTCACCCGGGCCGTCCGTACGCATAGCTACCTCGACGCCTACTGGAGCCGGAACGGCCGCGGCGACGCTCGCTACCGCGAGGCCCTCGGCGGCGAGCTCTGACGGGAGCGAGCGGGCTCAGCGCCGGACCAGGTTCGAGCCGATGCCCAGCGTCGCGAGCAGATAGCCGCCGAGGCGTGCCGGCAGTACGCCGGCCTCCACGCGCGCCGCGAAGGCCACGCGCTTGCCCCACACGTTCTCGACGCCGAAGCGCGCGCCCAGCAGCTGGCCCCACGCGTCGCCCGACACTTCGCTCTGCCCCTCCGTGTAGTGGCGAAGCGGCGCCATCAGGACGTCGGCGTAGAGCCGGTGGAAGCGGGCGCCGCCGGCCAGGCCGTAGCCCTCGATCCAGTACGCCGTGCTCTTCACGAAGGCGCTCGAGAAGCCCGCGTAGGCGCCGCCGAGCACCACCGGCGCGTAGACGTCGTTCGGGTCCGGGGTCTCCCCGTCGCCGGGATGGCCCATGCCCCAATAGGCGAAGCCGCGGAGGTTAAGGCCGCGCATGCGGCGCCGCAGCGCCGGGACCTCCACGTAGGTCTCCCGGCTCGACGTTCGCGTGTACTGCGTCGCGCCCACGGTGCTCGTCGCGCGCGAGCTCCGAAAGCTGAGCGTCACGTGCTCCCGAAAGCTCTCCGGCGTCGAGAAGTGGAGGAACACGCCGACGTCGCCGAAGAGGAGCGGCATGCGGTCGCCGTCGTTCGAGGTCGGCGCGCCGACGCCGGCCATGAGCGTGCCTCGGAGTGTGAGCCACTCGCGCAGATCGAGCTCGAGGGCGGCCATGCCGACCGTGCCCCGCACCTTCGAGAACAGCACGCCGCCGTTGAACCACTGGGCCCGCAGGCGGACCTCGCTCGGCGAGCCGCCCAGGCGACGCACGCCGACGGGCCCCGCGCGACTGCCCGTGCGCTGGCTCGACACCGTCCGCAGCTGAAAGGCCGAGGGCTGTGCGCTCACGGGCGCGGCGAGCACGCCGGCGAGCAGCACCGCCGCGAGTGCGAGGCGCGTCCCCATGATCGCAGCATACGTCGCACGCGCCGGAATCTGACCTCCGGGGCCAGCCCCGGATCGGCAGAACGTTCGTCTGCTATGCCTCCACGCCGTACGCTGCGCGCCGTGTCCGCGCCTTACTTTCCCGTCGAGGAGCGTCCGCTGCAGATGGTCGCGAGCCTCGCGCGCTTCGGGACCGACTTCGGGCACGAGGGGGACGCGCGCTTCTTCCAGGTCGACGACGACCGCGACGCTTACGTGGCCGCGAAGCGCGAGGCGCCGCCCGAACGATGGTTCGTCGCCGGCGAGGACGAGGCCGCGCGTGGCGCACGGCAGGAGGCCTACGGCTGGATGCTCGACACGCTCGAGGCCGAGCACCCGGGGCTCCTCGGCGCGGCCGCGCGGGAGCCCGAGCAGGGCCTTCACCAGCTCGCGCTGCTCGTTCAGGAGGACTTCGCCGTGCTCCACGCAGGGGACGACGACGCAGGGCGCTGCGTCGCCCTCGACGTGCGCTTTCCGAGCGGCTGGCGTCCCGAGCGCCTTCGCGACGCGAGCTTCGAAGCCATTCACGGCCCGGTGCCCGACTTCCCCACGAGCGCCGCCGCGGCCCGCGGCATGGTGCGCGCGATGGTCGACCGGGGACCCTACGTGCGCTTCGTCTGGACGCTCACGCCGGACGACGCCCTCGACCAGCATCCGGACGTGCGCGATCGTCGTGCCGGCTGGGCGGCCGGGGGTCCCGGCGTCTTCCGCGTGGAGCGGCAGGTGACCGTGCCGCTCCCGAGGACGCGGAGCAGCGTGTTTCTCATCCGCGTGTACCGGACCCCGCTCGACGCTCTGGCGCCGTGGCAGCAGCGCCAGCTCATCGAAGCGCTGCGCGTGATGCCGGACGAGGTGCGTCGCTACAAGAGCCTCCCCACGGCCGACGCGCTCGCGACGCTCCTCGACGCCGCGTGACGCCGATCAGCTTGGCCGGAAGCGCTTCGTCGCCTCGACGAGGGCCCGCGCCGTTCCGGGCTCGAGGGCCGAGTGGCCGGCGTCCTCGATCATCTCGAGCACGGCATCGGGCCAGGCCTTCGCGAGCTCCCAGGCGCTCTTCGGCGGGCAGACGACGTCATAGCGCCCCTGCACGATCACGCCGGGGATGCCCGCCAGGCGATGGGCGTCGCGCAGGAGCTGCCCGTCCTCGATGAAGCCGCCGTGAACGAAGTAGTGGCATTCGATGCGCGCGAAGGCCTCGGCGAAGCGCGGGTCGGCGCTCTTCTCGACGAGGGCTCGGTCGACCTGGAGCCGGCTCGTCGAGCCCTCCCACACGCTCCACGCCTTGGCCGCCTCGAGGCGCATGGCGTCGTCGGGGCTCGTCAGCCGCGCGTGGTAGGCGCGCACGAGATCGTCACGCTCGGCGTCGGGGATCGGCGCCAGGAAGGCCTCCCAGGCCTCCGGGAAGATGCGGGACGCGCCTTCCTGATAGTACCAACGCACCTCCTCGGCGCGGACGAGGAAGATGCCGCGGAGGAGCAGCTCCGTGACGCGCTCCGGGTGCGCCTCGGCGTAGGCCAGCGCCAGCGTGCTGCCCCAGCTCCCGCCGAAGAGCTGCCAGCGCTCGAGACCCAGGTGGGTCCGGATGCGCTCCATGTCGTCGACGAGGTGGCTCGTGGTGTTGGCCTCGAGGCTCGCGTAGGGCGTGCTCTTGCCACAGCCGCGCTGGTCGAAGAGCACGATGTGATAGGCGCGCGGATCCCAGTAGCGGCGCTGCGAGGGGTCCGTACCGCCGCCGGGCCCGCCGTGCACGAAGAGCGCGGGCTGGCCCTCCGGGTTCCCGCAGAGCTCGACGTGCACCCGGTGGCCGTCACCCACGTCGAGGGCGAAGGTCTCGTAGGGCTCGAGGGGCGGATAGAGCGCGCTCATCGGCGGGACGGTACCGCCGGGCGGACGTCGCGACGAGGCTCAAGGCGCGAGGGCCGCGAGGACACGCTCTTTGGTGAGGATCTCCGGCAGCACCTGCGGCGAAGCCACCCCAGGTCGGTAGACGAGGTAGAGCGGCACCCCGCCCTTGCCGTGCTCCGCCAGCGCCGCGCGAATGCGCTCGTCGCGCCGGGTCCAGTCGGCCACGAAGCGGGCGCCGCGCGCGAGGGCGGCGTCCACCTCCGGGTCGTCGAGCACGAGGCGCTCGTTGGCCTTGCAGGTGATGCACCAGTCCGCCGTGAAGTCGACGAACACGGTCTCGCCGGCGGCCTGCGCCGCGCGGACGGCATCGGGTGACCAGGGCTGCCAGCCCGCGGCGGGCTGCGCGCGGGTCTCCGGCGGCTCGAAGCGCAGGAGCCCGGCGGCGACGGGGAGCAGCGCCAGCATCGCAGCGAGGCGGATGCCCCGACGATCCGTGCGGCCGAGCACCACGGCGACCGCGGCCGTCGCGAGCGCGAACACGAGCCCGCGCACCAGGCCGTCGGCGCCGGCGAGCCGAACGAGCACCCAGGCGAGCCAGATGCCCGTGGCGAGGAGCGCGAAGCCGAGCGCGATCTCGAGGCTGAGCATCCACGGCCCGGGCCGTGGGAGCCGGCGGCGCACGGCGGGCACCGTTGCCGCGAGCGCGAAGGGCGCCGCCAGGCCGCGGCCGAGCACGGCGAAGACCAAGCGGATCGTGCCCGGCCCGGCGGCCAGGGCGAAGCCGACGGCGGTACCGAGGAAGGGCGCAGAGCAGGGCGTCGCGAGCACCACGGCGAGCACGCCTTCCGCGGCGCTGCGCCAGAGCCCCGGCGGCCCGCTGGGTGCCGAACGCGAGGCGCCGCGGGGCACGCCGACGCGCCACACGCCGAAGAGATGGAGCGCGAACGCGACGACCGTGGCCATCAGCAGCGCGACGGCGATGGGCTCCTGGAGCTGAAACCCCCACCCGACGGCGCGCCCTAGCGCCGCGCGCAGCGCGACGGCGCCGCCAAGGGTGAGGAGGCTCGCCACCACGCCCAGCACGTAGCCGCGGGCGGCTTGGCGCCCCGCACGGGTGTCTCCGCCGCCGAGCGCCACGAGGCCGACGAGCTTCACGGCGAGCACCGGGAGCACGCAGGGCATCAGGTTGAGGATGAGGCCGCCGAGGAAGGCCAGGAGGAGGGCGAAGGCGAGGCCGATGGGCGCGCTGACCGTCTCCGTCCCCGCTCTCGTGTCCGTTCCCGTCTCCGTCCCCGCTCTCGTGTCCGTTCCCGTCTCCGTATGCGCTCGGCGAGGAAGCGGCAGATCGACGGTGACGTGGACCGGCGCCCCGTCCCGCTGCAGCGTCAGCACGCCGCGGAAGCGACCGGGACGCGCGGCGTCCGCTTCGGCGCGCGCGGCGTCGGGACCGTGCACCAGCCGGAGCGGCGCCCGGAGTCCGCCGCCGCCGGCGGCGAGGGGGCGCGCCGGGCGGACCGTGAGGCTGGGGTGTCGCTCGGGGATCAGCGTCGCGACGCCGCGGCCGCTCAGCACGCCCGGCGCCTACGGGGTCACGACGCGCTCGGCCGAGCCGTCGTCTCCAGGGCCCAGCGGGGCCTCGAGCGGCAGGGCCACCACGATGCCGGCCTCAGCGGCGGGACGTGGCACGGTGGCGGCCGCTCCGTCGAAGGTGGACGCGGCGGACCCCGCCCGTCGCGGGCCGACGTTCAGCTCGCGCTCGAGGATCGCGCGACCCGGGATGCAGTCGACCTCGCACACCAGGAAGTCGACGTCGGCGCGGAGCGTCAGCGCGCCCGCCGCGTCGTCGGGCGCGCGGGCCTCGGCGAAGAGCAGCACCTCCCCGGCGTAGCCGTAGGTCACGATTTCGCCGGGGCTCTCGAAGCGTTCGGGGGCCGGCCACCGAAGCGGTCCCGTCGTCGCGTCCCCTTCGAAGGCGATGGCCGTGGCGAAGGCCGCCTCGCCCGGGTTCTTCCAGTAGACGTGCCAGCCCGGGTCGAGGCGAAAGCGGATCCCGACGCGGAAGGCCTCCCCAGTCGGCACCGCGGCGACGTCGGTCAGCAGCGTGACGATGGCGCGGGTGTCCTCTCCGTCGTGGGCCGTCGCCGCTTCCGCCGGCGCCGCGCGCGCCGGTGCGG
>CALCTH010000717.1 GCA_937893795.1 uncultured Myxococcales bacterium | reverse complement strand
GGCGGCGGCGCCGGCGGCGGCGGCCACCCTCCCCCACGGCGGCCGCCTCGGCGGCCTCGGCCTCCTCGGACGCCGTCGCCGGTTCCTCCGGAGCAGCGTCGTCGCCGTCGCGCTCGTCGGCACGGCCCGGGCCTTCGAGAGCCTCGAAGAGGTCGGCGTCGAGGTAGGCGATGGGGAGCGCCGCCTGCCGAAGCCCGATGCCGCGCAGCTCCATGGCCGCGGCGAGCGCCGGGCCGTCGAAGAGCGTCACGGGCACCGCACCGGAAGCCGATGCCTCCTCGATGCCGCCGGACGCCGCCGGCGCGCACGACACGATCCACGCGGCTCGCGCCTCGCCGTAGGCGTGAAGCGCCCCTCGGACGTCGATCACGTCCTCACGGCCCAACGTCCCGTCGCGATGCACCACGATGGCCACGGGCAGGGAACGCGGACCGACGCGCCAGCGACCGGCCAGATGGAACGCCCCCGGGGCACCGTTTCGCCGCACGCCGCGCAGCTCCATGACCCCTTCCGAGTTGAGCCAGGCCGCGATGAGCTCGATGTAGGCGCTCGCGGGGAGTCGCCCCAGGCGGCGAAGAAGCTCACGGTGCAGTAGCGCACGCTGCCGTCCGGCAGCCTGCCGCGCGTCGGCTTCCGCGCGCTGCGCTTCGGGTGCGGCATCCCAGGACACGAGCCCGAGACTCGTGCCGCTGAGGCGGAAGCGCGGCGCATCCCCAGCGCCCAGGCGACGCGCGTCGTCGCCGCGGACGGCCGCGGCCACCGTCGGCGCCAAGGCGCGGGCGTCACCCTGGAGCCGCCCCGACTCCACGAGACGCTCCGCGACCTGGTCCAGCGTGCGCGACCGGCGCCCCTTCGCCCCCTCGAGGGCTGCGTGCACCGCATCGGCCAGGTCCTTGCCGGCGGACTCGCTCACGGCGGGCCCGCGGCGCCAATCACCCTCGATGCGCTGAGACCCTCGGGAACGTCGTCCCCGACCGCGTCCACGCTCGCCCCGGTCGCGATCGCGGTCGCGGTCGCGGTCGCGGTCCTTGTCACGGTCCCGGCGCCGGCCTCCCTCGCCGTTCTCTGCGGCGTCGGAGCCCTCCTCCCGTCCGCGGCGTCGGCGGCGACGCTTCTTTCGCTTCTTGCCGCCCTCGCCCTCTCCCTCGTCGTCGCCGAGGCCCGCGAGGATGGGCTCGTCGTCGTCCTCCTCCTCGGGGAAGACCTCGGCGCCCGGCAGATCTCGGCTCGGCTTCGGCGCCTCCTCCTCGGTCTTGGCGCCCTCCGTGGCCTCTTCCTCCCCCTCGCCGGCCGCGCCGGCCTCCGCGGGGAGCTCGTAGTCGTGGCCGCTCTCCTTCTCCGCCTGTGCGAGGACCTCCTCCGAGAACTCCCGCAGTCCGAAGACGCCCGGCTTCACCTTCACGATGGGTGCGTCTCCGCGGTCCTTTCGAACCATCGTCGCCAGACGCGAGCTCATGGTGATCTCCGGCGTCTTTCCGACGTGCGAGAGGAGATTTCGCTCGATGGCGATCTCCGTGATTCTCTTGTAGTGGAGGGGCTTAGCGACGAGCCGGAGAACCTCCACGGCAGCTTCTG
Source organism: uncultured Myxococcales bacterium (assembly GCA_937893795.1). Lineage (GTDB taxonomy): Bacteria > Myxococcota_A > Polyangia > Polyangiales > Houyiibacteriaceae > CALCTH01. Next base: position 7,788 of record CALCTH010000717.1, on the reverse strand, counting down.
TGAACGTCATGCGTCGTGACCTTTGCGGTGAGGAGACGCCGCGCTCGGCGCCGGAGGCGCGCGCGGAGTCGAGAGGCGCCCGAACCGCCGGGATGCGGTCGAGCCGAGAGCGTGGCGGGCGGACGGCCGGCCGTCGTGGGCCGTGAGGCCTGCGAGGGGGCCCGGTTTGCGCGCGCCAGGGTCATGGAGGCGCGAGCAGTATCACTGCGAAAGTGGCGAGGCAACGAAGGGCGACGGTGACGGCCGCGCGAAGAGCCCACGGGTGGCGCGGAGCCGAGTCCCGGGACAGAGCCACCTCGTGCGTCGTCCCGGCTCCTGCTTCGCGCGCCTCGTGCCCCTCATGCTCGCGCTCGGGTGCACCGAGAGCGCCGCGACCCCGCCGGCTGCCGCCGAGACGACGACGGCGCGCTGGGGAAGCGCGCCGAACGCCGACGAGCGCGAGGGCCCGAACGCTCCGCTCGATCCCCGCCGCGTGCGCCTCGACCCCGCCGCCTACGAAGACACGGAGCGGATCTGTGCGATCGTCTTCAAGGGTCCGGACGAGGAGCTCGGTGCGATCGCCGCGCGCGCCTACGACCCGCCCCGGGTGCGCCGGTCGAGCATCCGCTGCACGGGCGCGTCGGGGACCGGCTGGGCCGATCTCGTCTTCGACGAGGCCTCGCGCGACCTCGCCGACCTCGTGGCCGAGGGGCAGCGGCTCCGCGTGCGCGTGGAGCGGGGGCGAGGCCATCGCGGCCGGCCCATCCTCTCCTTCGTCGCGTTCCAGACCGAGCCCCGCGGTGAGGCCCCACGATTCGACCCGCGCGGCCTCGCGCCGCCGCTGGACGACGCCACCCCCGACCCTGCGGCGGGCGTACGCGATGAAGGCGCCGACGCCCTTCTGGCCGAGGTTCCCGTCGGGGCCAACTGGACCACGCTGGAAGCGCCCAGCGAGCTCCCGCATGCGTGCGCGGTCGAGGGCGTGGGAGAACCCGACCCGGTGCCCACCGAGGGCGGATACGCGCCGGAGGTGACGCATCATCTCCCCGTCTTCTGCCGGGGCCCCGCCGGCCCGGTCCGCGTCGACGTCACCTTCGCGGCCGACCAACGGCTCGCTGCGCTGCGGCTCCGGCGGGGTGAAGTGGTCCCGCTGACGCCCGTCGTCCGCACCGAGTCCGGCGTCCGTGCGCAGTACGCCGGGCCCTGAGCCTCATCCCATGACGCGTTCTCTTCACCTCGCGTGCCATGCCGACTTCGAAGATGACGGGCGCTCCGGTTGACCCGGGCCGAGACGCGGCTAGAGCACCGCGCCGCGGCCACCTTTTTGACCGCGGCACCGCGGCCCTGGTAGCCGCGTCTTCAGGGACTCGCCTTCGTGGTCCACACGACACGAGGCCGAGCTCAGCCTCTCCCATGAACTCTCACTTTCTCCCGGCGAACGACGACGCGGCCACGCACGGCACGCACCTCGCATCGCGAGGAGGACGACGCGAGGGAGGGGCCTTCCGAGGGCCCGAGACCCTCGCTTGGAGCGACGCATGAAGGACAAGCGCATCGGCGTGCTGCTCGGCGGCCTCGGCCCCGAGAAGGACATCTCCCTCCAGACGGGCGAGGCCGTCCACGCCGCGCTCGCGCGGCTCGGCTACGACGTCCGGAAGATCTTCGTCGATCGAGATCTCGACCGGGTGCTCCGCCAGGACCCCATCGACGTCGCCTTCAACGCGCTGCACGGGCCCTACGGCGAGGACGGGTGCGTCCAGGGCCTGCTCGAGATGCTCCAGGTCCCGTACACGGGCTCCGGCGTACTGGCGAGCGCGCTCGCCATGGACAAGCTGAAGGCGAAGGAGCTCTTCCGCCTCTACAACGTTCCCACGCCGCCCTACTACGGCCTCGCCGCGTCACGCGCGGACGAGCTCGAAGCGCAGCATGGCTCGTTCGGCTTCCCCGCCTTCGTGAAGCCGCGCCGAGGCGGGAGCAGCGTGGGCGCCGGCCGGGCGACGGATCTCACCGAGCTTCAGCGCCGCTTCGAGGAGGCCGCCTCCTTCGACGACGTCGTGCTGGTCGAGCGCTTCGTGCAGGGTCGCGAGGTCGCCGTGGGCGTGCTCGACGGACGGGCGCTCGGCGCGATCGAGATCGTCCCGAGCGGGCGCTTCTACGACTATCGCTCGAAGTACCAAAAGGGCCAGAGCGACTATCACTTCCCTGCGCGGCTCTCGCCCACGCGCTACCAGGGCGTGCTTCACCTCGCCGAGCGTGCGGTCCAGTGCATCGGCGCCAGCGGCGCGACGCGCGTCGATCTCCTCGTCACCGAGGGCGAGAACGAATACGTCCTCGAGGTCAACACGCTCCCCGGGCTCACCCCGACCTCGCTCCTTCCGAAGGTGGCCGCCGGCGCGGGGCTCGACTTCGACGCGCTGGTGGACGCGATCCTCCATCGCGCCACGCTGGGTGCCCAGGGCGCGTTGCCGGCGCGGCGGCGCAGCGTGGACGCCCTCGAGCCCGCGCGCCCCTGAGAGGCTCAGGCGCCCTGCGCGTGCGTGCGGCGCACCGCGTCCCGCAAGTGGGGGAACATCATGAAGTGTCGAACGATCGGCTCGGCGCGCTTGACCACCTCGTCGAGGCGCCGCTGGACCCGGCGGTCGAGCACCTTGGTCTCCTCGCGGAGCCCGTCCAGGTCGACCTCCGACGCTGCGCTGAGGCCCCCGAGGCGGCCCTTGAGCTGACCGATTTGAAAGCGTAGGTCGTCGAGCTCCGCGCGAAGCGAGCGCTCGGCCTGCTCGGCCTCGCGGAGGCCCTCCCGCGCATCGACGACCAGCGTCGCGCCGTTGCCCAGGTCCCGCAGCAGCGTGACCGCCTCGTCGTCGAGCCGATGGAGCTCGCGGCCCTCGAGCGCCTCGAGACCCTCCCGGAGCGGTGCCTCGGCCTCTCGAACGCGCCGCGTCGCAGCCTCGACGCGTGCCTCGACCCCCGCCAACTCGTGGAGAACACGGGCCTCGTCGGCGGTGAGGGCGTCGAGCGCGCGGCCGATGTTCATGCGCAGGCTACGCGCGTGGTCCTCTTCGCTGCTCGCCGCGCTCGCGCGTTCGTGCAGGTCCTGCGTCAGGTGCTCCAGGGAGCTCACCTGGTCGGCGAGCTCCCCCAGCGCCTCCTCGAGCCATACGGGCGCTGGGCCCGCCGGATGGGCCCGGCGCACCAGGCTCTGAAACGTCTCGAGACGGGCGGTCCAGCGATCGACGAGCGACCCGTGGCTCGGATGCTCGTCGCTGGCGTCCGGGAGCGTGTGCTCCGTCGAGTCGATCATGGTGACCTGGTGCACCGTGGAGTCCTCGCCCACGACCACGGAGCGGCGGTTGGCCTCGCGCACGGCGCGAAGCGCTTCGGCGACCTCGAAGGCGCTACGGGGCCGCTCGTCCGGCGACTTCGCGAGCAGGCGGAGCACCAGCGCGTCGAGCGCCGTTGGAACCGTCGCCACGACCTGAGAGGGCGGCGTCGCGGGCTCCCGGAGATGCTGGAGGATCAGGTCCGGAGTGCTCCCGCGAAAGGGGAGCTCCCCCGTGAGCATCTCGTAGAGCACGCAGCCGAGGGCGTAGAGGTCTGCTGCGGGCCCGACGGGCGCGCCACGCGCCTGCTCCGGCGACATGTACTCCGGCGTGCCGAAGATGGCGCCGGTGGCCGTCACGCGGATCTCGCCTTTCATGTGGGCGAGACCGAAGTCGAGGATCTTGACGAAGTCCCCGTCGTGACCCCGGAGCAGGTACACGTTGTCCGGCTTGATGTCGCGGTGGATGACGTCCAGCTCGTGCGCTCGCCCAAGCGCCGCGGCCATCTGCCAGGCGATGGTGACGGCCCGCGGAAGGTACATGGGCCCCTTGGCGATCTCCTCGTTCAGCGGCACGCCGTCGAGGAACTCCATCACCAGATAGACGAGTCCATCGTCGGTCTCGCCGTAGTCCGTGATGTCGATGATGTGCTCGTGATTGATCCGGTTGGCCGCGCGGGCCTCGCGGAGAAAGCGCGTCTTGCTCGTCGGCTGAAACGCGAGCTCCTGAGCGAGGAACTTGATGGCGACGTCCCGCCCCAGCACCTCCTGATGAGCCCGGTACACGGTGCCCATGCCGCCCGCCCCGATGCGGTCGCGGATCACGTAGCGACCCGCGATGGTGCGACCGATGAGCGGGTCCGGCAGGTCCTTGAGCTCCCCGCCATCGAGGGGGCAGACCGTCGGGTTGCCCCGAAAGCGGGCTCCGCACACCTCGCAGATCTTCAACGCACGCCCTCCCGGCGATGGTCGCAAGGCGCGCGCGTCGAGACAAGAAGCCGCCTCGGCAATTCTTGACACACCCGATGTGCCAAACTACGTCTCCGACACTCGTGAAGCTGTCGAACAAGGGGCGCTACGGTGTGCAGGCGGTCTTCGACATCGCCTTTCACAACGACGGCCGCCCGACGCAAATCAAGGTAATTTCCGCGCGTCAGGGCATCCCGCCGCGCTTCCTCGAGCAGATCTTCCAGGAGCTCAAGCGCTCGGGACTGGTCACGTCGAAGCGGGGACCGAAGGGCGGCTACGCGCTCGCGCTCCCGCCGGAGGAGATCAGCGTCGGCGCCGTCGTGCGTGCCCTCGAGGGGCCGACGGTGCTGACCTCCCCCGACGAGGGACGCACGGGCGACGCTGCGAGCCGTGCCGTCACGGAGGCCGCCTTCGCGGATCTGGGCGACCGCCTCGACGCCTGCTTCGACGACCTCACCATTGGCGAGCTCTGCGAGCGCGGTCAGCGTGACGGGCTTCGCCGGCGGGCTCCCCGACGCCATGTCTACTCGATCTGAGGGCGCCTCCTCGCTGGCCGGCCAGCGGGTGCTCGTGGTAGGCGCCGGCGGCCTCGGCGCACCGGCCGCCGAGGTTCTCGTCGACCATGGCGTGGGCCATCTTCGCCTCGTCGACGACGACCGCGTCGAGCCCTCGAACCTCCATCGCCAGCTCCTCTTCGACGAGGGCGACGTCGGGCACCCCAAGGCACGTGCCGGCGCCCTGAGCCTCGCCGCCCGCGCGGACCGGGTCGGCACGGGGACTTGCCTGGAGCCCGTCGAGGGGCGCTTCCTCCCGACGACGGCCCACGCCCTCCTCGCCGACGTCGATCTCGTGCTCGAAGGCACCGACAACTTCGCGAGCAAGTTCCTCGTCGCCGACGCCTGCGCCGGAGCCGGTGTGCCCGTGGTGCACGCGGGCGTCATCCGGTGGGCTGGCTGGGTGCTCGCATCCGGCGAGAGCCTGCCCGGCGCCCATGGGCGCTGCCTCCGCTGCGTCTTCGAGGACGTGCCGCACGGCGCGCAGGCCACGTGCGACGCAGCCGGCGTCGTCGGCCCCGTGGTCGGCGTCGTCGGCGCCATGGCCGCCTCCCTGGCGGTCCGTCGTCTCTCCGGAGACCGCGGGGGCACGCTCTCGCGCTACGACGGCCTCGCGGGCCGGCTGCGCACCACGCGCCCTCGCGCTCGCGCGGCCTGCGCGCTGGCGGGCGCCGCCGTAGACCTGAAGAGGCCCGGGCGCTACCTGCGGCCGGCGCCCGGGCCCGATCCCGCGCTCGCCTGAATCCCCCACGTACGACGGGTCCTGTCGGGCCCTTCGAGGAGACCTGAGACGCCATGTCCGTGACCGTTCGAATCCCCCCTGCCCTCCGAAGCGTGACCGGCGGCGACGCCGAGCTCGAGGCCGACCTCCGGCCGGAGGCGGCGACGGTGCGTGGGGTCCTCGACGCCCTCGAGGCTCGTCACGCGGGGCTCAAGGCCAAGATTCTCGACGAGGGCGGCGCCGTGCTTCGCTTCGTCAACGTTTTCGTGGGCGAGGACGACATCCGGACCTTGGACGGCCTCGACACGGCGCTCCGGGACGGGGACGACGTGTCCATCATCCCAGCCATCGCAGGCGGCCGATGAGCTCGCGCGCTCCCCTGGTGGACGATCCGCTCGCGACGGGAGCGGATCGTCAGCGGACCGCGCGCCAGCGGCTGGTGCCGGAGATCGGGGACGCGGGGCAGCGGCGGCTCTCGGGCGCACGCTTCCTCGCCGAGGCGCTTCCCGGCGACGCCGCGGAGACCGCGCGCCGCTATCTGGCACGGGCGGGGCTTCGCGAGAGCAGCGAAGGCATCCCGCTCCGCGCTCCCCGTCCGGCCGCGCCCGGCGCCGGTACGCTGCAGGGTGCCCTCGCCGCCGTGGAGGCACTGAAGGCCGTGCTCGAGGTGGGCCGGCCCTTCGGCGGCTGGCCGCCCGAGGGCCCCTTTCCGCCCGAGGAGGGCCGATGAAGCCGCGGGGCGAGCACCCCCAGTATCCAGGCCTGCCCTGGATCGGCGGTGATCTCGTCTTCGCCGAGGCGGTCACTACTGCCATCGACGCTCACGCGCGCGCGGCGTACCCGAGCGAAGCGTGCGGCTTCGTCTTCGGCCCCGCCGCCGATCCACCGCGCTGCGACGACGTGCAGCGCGAAGAGAACGAGGCGGACCGCTATCACGCGCTCGACCCGGAGACCTTTCCCCGGACGTCCCGCGAGTACTTCCTCATCAACGGGCTCCGCGCGAGCCGCGCCTTCGACCGGGGCGCGGAAGACGGCCGCCCGCTCAAGGTGATCTATCACTCGCACTGCGAGGCGGGCGCCTACTTCAGCGAGGAAGACGCCGCGACCTTCAGCCAGGGGCAGTTGCTGACCTGGCCCTGCGCCTTCCTGGTGGTCAGCGTGCGCGACGCGGGAGAGGGCCCGGCGGTCGTCGAGCGTCGGGTCTGGGTGCACGAGCCCGGGACGGACGGATTCGTCGAGGCACCGCTTCGCGTGGCGCCCTGATCCGGAACCGAGGGCAGCGGGCGCTCAGCCCTTCTTCGTCGTCTTGGAGGCCTTGGCCGCCGCGCGGGCGGCGCGCTTGGCCTTGCGCTTCTGCTTCTTGTCGGACTTCGAGGCCTTGTTGGCCTTCTCGATGCCGTGGTCGCGAAGCACCTCGTCAACACCCTTGCGCTTCGACTCCCGGAGCCGGGCCTTCTTCCCCTCCAGGTCCCGGAGGTAGTAGAGGCGCGCCTGGCGCACGTGCCCGCGGGCGGTAATCTCGATCTTCTCGATGCGCGGCGAGTGCACCGGGAAAATGCGCTCGACGCCCACGCCGTAGCTCATCTTCCGGACGGTGAAGGTCGCCCGGAGGCCGCCCCGGTTGTGCCGAATGACCACGCCCTTGAAGACCTGAACGCGCTCCTTCTCACCCTCGCGGATGCGGAAGTGGACGTTGACGGTGTCGCCGGCGCGGAAGGGCGGGACGGTGCGGAGCTGGCTCTGCTCGAGAGCCGCGATCTGCGGGACGGTGCTGGACATGGCAGGAATCCGGGGCGCGGGCCGGGGCCGAAGAGGCCCGGGGCGCCGCCAAAGGGAGCGGAGGGTTAGCACCGGCCCCTCAGGGGGTCAAACCCGAGGAGGGGACTTCGCCCCGAGCCGTCCACGGGTCGGGAGGGCTCGCCTCGTCGCGTTCGCCGACGAGCCGATCGAGGGCGATGGCGATGGCCGCGCGAACGCTCAGGTGGTTGTAGCCACCGGCCCGGATGGGCGGCAGCAGGCCGTCACAGCCGGCGACGAGAGAGGCCGTGAGGCCGTGGCCGGTCCCGAAGAGGAGGAGCCCGGGGATCCCTGCGCCACCTGCGGCCTTCCAGGCACCCCATCCGACCGCCACGTCGGCCCCCGGCACGGCCCGCGCCGCGGTCGCCCACACGCGAGGCTCGCGGCCTTCGGCCGCGGCCACGGCGGCGCGCGCGCTCGCCACGTCCGGGACCACGCGGAGCCGCCCC
>CALCTH010000716.1 GCA_937893795.1 uncultured Myxococcales bacterium | reverse complement strand
CCGCGCGCGCGTCTGCGCCGGGATCGCGGCGGGCACGCGGCCCGAGCTCGAAGGCTCCCTGGTCGCGCGCGCCGAGTCTGGCCCCGGCGCCGAGGGCGAGCAGCCCTTCTCCTTCCTCGAAGGGCCCGTCTGGATGGAGCGCGAGGGCGTGCTTCGCTTCAGCGACTTCAACCGCGCGAGCGCCCTCGACGCCGACGCGCTCGGGCCGCCCAGCATCGTGTGGGAGCTCGGCCCCGGCGGCGTGCGCGCGTTCCTCCCGGAGGGCGTCGCGCGAAGCAACGGCCTCGCCATCGACGAAGCGGGTTTCCTCGTCGCGGCGCTGCACGACCGCCGGGAAATCGCGCGCCTCGCCCCGGTGGACGGTGCGCGCACGCGCCTCGTCGACCGCCACGAGGGCGGCCGCTTCAATGCGCCGAACGACCTCGTGGTCGGCTCGGGCGGCGTCGTCTTCTTCACGGACCCGGCCTACGCGGGGCAGCTCGATGGGCGCGCGAGGGAGCTCGCCCACGAGGGCGTCTACCGGCTGGACCCCGCCGGCACGCTGACGCTGGTCGACGACTCCCTCGGTCGGCCCAACGGCATCACGCTCAGCCCCGACGAGCGCTGGCTCTACGTCGCCACGCGCGCGGACGCCGGGCTCTACCGCTATCGGCTCGACGACGCGGGGCACGCTGGCCAGCGCGAGCTCTTCCTGCCCGGTGAGAGCAACGACGGCGTGGCCATCGACTGCGCCGGCAACCTCTACCTGGCCCGCCCGGGGCGCGGCCTCGCCATCGTCACGCCGGACGGGCACGAGCTCCGCCAGCTCTCGGCGCGGCGCATCACGAACGCGGCCTTCGGCGGCCCGGACCACCGCACGCTCTTCCTCACGGAGCAGACGCGCCTCCGAAGCGTCCGCGTGTCGGTCCCCGGGCTCCCCTACTGAGCGTCTTCCGCGTCGGGACGGACCACGGGGCGAATGCCCGAGGGCTCGTGGCCGAGGAGCCGCACGAGGGCCGCGCGCAGCTCGCCGCGGCTCAGGGGCTTCGAGAGCACGACGTCCGCGCCGGCGTCGCGGGCGGTCTTCGTCTCGGCCTTCGTCGCGTCATCCAGGAGCACGAGGATGGGCATGGGGCGGCCCGGGCACTGCGCCACGAGGCGCCGCGTCAGCTCGATTCCCTGGTGCCCCTGGTCGATGATCACGAGGCGCGGCGTTGGTGCCGTCGGGTGTGCGACGAGCTCGAAGGTCTCCTCGGCGCTCGCCGGCAGGTACACGCGCGGGATGCCGTGACTCTGGGCGCGCACCTCCCCTACCAGGGAGTGGTCCCAGCTGAGGATGAGGACGGGGCGGGTTTGATGGGCGGGAGCGATCACGTCTCCTCCAAAGGAGAGTGCGGGCAAGGGTTTCGGGTCAAAAACGCCATCCAGCGCTCAGCTCCGTGGCGAGGTAGGTGTCGCGCATGCCGCCGGCGACGGAGAGGGCGTCCAAGGTGGGCCGCAGCCGGAAGCCGTAGCGCTGAACGCGCACGCCCCCGCGCAGCACGAGGCCTCCGGCGAAGGCGTAGGCGAGGCCGGCCTCCGCATCGAAGCCGGTGCCCGTGGCGCGTGGGAACCAGTCGGCGTCGTCCACGCCCCCGAGAGACGTGAGCACGCGGAGCCCGAGCTCGGCGTCCGCCTCGAGGCCCGCCACGAGGCGGACGCGTGCGCCGGCGCCGAGGCGCACGAAGCGATAGCCGGCGTCCGGGACGCCGGGCCGTGCCTGGCTCTCCGGACGGGCGGGTCCGCTCGCGGCGATGCGGAAGTCCTGACCGCCGAAGCCCAGGGCTCCGTGCACCTGGTGGAAGCGCGCGTGTCCCGACCCAGCGCCCGCGCCGAAGGGCACGCGGACCCTCGCGCCCAGCAGGAAAGCGCGGCCCTGCGTGGGGAAGCGCTCGCCTTCATGGCCCCGCGACGAGAGGCCGACGGCGCGCTCGGCGCTCACTTCGAGCCCGAGGTGCGCTCCGAAGCCGTTCGTGGCCCAGGCGCCAGGGTAGAGGAGGGCACGTCCGAAGAGCGCGGGACCCAGCCCCAGCGCATAGCTCGAGAGCTCCTCGAACACGTCGTCCTGGTAGCTCTGCCGGCGCGTGAAGAGCCGAACCCCGGCCGAGACTTCGAGCGCCGGAAAGCGCCCTTCACTCGCTTCGTCTCGCGGCGCCGGCGCCGGTGGCGCCGTCTCCGCCGCGGGCGCCGGAGCGGGGGACCTCCGCTGCTCCCGCGCGCTTCGGGCCCGAGACACGAGCGTGGGCGCCGCCGCGCGCAGCTTCCGCGTGGGGCGCGCGTTCGAGGTCGCCTCCAGCGTCACTGCCGGTCCCACCGGTGCGCCATCGCCTGCGCGGCGGAGCGTGAGCGTCAGCGTGGAGCGCCCGCGCTCGCGCCGCAGCTCACCGCCGCTCCCTGCGTCGGCTCCTGCGTGGGTCAGGGCCTCCCCCCG
>CALCTH010000715.1 GCA_937893795.1 uncultured Myxococcales bacterium | reverse complement strand
CCGCGCGCGTCCCGCGAAGCACGAGGCGATACCCGCCCTCGGGACGCCGGCGCACCTCGGCCTCGATCGCGCTGCCGCGCGGGCTCATCGCGGCCACGCGCGCGATCCGCGCGTCCATCTCCGCCGCGCTCGGGCACGCCGCCGGGGCGCTCCATCGAAACGTGGGCGCGTCCGCCGCGGCCGGTCGCGCGAGCGCCAGCGCCGCCCCCAGGTCCCCCACCGAGAAAGACCGATGGCCCGCCCGGGGGCGCCTCCCCGACGGACCTCGCCGTCCCCTTCGCGCCTCGCGTGACGGAACGGTGGCCGCCGAGCGGCTCACGGAGGGTCGGGGCGCCTTCGTCGGCGCTCGGCGGTCGTCTCCACGCACGTCGCAGCGTCCTCGTGCGCTTCCATTGCAGGAAGCCGGCCAGCGAAGTGGGCCGCATACGGGGCGACAAGGCACGCCATGGCACGCTTCCAAAGACGCGCTGCGTCAATCCGGCGCGGGTCGGTGACCGGCGAGGTCGGAGCTCACCGGCCCGGAGCTCACCCGCACGGAGCTCACCCGCACGGAGCTCACCGGCCCGGAGCTCACCTGCACGGACCTCACCCGCACGGAGCTCACCGACACACTGGCCGGCGGCCTGGGAGGCGAAGCCGAACGTCGTCGTAGTCCGCGGGGCTCAGGCTTCGACGACGCCGTAGGCCGGCCGCGATGGCGTCGCGCACGAGCGTGTCCTCCATGCGCGGCGTAGGCCGCCGGCCGCCCAGGCGCGCGAGGGTCCCCGAGGTCGCCAGGTAATCCGAGGTGACGAGCTCCACGCGCGCGTCGTCCGAGAGCACGCGTCCCCGGGCGTCGCGCAGCGTCACTTCCGGCCCGCGCCCGCCGCAGCGAACGTCGACGCGCAGGCCCGCGACGAGCAACCCGCTCCGGCTCCGACCGGCGTGGCGGCGAAAGAGCTCCTCGAGCTGCGCCGCCGTGAGCGTCAGCCGCGCGATGCGGTTGTCGAAGGGAAAGGCCTCGTAGAGGGCCCCGAAGCGAAGGGGTCCCGCGGGCAGATCGGCGCGGATGCCGCCCCCGTTGAGGAGCGCGACGTCGGCTCCCGGTGAGGCCTCCAGGAGCAGGTCGGAGAGAAGCCGGCCGAGCGGGGACTCGTCGCGGAAGCTCCGGCGGAAGCGGCCGCGGAGCGTGGGCCCGAGGGGCCGCTCGAGCTCGGCCTCCGCCGCGTCGAGCTCGGGAGCCACGGCGGCCTCCACCGCAGGGTCCGGCTCCACGGCGCGCCCTTCGTAGGGCGGAGGCGCGCAGCGGGATCGGTCCCGGCCACAGACCTCCCGCGGCGGGAAGATGCGGTGCGTTACGACGCCCTCGGGACCCACCTCGAGGTCGACGCGGCCAAAGGCGCGACCCTGCGCGTGACTCTCGAGGACGGGGATGCCGTTCACCTCGTGCGCGATGGCCTGGTGCGTGTGACCGCCGATGATGGCGTCCACGAGACCCTCGGGCAGCTCCCGCGCGACCTCGAAGATCTCGCTGTCGCGCTCGCAGCTCGAGAGATCGGTCGGGTCGTCGAAGCGGCTGCACCGGCCGCCGGCGTGCGCCGCGACCACCACCACCACCGCGCCGCGTTCGCGGAGCGAATGGGCCTCGCGCACGATGCTGGCGACGAGCGGCGCCATGCGAAGGTCGCGTACGTTGGCGCGGAGCGTGGTGCGCGTCGTCTCTTCCGTGCTCACGCCGACGATGCCCACCTTCCGGCCGGCCCGCTCCACGAGCACCGAGGGCATGACGCCGGGCCAGGCGATGGGGCGCCCGTCCTCGAGGATGTTCGCGGCGAGGAAGGGCACGCCGAGGCGCCGGGCCTCCTCCGCCCGGGCGAGGAGCGCGCCCCGCGGCGCGTCTCCGGGCTCCGCGGCCGCGCGTGGCCCTACGGGGCCGTAGTCGAACTCGTGGTTGCCGAGGGCCGCCGCGTCGTAGCCGAGCGCCGCGAAGCCCCGGACCATCACCTCGCCTTCGCTGGCATTGGACGCGAGGGTGCCCTGCCACATGTCGCCCGCGCTCACGAGGAGCACGCCGCCGCCGTCGGCCTCGCGCGCCGCGCGCAGGTTCCGCAGGTGACCTCCGAGCCAGCGCAGCGTCTCGGCGTGCCCGTGGACGTCGTTGGTGCCGACGAGCGAGAGGGTCACGGGGTCCGCGGAGGAACTCGCGGTGGCGGTGCGTTCCTCGGGGGCACGGGTTTCGCGCGGGTCGCACGCGAGGAGAGCCAGGAGCAGGGCGAAGGACGGGGCGCGGCGCACGGCGGGGAGCCTCGCACGAGGGCCGGGGCGGGGACGACGGACGCTGGCGCGGGCCCCCGAACGCGCGGTAGAGCAGCGCATGTCCACGAGCGACACCTCGGCCGCGGGCCGAGAGGACGATGGGCCTGGCAACTTCATCGCCGAGAGCGTGCGTGAGGAGGTCGCCCGCGGCGACCACGGCGACCCGCCGACCATCGTCACCCGCTTCCCGCCGGAGCCGAACGGCTTCATCAACATCGGTCACGCGAAGTCCATCTGCATGCAGTTCGCGATCGCCCGCGAGCACGGCGGTCGCTGCAACCTCCGCTTCGACGACACGAACCCGCTCAAGGAGAAGGTCGACTACGTCGAGGCCATCAAGGAGGACATCCGCTGGCTCGGCTTCTCCTGGGACGCGGAGGTCTACGCCAGCGACTACTTCGAGCAGCTCTACCAGTGGGCCGAGCAACTCGTACGCGACGGTCTCGCGTATGTCGACGAGCGGAGCGAGGAGGAGATCCGGCGCACGCGCGGGGACTTCCACACGCCGGGCGAGGACCACGCGAGCCGGGACCGGCCGTCCGAGGAGAGCCTCGCGCTCCTCCGGAAGATGCGCGCCGGGGAGCTCGACGAGGGCGCGGCCGTGCTCCGCGCCAAAATCGACATGCAGTCGAAGGACCTGAAGCTCCGCGATCCGCTCATGTATCGGATTCGGAAGGTCCCGCATCACCGCACCGGCGATGCCTGGTGCATCTACCCGATGTACGACTGGGCCCACGGCCAGTCGGACGCCATCGAGGGCATCACGCACTCCATCTGCACGCTGGAGTTCCTGAACCACCACGCGCTCTACGACTGGTTCCTGATGGCGCTTCGCCTGAAGGACGCGCCCGACGCCGCTCCGACGCAGATCGAGTTCGGCCGCATGAACCTCACGCACACGGTGCTGAGCAAGCGGAAGAACCTGGAGATCGTCGAGGCTGGCCACGTCGGCGGCTGGGACGATCCGCGCATGCCGACGCTCAGCGGGCTGCGCCGCCGGGGCTACTCGCCGGAGGGCATCCGCGCCTTCGTCGAGCGCATCGGCGTGAGCAAGAACGATGGAGACGTCGACGTGGGGCTCCTCGAGCACGCGCTCCGCGAGGACCTCAACGCGCGCTCGCCCCGCTACATGGCCGTGCTGCGCCCGCTCGAGCTGAAGATCACCAACTACGAAGGCGAGGGCGAGGCGCTCCTGCTCCCGCACTTCAGCGACGGACGTGACGACCCTCCGACCCGCGCCGTGCCCTTCGGCTCCTCCATCTTCGTCGAGCGGGACGACTTCATGAAGGACGCGCCCAAGAAGTGGTGGCGTCTGGCCCCGGGCCGCGAGGTTCGGCTCCGTGGCGCGGCGCTCGTGACCGTGAACGAGGTGGTGGAGGAGGGCGGTGAGGTCGTCGAGCTCCGCTGCACCTGGGACCCGGCGAGTCGCGGCGGCAACGCCGCCGACGGCCGAAAGGTGCGCGGCACGGTGCACTTCGTCGCGGCGCACGCCGCGGTGGATGCGGAGGTGCGCCTCTACGACCGCCTCTTCGGCGTGCCTCACCCCGAGCAGGCCGAGGGTGGCTTCATGGCCGCGCTCAATCCCGACAGCCTCGAGGTGCTGACAGGCTGCAAGTGCGAGCCTGCCCTCGCCGCGGTCGCGCCGGAGACCCGCGTGCAGTTCGAGCGCCTCGGCTACTTCGTCGCCGAGCGGCACGAGCACTCGCCCGAGCGGCCGGTCTTCAACCGGACGATCACGCTCAAGGACAGCTGGGCGAAGCTCGCGAAGAAGCTCGGACGCTAGCGTTCGCCCGGTGCCTTCCGCGCGGCGCGGATCGGCCGCGCGCGGGCTGGTACGGTTTGGAGCGTGCAGCGCGGCGATCGCATCGGGACCTACGAGATCCTCGAGAAGCTCGGGAGCGGGGGCATGGCGGAGCTCTACCGGGCGCGCCGCGTCGGGCCGCACGGCTTCGCCCGGGTGGTGGCCCTCAAGGTCGTTCGGCCGCACCTGGCCGGTCAGCTCGACTTCGTGCGCATGTTCCTCGACGAGGGGCGCCTCGCCGCGCGGGTCCATCACCCGCACGTCGTGCACATCGAGGAGCTCGGCGAGGACACGGGCCGCCACTTCCTCGTGATGGAGTTCGTGCATGGCGCCGCGCTCTCCGATCTGCTCGCGAACCTCGGAGCCCAGCGGCGTCGCCTGGCGCCGGCGGCGGCCGCGGCCATCGCGATGCGCGCGGCCGCGGGCCTCCACGCAGCCCACGAGACGCGCGGTGACGACGGGGCGCTGCTTCAGCTCGTGCACCGGGACGTGAGCCCGCAGAACATCCTCCTCGGCGCCAACGGCTCCGTGAAGCTCATCGACTTCGGCATCGCGAAGGCGCGCGACCGGCTGCATGTGACCGATCCGGGGAGCGGCTTCCGCGGCAAGCTCCGCTACATGGCGCCGGAGCAGTTCCGCGAGCGTGGCGCCGTCGACCGGCGCACCGATGTGTACGCCCTCGGCGTGGTGCTCTGGGAGATGCTCACCATGCGGCGCCGCTTCGAGGGCAAGGGGGACGACGAGGTGCGCGCGCGGGTCGTCCAGGGAGGGCTGCCGGCCCCGAGCGCGCACGCTCCCGTCTCCCCGGCGCTCGACGCCGTGGTCCGCGAGGCGCTCGCCGCGGACCCGGGCGTGCGGCCCGCGACGGCGCGGGCGTTCCGGCAGCGGCTTCGGGAGGCGGTGCCGGAGGCGGTCGCCATCGATGACGTCGAGCTCTCCGCGCTGCTCTGGGCGGTGTGCCCGCGCGAGCTGGAACGCCACGCCACGGCGCCCCCGGGAGAGGTCGGCGGCGACGTACCGGAGCCGGAGCTGCCGCGAGCGGAGGCGCTCGGGAGGCTCACCGAGCCCCTCGGCGCCGCGGGCTACGACGACGCGACGACGGTGCCCGAGACCTTCGCCCCGCCGGCCATGGAGCCCACGGCCCCGGGGGGAGTCTTCGCGTGGGACGACGACGCAGGACCGCCCATCCGGGACGCCGCGACGCTGGGCGGGCCGGACGCTCCAGCGACGGGGCTCGGGGCGCGGCCCTCATCTCGTCCCGCGTCTCGCGCCCCCTCGCTGGCGGTCCTGGCCTTGGCGGGACTCGCGCTCTTCCTGCTCGGCGCCATCGCCGCGGTCCTGGCGGGCTGAGGGCCCTCGCCGTGATCCCGCGTTCACGCGAGGCGTGACCGTTCGCTTCCGAGGTGCGTCGGATCCGGGAAGAGCCGCATCCAGCGCGGACTGGCACGGTCCTTCCATGAACGCAGGCCATGCTTCGGCCTGCCTGCGTCGCGCTCTCTCTGCCCCTGCTGGGCGCCTGCCTCTCGGGCTCCGCGACGCTTGGAGCCTCGGCGAGCCTCGAGGCCGGGGGCGGGCGCGGCGTGGGCGCCGAGGTCGAAGCGTCGGGTCCCGCGGCCTTGGCGCGGGCCGGCGGGGCCCTGCTCGCCGGCGCGGCGCGGGGCGCGTCCGAAGCGGAGCTCGCGGGTCCCGGAAGCGGAGCATCTT
>CALCTH010000714.1 GCA_937893795.1 uncultured Myxococcales bacterium | reverse complement strand
GGGCTGGGTGCGGGGGCACGCACGTGCGCGGCGGGATGTCGCTCGTGGCCCTCGTGGTGTGGACGGGGTGCGTGCTCGACCTGCCTTCGGTGCTCGAGCCGGACGGCTGCGACGGCCCCCCGGTCCCGTGCGGGACGCAGTGCATCGCGCCCGACGAGGTCTGCGAGCCGCGGGACTTCGCGGGGACCTACGCGGTGAGCCTCCGCGCCGGGGTCAATCAGTGCCAGCTCGAGAACTGGGAAGAGGGCACCACGGCCGAAGCACCCATCACGATCACGCAGGAGGGCGACGCCATCGCGGTCCAGATCGACGGCATCGCGGGCCTCCTTCTCTCCCTCGGCTTCGGCGCCGAGCCCGTGTTCATCGGTACCGTCGAGGGCGACGTGCTCGAGGCGCGCCTCGCTGCGACGCGGCAGGCCACCGAGGGAGGCTGCGCCTGGCGCTTCGCCCCCGTCATTCGCGCCCAGGCGACGGGCACGAGCAGCATCGAAGGACGCCTCGAGTATCGCATCGAGAGCAACGGCCACCCCGACTGTCCGGACTTCTTCGCCGACTGCGCGTCGGTGCAGAGCTTCGTCGCGAGCCGACCCCCGGATCCGTGACGCGGTCGAGCGCTCAGCCAACCTTTTTCGGGCGCGGGATGCCGAGGCGCTGGCGGCGCTCCCAAAGCGACTTTCGGCTGATGCCGAGGCGGCGCGCCAGCTCCGTCTCGCCGACGCTCTCCTGGTGCTCGCGAACGAAGGCCTTGAAGTACTCCTCCAGGCTCAGCTCGGCCCGCGGCGGCTGCGAGCGCCGCGCCGGTCGCGCCTCGAGACCGAGGAGCGACCGGGTCACGGGGCCGCCCTCGTGCAGGATCAGCGCGCGCTCCACGGCGTTCTGCAGCTCCCGCACGTTGCCGGGCCAATCGTGCTCCATGAGCGCCTGCTCGGCGTCTTCGTCGAAGGTGAGCGTGCCCTTCGAGCGCCGCCGCGCTTCGCGCTCGAGGAGCGTCCGCGCGATGGCGAGCATGTCGTCGCCCCGATCGCGAAGCGGCGGCAGCTCGATCTCGAGCACCTTCAGGCGGAAATAGAGATCCTCGCGAAAGGTCCCCTCGCTCACCATGGCCCGGAGGTTCCTATGTGTCGCCGCGACGAGGCGCACGTCCACGCGCTTGGCCTTGTTCGAGCCGACGCGGCGCACCTCGCGCTCCTGCAGCACGCGCAGGAGCCGTGCCTGCGCCGAGGCCGGCAGCTCGCCGATCTCGTCGAGGAAGAGCGTGCCCTCGTGGGAGGCCTCGACGAGGCCCGTTTGGGCGCTGATCGCCCCCGTGAAGGCCCCGCGCTCGTGCCCGAAGAGCTCGCTTTCGACGAGGTTCTCGGGAATGGAGGCACAGTTCACGGGCACGAAGGCGCCGGACGCGCTCCGGTCGCTCTGCTCGTGGATGGCCTTGGCGACGAGCTCCTTGCCGGTGCCCGACTCGCCGAGCACGAGCACCGTCGCGTTGGTGGGCGCGACCTTCTCGATGCGCGCGAAGACGTCACGCATGGCCGCGCAGGCGCCGACCATGCCCGTGGGCGCCGGGCGTGTCCGGCGGAGCGCGTCGTTCTCGCGCTCCAGGCGCTTCCTGCCGAGCACGCGCTTCACCGTGAGCACCAGCTCGTCCGGGTCGAAGGGCTTCGAGAGGTAATCCGCCGCGCCGCGCTTCATCGCGTCCACGGCCGTGCGCACGCTGCCGAAGGCGGTCATCACGATCACCGGCGCGCCGCCCGAGTCCTCGAGGAGCACGTCGCCGCTCGGGCCCGGGAGGTGCAGGTCCGTCAGAACGAGGTCGAAGGATGTCGGGCCGGCCTCGCGGGCGGACGGAACGTCCACCACGGCCGTGACCTCGTGGCCCTCCCGGCGGAGCACGCGGGCCAGCTCCCCGCGGATCACCGCCTCGTCCTCGACGACGAGAATGCTGCTCATGCGACGCTCTCCGGCCTAGGCTCCCGTCCTCCGACCGAGCGGTCGGTGTCCCGTGTCCGCTCCGAGGACGCGGGACGCGGCGGAAGCCAAAGGCGAAATACCGCCCCTCCGCTAGGCCCGCGGCGCTCGAAATCCAGCGCGCCGCCGTGGGCGCGGGCGATGCGCTGGCTGACCGCGAGGCCGAGACCCGTACCCTCTCCCACGGGCTTGGTGGTCACGAAGGGCTCGAAGATGCGCTCGGCGATGCTCTCCGGCACGCCGGGTCCCTGGTCGACCACGGCGATGCACCATCCCCCGACGCCCTCGCGGCCCCGCGCCTCGACGCGTACGTCCACGACGTCGCCGTGGGACGACGCGTGCCGCGCGTTGCTCAGCAGGTTCACCAGCACCTGCGTCAGCTGACGCCGGGAGCCGAGCACCTCGGCCTCCTCGAGCGCCTCGAGCGTGAAGGTCACCTCCGGCCCCCGGCCGCCCAGCCCGGAGAGGCGAACCGCGTCCTGGCAGACATCGTCGAGGCGGACGGGCGCCCGCTCCATCTCGAGGGAGTCGCGCTTCCCCTCCTTGCGCGCGAAGGCGAGCAGCTCGCGGAGCGTCGCCTCGATGCGGAGGCCTTCGTCCACGATGAGCTCGAGGCGCTCGGCCGCGTCGTCGGCCTGCGGCTCCCGCGCGAGGTTCTTGGCCACCATGAGCAGCCCCGCCAGCGGGTTGCCGAGCTCGTGTGCCACGCCCGCCGCCATGCGCCCGAGGGAGGCGAGGCGGTCGTTGTGCTCGACCTGACGCCGCAGCGCTCGGCGCTCCGTGAGGTCTTCGATGACGACGAGGGCGCCGCTCTGACCGGCGAGCGAGTCCGACGGCGACGCGCCTTCCAGGAGGACGCCGCGGCGGAAGCGAAGCACGCGCTCGCCCCGCGCCGTGGGAAGCACGGTCTCTCGGATGTGCTCGTGCTCGCCGCCCTCGACGACGCGGACCGCGACGCCGCCGGGTGCGCCGCGCAGCTCGCCGGCGAGCACCTCCGCCCAGGGCGCCCCGATGCGTACCAGCGGCAGGCCCAGCACGGCCTCCGCGTCGATGCCGGTCAGCTCCTCGAGCTCCTGGTTCCACACGGCGATGGCGCCGCTTCCGTCGACGGCGCAGACCCCCAGCGGGAGCTCGTCGAGCACGCCCGAGAGGTAGCGGCGGACTCGCTCCAAGGAGGCCTCGAGGGTCTCCGAAGGGACCGAGCGATCCTGCCTGCCGCGATCCCGGAGGAAGCGGAGCTCGGCGGCCACGAGGGAGACGGCCTCCGGGGCGTCGTCGCCGCGGACGATGCGACGCGCCGAGAGGGGACCCAGGAGCGCGCTCAGCCGCCGCTCGAGCTCGTCGGCCAGCCGGAGCACGGCGAGGGGGCTCCGTTCCCCGCGCCGCATGCCGAGGTGCGCGCGCGTCGCGGCGAGCTCCGACGCGGCGCCCGAGGGGCCCAGCGCGGCCGCGATGCGCCGCTCGAGGACCTTGAGCGCGGGGGGAGCGTTGTGCGCGGCGGTCCCGAGCACGATGGCGCAGGACGCGGCGGCGGCCACCTCGATGGCTCGCGGCGTCGCGAGCAGCGTGCCGAGCGCGAGGGCCACGGCGTTGGCCAGGAGGCTGCGCCACACGGCGGCACCGCGGGGGTCTACGTCGAGGCCGAGGGCGCGGGGCGCCTCGCTCGGCGAGGCCCAGCCGAGGAGCGGGAGCGCCGTGATGGTGAGCCACACGGCGCCGCCGCACACGAGGCCGCCGATGATCCCCTCGCGCGTCGCGCGGGGCCAGAAGAGCGTCGCGAGCACCCCCGGGAAGAGCTGCAGCACCGCGGCGAAGGACACGAGGCCCAGGTCCACGAGCGTGCCGTGGCGGGGCGCCACCAGGTGGAAAGCGAAGCCCGCGGCCACGAGGAGCACGATCACGCCCTGACGCAGCCGGTGCACGTAGGGCCGCGAGAGGCCGCGCGTTCCGCGCAGCGGGACGACGAGGTGGTTCACGACCATGCCGCCGAGCGCGAGCGAGCTCGCGAGGATCATCGCGCTCGACGCGGACACGCCGCCGAGGAAGGCCACGAGGCGGATCGGCGCCGAGGGCGCGGCTACCAGCACGAAGCGGTCCGGCGGCGTCCCGGATTCCGCCAGCATCTCGCCCGCGAAGAAGAGCACGGGGAGCGGCAGGTTCAGGAGCAGGAGGAAGAGAGGCAGGACCCAGGCAGCGGTCCTCAGGTGTCGCTCGCCGCGGGGGTCACGCACCTCGGGCTTGGCGGCGAAGGCCACGTGGAACTGCCGCGGGAGGAGGAAGGCCGCGACGAAGGCGAGCATCAAGAGCGCGTTGAAGGGCGCCTCGCCGTCGCGCACCGGCGCCCGCAGACGCTCGAGGGCCTCGGGGGTCTCGGCGAGGTGAGCCTCGAGACCGGCCAGGCCGCCGAAGACCCCTTGCAGCGCCGCCACGCCCACGACGGCCATGCAGGCGAGCTTCACGATGGACTCGATGGCCAGCGTGGCGAGCAGCCCGCGCCCGGCCCGATCGGGGTCCGCGTAGCGTGCGCCGAGGAGGCCGGCGAACATGCTCAGGGCCGCGGCGTAGACCACGCCCATCCAGGGCGGCGTGAGGCCCTCGCCCACGAAGTCCGCTGCGTCCGCGATGGCCCGGAGCTGCAGCGAGAGATAGGGGAGCAGCGCCGCGACCATGAAAAGCGTGACGAGCACACCCGCGAGCTGCGACTGGAAGCGGAAGGCGAAGAGGTCGGCGACGCTCGTGAGCTGATGGCGCTGCAGGATGCGGGCGAGCGGCTCCCACAGGAAGGGGATCGCGATGCAGCTCAAGGTCACGCCGAGGCTGATGGCCAGGAAGGCCCAGCCCGAGTGGTGGGCGAGACCCACGCCGCCGTAGAAGGTCCAGCTCGTGGCGTAGACGCCGAGGGCGAGACCGTAGGCGATGGGGTGCCGGGCGAGCCGCGCGAGCGGGGCGCTCTCCTCGGCGCTCTTCGCGACCCCGGCGAGGAGCACGAGGTAGCCGAGGGTCAGGAGCAGTGGGAGGACCACCTCAACCACGGGCCGCTCCCCTCGCGCTTCGCCGTGCGCGCGCCCTCATTCGCGCGGCCGCCGTTCGAGGGCGCGGGCGCTCACGGCGGCGCCGGCGACGAGGCAGGCCCACGCCGCGAAGGGGGCCCACC
>CALCTH010000713.1 GCA_937893795.1 uncultured Myxococcales bacterium | reverse complement strand
CCCGCGTGGTTCGCCTCCACGAGGCCTACTGGTACGTGCTCCTGACGCGGCGGCCCGGCGATTAGGGGGTGGCGGCCGTCGCGGGATTGGGGGCCGCGACGGTCGGGGCCGCTACGGCCGGTGCCGTCGCCGCGGGGACGGCACCGGCGGAAGCCTCCTCGGCGTCCGCCGGGCCGGCGAAGCGCAACGCTCCGAAGCGCGCGGGGACGTGGAAGTCGCCGACGCGGGGCGGCGACCATGCCGCGGCGCGCTGCCCCTCCTCGCGGGCGTCCATCACGTAGAAGTTCACGCGCCACACCTCGTCCGCCGCCGGACGCGAGGCCGGAGGCGTGCCTGCCGCGAAGCTCGCCCAAGGGATGGCGATCTCCACGGTGTAGCCCTGGTCTTCGTCGTCGTCGTCGACCTCGCCGCGCAGGGCCACGGCCGAGCGAAGAC
Organism: uncultured Myxococcales bacterium; assembly: GCA_937893795.1. Classification (GTDB taxonomy): domain Bacteria; phylum Myxococcota_A; class Polyangia; order Polyangiales; family Houyiibacteriaceae; genus CALCTH01. The sequence goes on along the minus strand of CALCTH010000713.1, from coordinate 3,710 downwards.
CGCTGTCCCAGTCCGCGTGTCCGATGGGTCCAGGGTTGCGCCGCGTGTCGTAGCGCGTGTCGAAGACCACGTTGCGCGGGCTGACCTGCATCTCGAAGTAGTTCCGTCCATCGCCGCCGGGGTCGGCCATGATTTCCACGACGTCGGCCTCCCAGAGGTGGTCGTCGCGCTCGCGGAACGCGCTCTTCAGGTAGTCGTCGGCGACCTCGAAGGCGACGTAGAGGTTGTCGTCGTCCCAGCCCACGCGCGCCGAGGCGGTGAAGGTGGCCTGGCCGCCCGTGAGCGTGTTGACGAAGACGCCGGTGTTTGCGGCGCGCTGCCAGGCCGGCTCGTCGAGGACGCCGTCGAGGGTGATTCCCCCGAGCCGCGGTACGTCGACTTCCTTGCCCTCGGGCGCCGCGGGCGCGTCGGCCGGGGCCCCCGTCGGCAGCGTGGCGCCCGGCGCCCGGTCGTCGCCGTCGTTGGGTCCGCGGACGATGCCGAGCCGCTCGTTGCCCTTCCAGAGGCCCACGAAGAGCTTCACCTCGGACGCGCTCACGCCGGGAGGGAGTGCGATGGCCTGGCGGTCGAGCACGTAGTCGCCGGCCTTCCAGCGCCCCGGCGGATAGAGCTCGCGAATCGGCCCGTCTTGGTCCGCGTTGGTGAGGTTGTTGCCGGCGGAGTCGGTCACGTGCGTGAAGAGGTTCCAGCCCTCCTCGAGGGCTCGGTCGACCTTCCAATGCCAGGTAACGGTCAGGGTGCTGCCCGGGCGCCACCGGTCCGCCGAGAGATCGACCCCGACGAGCTCGACCTTGTCTTCGAAGGCGACGCCCAGCGCCCGCTCGGGCGTGGTGGGCTCGCGGCGGACGAGCTCTCGCAGGCGCTCACGCTGCGCGGCGTTCAGCTCCCGCGACTTCTCGACGCAGCCGCTGAGCGCGAGGGGGATGATGAGGGCTAGAACGAGCGAAGGACGAGACGACGCGGGCATGCACTCCTCCGGAGTCAGGGCAGCGGAGCGAAGGCAGCGTAGCTAACGCCGGCCCTTGCGGCGCGCCTTCTTCTGCTGCTTCCGCGCGCTCTTCTTCTTCTTCCGGTCGACCTTGCGCCGGGTTCCGCTGGCACCGCCGGGACCGCCCATCAGCTGGGCGAGCGCGCCGGCCCCGCCGCCGCCCTCGGCCACGGCGGCCTCGAGGAGCTCCGACGCGAGGCGCTGCATCATGGGGTTCGCCTCCATGCCGCCGGTCTGGACCACGTCCTTCAGGCGTCGCGCGGCCGCGAGCTGCTTCATGCCCGGGATGCGGCTGCGCATGCCCGCCTGCTGGCCGATGCCCTGCATCATCTGCCGCATCATCACGAAGCGCTGGAGCAGCTCGCCGACCTCCTTGGCTTCGCGGCCCGAGCCCTTGGCCACGCGGGAGATGCGGCCCGGCTGCTTCTGGAAGAGGGTGACGTCGGCGCGCTCCTGCCTGGTCATGGAGCTGACCATGGCCTTCGTCTTCACCAGATCGCGCTCGTCGACGTTGAACCCGTCGGGCACCGAGTCGGCGAAGAAGGGGAGCTTCTCGAAGACGTCCTGGAGGGGCCCCATGTTCTGGAGCATCGAGATCTGCTCGAGAAAGTCGTCCAGGGTGAAGTTCCCCTGGAGCATCCGGGCGGCGTCCTTCTCCGCCTTGTCCTGATCGACGACGCCCTCGAAGTCCTTCATCAGGCCGACGACGTCGCCCATGCCGAGGATCCGGCTCGCCATCCCCTCGGGCCGGAACTCCTCCATGCGGTCGAGGGTCTCGCCCATGCCCGCGAACTTCACCGGCGCGCCGGTGACCTCGCGGATGGAGAGCGCAGCGCCGCCGCGGGCATCGCCGTCGAGCTTCGTGAGGACGACGCCGGTCAGGCCCAGGCGCTCGTGGAAGGCCTTGGCGGTCTTCACCGAGTCCTGGCCGATCATGGCGTCGACCACGAGGAAGACGTTCTCCGGTTGGACTCGCGCGCGGATGTCGTCGAGCTCCTGCATGAGGGGCTCGTCGACGGCCAGGCGGCCCGCCGTGTCGAAGATGATCGTGTCGCGCTTGGCGTGCTTGGCCGCCTTGATGGCCGCGGCGCAGATGTCCCGGGGCGTGCTCTCCGGGAGCGTGAAGACGGGGACGTCGATCTGCTCGCCGAGGACCTTCAGCTGCTCCACGGCGCCGGGCCGCGCGAGGTCCGCGGCGACGAGGATGGGCTTCTTGCCGTGCTCGTCGCGCACGAAGCGAGCGAGCTTGGCCGCGCTCGTGGTCTTACCCGCGCCCTGCAGGCCCACCATCATGATGCCCGTGGGCTTGGCTGCCTTCGGCGAAAAGCTGAGGGCGTCGCCCTCGAAGGCCATCATGGCCTCGAGCTCGTCCTGGCAGATCTTGATGAAGCGCTCGACCGGGCCGATCTTGATCTTCTTGCCCGCGACGACGGCGCTGCGCTGCACCGTGTCGCCGAGGGCCTTCTCCTTCACCGACGCCAAGAAGCGTTTGGTGACGGAAAACTCCACGTCCGCCTCGAGGAGCGAGAGGCGGACGTCACGGAGCGTCGGGTCGATATTCTCGGCGGTGAGCTCCGTGACGTTCTGCAACCGGTTCTTGGCGGCCCGGAAGCCCTTCGTCAGCGTTTCGAACATGCGGGGCGTGCGGCGGTCTCGCCTGCCGCGGGGGTGGTGGGGCTAGCACGCGCGATCCAGGGCGCGCAAGCACGGCCGGGCCTCCCCTCGGCGCTCGTTCTGCCAACGCGGTTGACGATGCTCGTCCACGCGCGCGGCCTCAACATGGTTGTCACCTGCCAATCATGTTGGCAGTGCGCGTTCCCGTTGACGCGATGGGGCGTCGGCGGAGAGGGTCCTGCATGGGTTCCCCCGCCGCCCCGACCGACCTTCCGCCTACGGAGTTGCCGCCCCTGGGGGATCCCGAGGCGCTCTACGTCATCGACGTCAGCTCCTTCGTCTTCCGGGCGTACCACGCGCTCCCGCCCCTGAGCTCGTCCCGCGGCGAGCCGACCCACGCCGTGCGTGGTTTCACGTCCATGCTGCTCAAGCTCCTGGACGACCGGGACCCGCAGTGGCTCGCGGCCGCGCTGGAGGGAGAGGGGTCCTTCCGTCGGGAGCGCTATCCCGCCTACAAGGCGAACCGCGACGCTCCCCCGGAAGACCTGGGCCAGCAGGTGGCGCGGGTGCATCAGGTGCTCGACGCCTTCGGGATTCCGAGACTCCGGCACCCCAGCTACGAGGCGGACGACGTGATCGCGACGCTGGTGCGGCTGGCCCGGGACCGAGGGCTCAAGGTCGTCATCGTGAGCGCCGACAAGGACCTGCTCCAGCTCGTCGGCCCCGACGTCTGCATGCTGGACACGATGCGGGACCGCATCTTCGGCGTCGCGGAGACCTGGGAGAAGTTCGGGGTGGGCCCCGGGCAGGTCAGGGATCTCCTGGCGCTCATGGGGGACAGCTCGGACAACGTGCCCGGCGTCCCGAGCGTGGGACAGAAGACCGCCGCCAAGCTGCTCGCCGCCCACGGCTCCATGGAAGGCATCTACGCCGAGCTCGACGGCATCAAAGGGAGGGTGAAGACCAAGCTCGCCGAGCACCGGGACCAGGCCGAGCTCAGCCAGGCCCTCGTGACGCTCCGTGAAGACGCGGCGGTCACCCTGGACGACACGAAGATCGGAGGCGGCGACCCCGCAGCGCTCCGGGCGCTCTTCACGGAGCTCGAGTT
>CALCTH010000712.1 GCA_937893795.1 uncultured Myxococcales bacterium | reverse complement strand
CGAGCATGAGGGCCATCGGTCCAATCCATCGGTGCATCGTGTCGTCCGCGACTCTCTCGAGCGGGCTTCAGCGTCGCTCGGAAAGCCCCCCGATCGCAACGATCGGTCTCCCGCCCAGCCTACGGCCGGCGCCGGCCCGAATGAGCCCCTGCGCTCGCGTATCCTCAGAAACGGGCCATTCGGCCGCGGCGGCCCTAGACGGCCTGCGACGCGGCCTGGCGGACCCTTCCCTGGGATGGGACGCTGCCCGCGACCACGGACGCCGGCCGAACCCCACGATGCCCAGCTTCGACATCCCCCTCTACGGCAACCTCGCGCTCTGCCTCATCCTGGCGAGCGCGGCCTACACCTTCGCCATGGCCCTCGGGGCCACGCGGGGCCGGCCGCAGCTCCTCGGGGCGGCGCGTGCCGGGACCTTCGCGACCGTCGCGTTCATCGCGCTCGCCGTCGCCGTCCTGGCCTACGCCTTCCAGACCCACGACTTCCGCATCCGCTACGTCGCTCGCTACAGCGACCGCTCGATGCCCTGGTACTACCTGATCGCCTCGCTCTGGGGCGGTCAGGACGGGTCGCTGCTCTGGTGGACCTTCCTGCTCGGCGGCTACACCGCCGCGGTCACCCGCTGGATGCGCGGCCGGCTCACGGAGCTGCAGCCCTGGGTCATCGCGACGCTGATGAGCATCATCGGCTTCTTCACCATCCTGCAGCTCTTCGCGGCCAACCCCTTCGCCACCTACGTGGCCGCCGCGCCCGCCGACGGCGAGGGCCTGAACCCGCTCCTCCAGAACTACTGGATGACCATCCACCCACCCTCGCTCTACATGGGCTTCGTCGGGTGGTCGGTTCCCTTCGCCTTCGTCATCGCCGCGCTTTGCACGGGCCGCATGCACGACGAGTGGATCAAGGCCGCGCGGCCCTGGGCCATGATCGCGTGGACCTTCCTCTCGCTCGGTCTGCTCCTCGGCTGCGTCTGGTCGTACGAGGAGCTCGGCTGGGGCGGCTACTGGGCCTGGGACCCCGTCGAGAACGCGAGCTTCATGCCCTGGCTCGTGGGCACGGCCTACCTCCACAGCGCCATGGTCCAGGAGCGCTACGGGATGCTGAAGGTCTGGAACGTCTTTTTGATGATCCTGACCTTCTTCATGACCATCTTCGGCACGATGCTGACGCGCTCGGGCCTCATCGCGAGCGTGCACGCCTTCGCGAAGACCGACATCGGCGGCTACTTCATCGTGTACCTGGCGATCGTCGCCGTGGTGAGCGTCGGCCTCGTCGTCTGGCGCCTGCCGCAGCTCAAGGCCGAGCACCGCATCGAGGCGCTCTTGAGCCGGGAGTTCTTCTTCCTGCTCAACAACTGGGTGCTGCTCGTCATCATGGTCGCCGTCCTCTACGCGACGACCTACCCGCTGCTCAGCGAGTGGTGGACGGGCGAAACCGTCACCATCGGCGAGCGCTGGTACAACCATCACATCGCGCCGCTGGGCATCCTGCTGCTCTTCCTGACGGGCGCCGGGCCGCTCATCAGCTGGCGCAAGGCCACCGGCAAGAACCTGGCAAAGGCCTTCCGCGTACCCGTGGTCTCGGCGCTCGTGGCGCTCGGCCTCTACCTCGCCCTCGCCGGCCCGCTCGGCTACGCCATCGTGGTCGAGGTCGACCCGCTCAGCCGCGATCTCACCGACCGCATCCTCGCCGGGATGCACTCCTTCTCGCCGCTCCTGACCATCGCGATGGTGGCCTTCGTGGTGAGCTCCATCGCCCAGGAGTACGTGCGCGGCGTCCGCGTGCGCATGCGGAGCAAGAAGGAGAGCGCGCTCATGGCGCTCCTCAACCTCGTGAGCCGCGCCCGGCGCCGCTACGGCGGCTACCTGGTGCACGTGGGCCTCGCGCTCATGTACTTCGGCTTCGCCGGCGCGATGTTCGACCAGACGCACGAGGCGGCGCTGCGCGTCGGCGCCACCATGGACGTCGGAAGCGGCATGGAGGTGCGCTACGACGGCCCGCGCGAGCTCGCGGACCCGAACAAGCGCATGCTCTTCGCCGACCTCACGGTGCTCGACGAGGGCGACCCCGTCGGGACCGGCAGCCCCGCCAAGTTCATCTACCGAACGGCGCCGGAGATGCCGACGACGGAGGTCGCCATCCGAAGCCGGCCCGACCGCGACGTGTACATGATCATGAGCACCGTCGACCCGGAGACGCGGCGTGGCACCTTCCGCATCGTGGTCCGGCCGCTGGTGCTCTGGATCTGGCTCGGCGGCGCGCTCCTGCTGCTGGGCGCGCTCATCAGCATGTGGCCGAAGGCGCGCGATCTCGTGAAGCGCCGCGAAACGCTGGAGCGGCTCGAGCGGCTGCGGAGGCCGCGCCGCGCGGCCGTCGCCGCCACCCTCGCGCTCCTGGCCTGCCTCGCACCGGCGGTTGCCCAGGCGCAGGACTCGAGCTCCCTGCACGCCGGCACCGTGGAGATTCACGACCCGGAGGAGCGACACCTCTTCGGCCAGCTCCTCTGCCAGTGCGGTGACTGCCAGCGCCTGCCCCTCGACACCTGCGCCTGCGGCTGGGCCGAGGACAAACGCGCCGAGCTCCGCGAGCAGCTCGCGGTGGGCGTCGACAAGTACGACATCATCGAGCAGTTCCGCGGGCTCTACGGCGCGGCGGCCATCGCCGTGCCCGGCGGCCGCGGCGTGGACGAGACGCTCTGGGTCTTCCCGCTCGTCGCCTTCGTGCTCTTCGGCGGCATGCTGGTGGTCATCGGCCGGCGCTGGCGGGCCAAGGGGGCCGCGCCCGCTCCGGCGACGGACGGGGCTCCGGGCACCGACTACGACGCGGCGCTCGAAGACGAGCTCGCCCGCCTCGAGGAGGATCTCTGATGGTGCTCCCGTGGTTCTTCGCCGCGCTCGCCGCGGCCATGCTCTTCGTCGCGCTCTTCCAGCTCTGGGAGAGCTTCCGCGCCGCCTTCGGGGCGCCCGAGGCCGCCGAGCTCGAGGCCAACGCCGAGGCCGAGTCGCGCCGCGTGCTCCTCGAGCGAAAGGCCGCAATCCTCGAGAACCTGCGCGACCTGCGCTTCGACCATGACGCGAAGCGCATCGGCGACGAGGACTTCGCCCACCTCGAGGGCAAGCTCCGGAGCGAGGCGAAGGAGATCCTCCGGCTCCTCGACGCGGACGTGGCGCCCTATCGCGCGGCGGCCGAGGCGCTGATCACGGCGCGCATCGGGCAGGCGCCGCGCACGCCCTACCGCTCGAGCGAGGCCGAGGCCGCCCGCGCGCCCGCCGAGGTCGAGACCCCCGTCGCGGAGACCGTCGCCGAGACCGTCGCGGTCCCCGAGCGGAAGGAGTGCCCGAGCTGCGGTACGGACAACGAGAGCGACGCGGTCTTCTGCAAGAGCTGCGGTCACCGCTTCGAGGCGGCCGCGGCCAGCGCGGACGACGACGCGAGCGAGGAGGCCCGATGATGCGGCGCGCGACCCTCGCCCTCGCCCTCGCCCTCGCCATGCCCGCCGCGGCGCAGCCTCCGGGCGCCCTCGGTGGCCCGCGCGACGTGCTCGAGACCACGCGCCAGGCGGCGGACGACGCCGAGACCCGGCGCCAGGCCGAGC
>CALCTH010000711.1 GCA_937893795.1 uncultured Myxococcales bacterium | reverse complement strand
TCGCGCAGCTGGAGCGCGCCCCGGGTCCGCGCCGCGGCGAGGGCCTCGGGAGGGACCGCCTCGACCACCACGTCGGGGTCGCTGCCGCGCGCCTGGATGCTTCGCCCCGAGGGTGTCGTGTAGCGCGCCACGGTCAGCTTCATGGCGCTTCCGTCGGGCAGCTCGATGACGTGCTGCACGCTCCCCTTCCCGAAGGTCCGGGTCCCGACGAGCACCGCTCGCTCGTGGTCCTGGAGCGCGCCGGCCACGATCTCCGACGCGCTCGCCGAATAGCCGTCCACGAGGACGACGAGAGGCCACTCGGGGCGCGTTCCGCGCGCGTGGGCACGGAGCTCCCGGAGCAGCCGGTCGCCGCGGCCACGCGTCGACACGATGACACCCTCGCGCACGAAGAGATCGACCATCGCCGCAGCCTCGCGCAAGAGACCACCGGGGTTGCCGCGGAGGTCGAGGAGCACCCCCGCGAGCGTGCCCTCGGGGGCTTCGGCGAGAGCCCGGTCGAGGGCGGCCTCGAGCTGCGCCGTGGTTTGCTCCTGGAAGGCCGTGACGCGCACGTGGAGCACGCCGTCCTCGAGGAGTCGCGCGTCGACCGGGGGCACCTCGATGACGGCGCGCTGCAGCGCGAAGGGGAGGTCCCCCTCCGCCCCCTCCCGGCGAATCACCACCCGCACGGTGGTCCCCGGCGGGCCGCGCATCAGCCCGACGGCCTCGGCGATGCGCAGGTCGCGCGCGACGCGTCCGTCGATGGCCAGAAAGCGGTCCCCGGGGCGAAGCCCCGCCTCCGCGGCCGGCCCTCCTTCGAAGACCCCGAGCACGATGATCCAGCCATCCCGCACACTGATCTCCACGCCCACCCCCGCGAAGCGGCCCGCCGTGTCGTCCTGCAGGCGACGGTAGGCCTCGGCGTCGAGGAAGACGCTATGGGGATCGAGGGTCCCGACCATCCCGGCGATCGCGCCCTCGATCAGCGCGTCGTCGTCGACGGGCTCCACGTAGCTGGTCTCCACGTGGACCAGCGCCCGAGCCAGCACGGAGAGCTTCGCGAAGGGGGAGTCCTCACCGCGGGCTCCCGCCGGCGCCAGGGCCAGGCCGAGGAGCACCCCGAGGAGGAGCGTGGCGAGCGTGGTCCGGCGCGCGGAGGGAGACACGGACATGCCCGAGCATCGCAGACTTCATGCCGTCGTGGTGGAAGGCGAACCGCCCACACGCTATCGTCGCCGTTCCCCTGGAGCGGAACGCGAGAGCACGATGGCCGGAACCGACAAGCGCAAGCAGAGCCTCTACTTTCCGGAGTCCATGCTCGAGGAAATCCAGCACGAGGCGGCGCGGCTCGACCGCTCCCTCTCCTGGATCGTCCAGCGCTGCGTCAAGGTTGGTCTCTCCGAGGTGCGCAAGTTGCCCTCGGTGAACGACATCGACGAGACGCGCTGAGGCATTCCCCAGCGCGCCGCGCCGCCCGCCCCCGCGCTCAGCCCGCTTCGGCGCGGAAGAGCTGCTGACCCATCAGCAGGAGGGTGCCGTGGTCGAGGGTCACCTCGCCCACGACGCGCACGAAGGTCCCGTTCGAGGAGCCCACGTCCGTGAGGTACATCGTGCCGTCTTCGCCGCGCTTGAGCTCGCAGTGGAGACCCGACACGTAGCCGTCCTCGGGGAAGATCACGTCGCCGCGCTCACGGCCCAGGCGCATGCCGTCCGGACCGATGGGATGCGCGTTGCCGTGGGTCTCGCGGCCCGTCACGAGGCGGAGGCGGCCGACGTATCCGGGGTTGGGGCTGCCCATGGGCTCCGCGCCGTCAGCGGCCGAGGTCGGCGGCCCGTAGGCTTCGAAGCGGAGGATCTCCTGGCCGATGCGGAAGACCGCGCCATCGCCGAGCGGCGTCGGCACCTCACGCTCGATGCGCACGTACACGCCGTTGAGGCTGTTCAGGTCGCGCACGACGAGGCGGCCGCCGTCGAAGCGGAACTCGGCGTGCTTCGGCGAGAGATAGCTGTCGGCCCCGAAGGGACCCGGCGTCTCCCGGCCCACGGTCGTCGTACCCTCCAAGGGGAAGCTCTCGCCTTCGGTCCCGTCCGGCCGGATGAGCACGAGGCGCCCGCCGCCCGAGGCGGGCATGGGTACCGGAGCGGCTGCGGGGGGCGCCGCGGAGATGGCCGGCGGCGCCGCCGCCGGCGCGGAGGCCGCGCGAACGGCGGTCATGTCGAAGCCGCAGCTGCCGCAGAACTTGAAGTTGGGCGGCACCTTGGCGCCGCACTGCGGGCAGTCGAGGGGACCGTCGGCGGCCGCGCCGCCAAAGGTCGGGGCCGGCTGCTCGGGCGCGGGAACCGGAGCCGCAACGGGAGCTGCGGGGGGCGGCTGCGTGACGGACTGGGGCGCCGGTCCCGGCGGGGCGGAGGGTGAGAAACCGCCGGGCGGCGCGAACCCTCCGTCGCCGGCGGGCAGACCCGCCGGTGGCGTGGGCGCCGTGAAGCTCTTCGGCTGGGCCGCGTCCCGGGGCAGCTCAGCGCCGCAGCCCAGGCAAAACTTATAATGATCCTGGTTCTCTTTGCCGCACCGGGGGCAGACGATCACGACGCCTCCTGTCCGGGATGACCCCGGATGTAGGCGGCACCCTACTGAAAGCGCCGAAGGTGGGTCAATCAGGATGCGATCCCGGCGTTCCCAGGAAAGTGGCGCCAGGACGTGCACCTTCCCTCGCGGCTCCCCATAGTGAGCGCTTCGTGCGATGCCCTTCCTGCTCCGCCCGCATGCTGCCGGGCGCGACGGTGTGCCCCAGCTGCGGCGGGACCACGCCGGACGGTGGCGCGCGACGTCCCCGCCGGAAGGACCCGCGGCGACGCCTCGGCGAGGTGGTGGACGGGCGGTACCGGCTGCAGAGCGTGCTGGGCGTCGGATCCACGGGCGCCGTCTACGGGGCCCGGGACGAGGCCGGAGGCGGAGAGGTGGCGCTCAAGCTGCTCCACCCGGAGCTCGCCCGCGACGCCACGCTTCTCCGGCGCTTCGACCGCGAGGCGCGCGTCACCGAGTCGCTTCGGCACCCGCACGTCGTGCGGCTGCTTCACCACGGCATGGACCCGGACGGCACGCCCTACCTCGCCATGGAGCGCCTCCGCGGGCCGAATCTGCTCACTCTCGTGAGCGAGACCCCCGCGCCCAGCCCGGCGCGGCTCGGTGCGCTCTTCGGCCAGGTCCTGGAGGCGCTCGAGGTAGCGCACGCGGCGGGCGTGGTGCACCGGGACCTCAAGCTCGAGAACGTGGTGGTCGTGCGAAGCGACGACGGGCGCGAGCAGGCCAAGGTGTGCGACTTCGGCATCGCCCAGCTGACGGCGCCGAAGGGTCCGCGGCTGACGGCCCAGGGCATGATCTGCGGCACGCCCGAGTACGTCGCGCCCGAGCAGGCGCGCGGTGAGGCGCTGGACGGGCGCGCGGACCTCTACGCCGTCGGTGTCGGGCTCTACCGGGCGCTGACGGGACACT
>CALCTH010000710.1 GCA_937893795.1 uncultured Myxococcales bacterium | reverse complement strand
GCCGCGAGGCCGAGCGCCACCAGCGCCATGGGAATCCACGGTCGCGGGGCCGGCGGCGGCGCGGTCTTCGGGCGGTCGAGGGCCCGCGGCGTGGTCGTCGACGCGCGCGACGTCTCGGCCTGCGAGGGCGGCCTGTAGACCGCGGCCGCGAGGGGGAGCGCGTCCATCGCCGCGAGCAACTCCCCGGCGTCCGCGTAGCGCCCGCCAGGCTCCTTCGCGAGGGCCTTGAGCAGCACGTGCTCGAGCTCTTCGCGGAGCTCGAGGCCCGGGCGCACGTCCTGCGGGTCCGGCACAGGCTCGATGAGGTGCGCACGGAGCAGATCCGTCCGCCGCTCCGCGCGGACGGGCGGCTCGCCGGCCACGAGCTCGTAGCGCTTCGCCAGGCCGAAGTCGAGCAGGCGTACGTGGTCCGGGTCGTCCGGCAGGCGCTGCAGGAACACGTTGGCGGGCTTCAGGTCCCGGTGGAGCACGCCCATCTGGTGCGCATAGGCCAGACCGCGCAGCACGCCGCGCGCGATGGAGAGGGCCCGATGCGGCGCGGGCGGCCCTTCCTGGTCGATCAGGTCGCCGAGGGTCCGCCCCTCGAGAATCTCCATGACGAAGTAGGGACGCCCCTCGTCGATGCCGAAGTCGCGAAGCGCGACGATGTTCGGGTGCGAGAGCGCGCTCAGCACCTTCGCCTCGCGCTCGAAGCGCCGGCGCACGAGCTCCACGTCCTGGAAGCCGTGGCGGAGCACCTTCACGGCGACCTTTTGCCGGAGCCCCGTGTGCTCGGCCCGGTAGACGACCCCGACCCCTCCGGCGCCGAGCACGCCCTCGATGCGGTAGCGGCCGTTCAGGAAGCTGCCGACGAGCGGGTCGTCGTTCTCCGCCGTCGGCGGCACCCGCTGGACGGGCCCCGCGGGGTCCGGCGCCGGGGCGACGCGGGCGTGGCGCCCGGAACGTGGCGTCCCGGGCGCCGAGTCCGACGGGCCGGTGTCCAACGCGCCGGTATCCAACGCACCGGTGTCCGACGCACCGGTGTCCCCGGCGCGCTGGGGTGTCTCGCCCGAGGACATCGGCCGGACCATAGCAGGGCCTGCGGGACGGACCGAGGCGTTCAGCGACCGAGGCGGCGGAGCAGGTTCTTCCTTATCTGCTCGACGCCCTTCATCTCGCGCTGCACGTCGTCCTCGTCGATGTCCTCGAGGATCTCGACCGGGGCCTCGATGACCGCGTCGTAGAGCCAGTTGATGGACTCTTCGTCGCGCACGCAGGCCTCGGCCGCGTGGCCCTCGTGGTTGAGCTTGGGGAGCTTGCCGCGCGTCTCTTCGAGGAGCTTCATGCCCTCGCCGAGGAAGGCGCGGCTCACCTCGAGATGCTCCTCGAGCGCATCGAAGAGCTCCGGCGCGCCCTCGCGGTGCTTGGCCATGGCCTCCGGCGACGCCTCGCAGGCGCGCTCGAGAGCGAGGCGGATGAGCAGCACGCTGCCCGCGTGCTGGAGGTGCCCGCGGACACCCGGCACCGCCGTACCTCGGCTCAGGACGTGAAGGAGCGAGCCCGCGACGACGACTCGGGCGTCGTCATCGACGTCCTCGTCTTCGACGACACGCAGCACACTCTTGAGGTCGTGAGGGAGGCCCACTACGGCGTCCTCCATCAACTCGCGAAACCGCTCCCGACTCATCGCCCTTTCGTCTCTCTCAAGGTCGAGTCCGGAGAATACCGTCCCCGGAGCGGTAATCAATGGCGGTGTGAGGAGCGCGCGACGCGCGCCCCCGCGACTCAGTCGCGCGTGGGGGGCGGCGCCGTGATGATCCGCGGCGGCGGAGGCGGAGCCTGGCCACCCTCGACGAGCTCGGCGGCGGCGGGGCACGCCACCTCGACGCCCGTCGGCCCCTCATCGGTCTCGATGATCTTGAACTCCACGCGACGGTTCTGGTCCCAGGCGCGCGGGTTGCTCCGCGGGTTCACCGGGCAGCGCTCGCCGTAGCCGGCGCTCCGCAGGCGACCGCGGCCGACGTCACGCTGCACCATGGCCTCCACGACGGCCGCGGCACGGTCGCGGGTCAGCGCGAGGTTGTAGTCGTCGTCGCCGCGCTCATCGGCGTGTCCCTGAATCTCGATGAGCAGGAGCTGCGGTTGACCGATCAAAGTGGCCGCGACCGCGTCGAGGAGCGGGAAGGAGCGCGGCTGAATCTCGGCGCTGTCCGTCTCGAAGTAGATCCTCTCGAGGATGACGACGGTGTCCCTCTCGACGATCACGAGACCGGTGTCCGGGCAGCCGTCCTCGTCGTCGTTGCCGTTGTAGGTCTCCGGGTCGTTCGGGCACGAGTCGTCCACGTCGAGGATGCGGTCCTCGTCGTTGTCCGGGTCCGGGCAGCCGTCGCCGTCCTGGAAGTCGTCGGCGTCCTCCGGGTCGTCCGGGCAGAGGTCGTCCGTGTCGAGGATGCCGTCCTCGTCGTTGTCGAGCTCCGGGCAGCCGTCCTCGTCCTCGAAGCCGTCGCGGTCCTCGGGGTCGTCCGGGCAGTCGTCGACGTCGTCGAGGATGCCGTCACCGTCGCGGTCGCCCTCGTTGCCCTCCGGGCAGCCGTCGTCGTCGGCGTCGCCGTCCCGGTCCTCCGGCACGAGCGGGCACTCGTCGAGGTCGTCGATGATGCCGTCGCGGTCGTTGTCCGGGTCCGGGCAGCCGTCCTCGTCGGCGAAGGTGTCGTAGTCCTCCGGCTCGCTGACGCACTGGTCGACGTCGTCCTTGAAGCCGTCGCCGTCGCGGTCGCCGATGCTCGGTTCGAACACGAAGCCCGCGGTGAAGCGGAGGTTCGCGGCCTGGAAGCTCGTGGGCGTGATCGCGCCGCCGGCGCCAAGCTGCAGGTAGCTCGACTCCTGCACGAAGATCTTCAGGCCGCCGAGGGCCTCGATGCTCGTGCTCCCCTCGTCGCCGATCGCCGAGACGATGGTCGTGCCGTAGACCTCGGCGACGAGGTCCAGGCTGCTGCCCAGGCGGAACGAGGCGCCGACGCCGTAGGTCAGCAGGTCGTCGTAGGCGTAGGGCGTGCCCCGGACCAGCTGCGCGTCGACCGCGTTGAGGTCCTCGTTCATCATGACGACGCCGTTCGGCTCGGTACGACCGCCGACGGGGAACGAGGCGCCGTCGCCCACGTTCAGGCGGTAGCCGAGCTCGCCGCTGAGGCGAATGCGCCGAATGGGACGCCACTCCGTGACGAAGGAGGGCCAGATCGTGAACCCCGGCTCGCCGCGGAAGGTGGCGTCGTCGCCCGTCGGCAGCTGCAGGCGGAGGATGGCGGCGAAGCCGAGCGGGTCGCGCTCGGCGCGCGTGAAGCGCACCTTGGCGTGGAGCGTGAGGTCGCCGATGCCCTGGCTGTCGAGGCCGCGTGGCTCGCGCTCGTTGTCGTCGTTGTAGATCCCCTCTTGGACCTGCACCGCCGGCCCGCTGATGAGCGAGATGGGGAGCTGGAGGCCAACGACCATCCAGTTCTTGATGCCGAGGTTTCCGGAGAGCGTACCGGTGAAGTAGTTGTCGACGATGTGGTCGGTGCGCGAGGCGTCGAACGCGCCGACGCCGTTGTTGTGCTCGTACCCGTCGAAGTCGAGGATGTCGCGGCCGTAGTCGAGGACCAGGCCGAAGCTGAAGTCGAGGTGCCCGAGGATGTCGGTGCCGTTGACCGTCAGGTGGCCCTTCGAGTCGATGGCCGGCCGGAACAGGTGCAGGTCGGCCCCGCCCATCTCGAGTTGCTGGGCATTCGCGCCCGCAGGCACCGTCAGAGCCGCGAAGACCGCGACGAAAAGGGCGCGCGTGAACGACCGGCGCATTGAGCTCACATCCTCCTCGCGACGGGTTCCCCCGGCGCAGCGCGGTGCGTAGCACGCGCGCCTCGATCGGTGCAACAGACCGGAAATACCGAAAAACGCGGGCAATGCGCTCGCTCTCGGCCGGCCTCGAAGCGCCGATCGCCGTTATTGCAGCTGCTGCCGGTAGCCCTCGGCCCGCGCGTCGTTGGGATAGCGGCGCAGGAAGGTCCGCATCTCGCGCTGCATGGCCCGGCTCTGGCCCAGCTGCCGGTGCGTCTCGATGAGCAGCGAGAGCGCGCGCGCGCTGTTCGCCCGCCCCGAGAGGCTCCGGACGATGCAGCGGTTGTCGTAGTTGCAGTCCCGCGCCACCTGCCGGGGGTCCGCAGAAGTGGACACCGCGGTCTCCATCACAGGCGCCACGTCGTCCTCTCCCACCGTGCCCCTGCCCCTGCCCCTGCCCCTGCCCGAGGATCCCACCGACTCCCCGCGCATCGCGGCCATGGTCACCGGCGCCATCGTCACCGGCGCCGTCGTCACCGCGGCCATCGTCGCCGCCGGCGTCAACGCCGGCCGCCGCAGCGCCTCCGCCCGCTCCCGAAGCCCCGCCGCG
>CALCTH010000709.1 GCA_937893795.1 uncultured Myxococcales bacterium | reverse complement strand
GCTCGCGCTGGCCGCGCTCGTCTCTCCCGGCGGCGCCGCCCTCCTCGGCTGGGTCGCCGCCGCCGGCCTCGTCACGGTCGTGGCGGCCGGCGCGTGGGCGGCGCTTGCCGACTCTGCGGGCGCCGTCGCCGTGCTCAGCCGCGCGTTCGGTGACGCCGTGAACGGCGTCGAGGCGGCGGGCCCCTTCACCGGCGCTCTCGCTGGAGAGATCGCCACGGCCGCGGCGCTCCACGTGATGATGCCCCAGGCGGCCACGGTCGGCGTCGAGGCGCGCGCCCACACGCTCGGATCCGGTGTGCGCGCGCGCGCGGCCACCGCCGTGGCGATGCCCCTTCTGCAGGCCGTCGTCGCGACGGCCCTCGTGATGGCCTTCGTCGCGAGCGGCGCCTACCGCACGCGAAGCGAGCTCACCCGCCCCCTCGTCGAGGGCCGCTTCTACACGGTGCCCATCGCGACGGCCAACGACCGGGCCGAAGGAGACCGACGCTACGAGGGCTACGTGCGGCTCGTGGGCGGGACGCCGCGGAACCCCAACCTGAGCTTCGGCCTCGAGCGCGGCATGGTGGGCGACCCCACCTTCGAGCTCGACGGGGCGCCGGCGGACTTGGCCCTCGAGGTCCAGGAGGGTCGAGCCTTCCGCATGATGGTGAACACCACGGCGCGCACGCTCGAGAACACCGCGCCGTCCCGGCTACAGGAGGTCCTGGTGCGGGGCGAGATGCTCCCGACGGGAGGCACGCTCTTCGCCGCGGGCTTCGAGGCCAGCGGCGGCAGCGCCGCGGCCCAGCTCGGCCTCGCCGCGCTTCTCGCCTTGGCCGTGGTCGGCCTCGCGCTCTGGGGCCTCGCCGCCGGGCGCTCGCTTCCGGCCACGACCCCACGTCCCGCCGCTCTCGTGGCGGGGCTCCTCCCCGCCGGCGGCGCCGCCCTCGCGCTGACCGGCTCGGCGCCGGGGCTCCTGGCCGTCGGAGGCTCGCTCGCGGCGGCGCTGGCCACGCTGACGGCCGTCGTGCTCCTCGCCCGCAGCCGAGAGATCGCCAAGCTCGGCGGCTGAGGCCGGAGGCCGACGCCCGCGGCCATCGCACGGCGGCCAAGCTCGGAGGTGACCTCGCTGGCTGAGGCTAGGCGCCACGCCGCACGGCGGAGGCCGGCAGCGCCTCCCAGCGCGCCGCTGCGTCCGGGTCGAGCGGGTCCTCGCCGTCCAGGTGGAGCGCCAGGAGATCGAGCGCGTCGAAGCCCCAGAAGAGCTCCTCGCCGACCACGAAGCTCGGCACGCCGAACACGCCCCGGCCGAGCGCCGCGTCGGTCTCCTCCCGAAGCGCCGCCTTCACCGCGTCGGTCCCCGCCGCGTCCACGAGCGCCGGGCCGTCGAGGCCGGCCTCGTCCGCACGGCGGGCGACGGTCTCCGGGTCCTGGAGTCCCTGGCTGGCCTCGCCGCCCCAGCTCTCGGCGAAGAAGCGGTCGACGAGAGCGGGCCGGTCCAGCTCCGGCGCCGCGAGCACGGCGCGGAGCGCCAGGAGCGGGCGAAAGGGATGGCTCTGCGGCGGTCCGAAGGGCAGCCCGGCGAGCGCGGCGCGGCGCGCCGTCTCTCGGAACACCCACCGCCGCTTGGGTGGGATCTCGGCGGGCCCCTTGTGTCCGTGCGCTCCGAGGAGCGCGGCGAAGAGCACGGGACGGGGCCGGAGCGTCACGCCGCGCGCGGCCGCCAGCGGCTTCACCCCGTGCCAGCCGAGGTAGGCATAGGGCGAGATGAAATCCAGGTAGACGTCGAGGGTCGTCACCCCGGGAGCCTACGTCGCCCGGAGCGTGGGCCGGAGCAGAAGGCCGGCGCTGCCCGCCAGATGGCCGGCCATGAGGCCCATCAGGCTCCCGAGGCCGATGCACTGGCAGGCCATGAGCCCGACGCCGGCGACCGCCGCCGTAGCCACGAGCCAGCCGCCGAGGCCCGAGCGGCGCTCCCCGAGGCGCCACGCGACGTAGGCGCCACCGAGCACGCCGCCAAGGGCGCACGCGGGCATGCAGAGCGACGTGCACCCGCCCGCCATGCAGACGTGACCGGCGCGGCTCGCCACATGGGCGAAGGCGAAGGGCAGGAGCCCGGCGCGCAGACCCGGCCCGACGCCGGTGGATGCGTCCCCGCCCACGTAGGCGAGGGCCGCGCCCGCCGCGAAGAGAACGAGGCCGAGGGGCAGGGCATAGCTCGGCCCCGCCACGAGGAGCGCGAGCAGCGCGTAGCCCGCGGCCGGTAGCGCCTCCTCGAGCGCGTTTCGGCGGCGCCCGCGGCGGAACGCCGCCTCCAGCGCGGCGGCGCGCATCGCGGTGGGCTCATCCATGGCTCTTCTCCCAGCGTTCCATCCAGCGCTGCCGCATCCGGGCGAGGGCACGTTGTTTGCGTTTCCGGTCCCGTGGGCCGAGGCGCTCACCGGCGAGCACGCGCTCGATGACCTCCTGGTCGGTCGGGTCCAGACCATCGAAGAGCCCGCGCAGGGCCGCGTCGAGCTCCTGCCGCTCCACGGCGGCCTCCGGCGTGGTCCCGGCGCTTCGCGGCGGGGCCGCCTCCAGGACGTCCTCGCGACGGCGCTGACGACGGCGCCGCTCGCTCCGGCACTCCCAGGCCGCGAGGCTCGTCGCCCAGGCCAGGACGTCGCCGCCCGGGTCGAAACGCGGCGCATCCTCGAAGAGCGTGATCAGCGCCCGCTGGGCCGCGTCCTCGGCCGCGGCGTCGTCGCCGAGGAGCTTCCGGCAAAAGGCCAGGAGCGGGGGCCATAGCCCGCGGTGGACGGGGTCCATGGCCGCACGCTCGCCGAGGGCGAGGCGTCGCATCGCGGCGCTGAGCCGCTCTCGCTCACCCGGGGAGATGAGTGCCTCAGCTGGCGGCGTCGAGGCTGCAGGGGCAGGGGTCGCCGCAGTCGCAGGTCTCGCAGCTGCAGGCGTCGCGGGCCGTCACGGCGTAGGTGCCGGCGGCGCCGAGGGCGAAGAGAACGAAGGCGAAGAGGGCATTCTTGAGCATGGGGCAGGTCCGTGGGTCGAGGCAGCCTCGTGCTGCACCGCCTATGGGCGCCAGCTCTCCGTTCGTGACCGAAAAAGTGAAGGGAAGCACGGCGCGGGCGCTTCCGCCTCGGTGTGGTAGGGCTCGGGCCATGACTCAGCGCACCGTCGGCGTCATCGGGGGCAGCGGCCTCTACGCCATGGAGGCCCTCGAGAACACGGAGGAGCACACGGTAAAGACGACCTTCGGAGAGCCGTCCGACGTCATCGTCTCCGGCACCCTGGAGGGCCAGCGCTTCCTCTTCTTGCCGCGCCACGGCCGCGGGCACCGAATCCCGCCCCACCAGATCAACTACCGCGCGAACCTGCTGGCGCTGAAGGCCCTCGGCGCCGAGCAGATCATCAGCGTGAGCGCCGTCGGCTCCATGCGGGAGGAGATCGTCCCCGGGCACATGGTGCTGCCCGACCAGTTCATCGACCGTACGCGCTCGCGCGCGAACACCTTTTTCGAGGACGTGGGCGTCGTCGCGCACGTCGAGCTGGCGGAGCCCGTGGACGCCGCGCTCCAGGCCGCGCTCCGCGACGCCGCGCAGGAGGTGGGCGCCACGGTGCACGTGGGCGGCGCCTACGTGTGCATCGAGGGTCCCCAGTTCTCGACGCGGGCCGAGTCGCTGACCTTCCGCAGCTGGGACGTGGCCGTCATCGGCATGACCAACCTGCCGGAGGCGCGCCTCGCGCGCGAGGCCGAGCTCCCCTACGCGACGCTGGCGCTCGCGACCGATTACGACTGCTGGCACGAGAGCGAAGAGTCCGTCTCCGTCGAGGCCGTGCTCTCGGTCATGCGCGCGAACACCAAGACGGCCAAAGATATCCTGCGCGCCGTCGCGACGCGCCTGCCGGACCCCTCCGCGAGCCCCGCCAGCACGGCCCTGAAGCACGCCATCCTCACGGACCCGGCGCGCATCACCGCGGACGCCAAGGCGAAGCTCGCGCCGCTCATCGGCAGGTATCTCTGAAGCCGGCCCCCCTCCCGAGGGCCCCTGCGGCACCTCCAGCCCATCGACACTCGTAAGGAGAGCGCGTGAGCGCCAATCAGCCCATCCTCGTCGTCGGCTCCGTCGCCTTCGACACCCTCCACAACTCGCTCGGAACGCACCCGAAGGTGCTCGGTGGCGCCGCGACCTACGCCTCGCTCGCCGCCAGCCACTTCACCGACGTGCGCCTCGTGGGCGTGGTCGGCCGTGACTACCCCGACGACGCCATCGCCATGTTCCGGGACCGCGGCATCGATCTCGAAGGCCTCACCGTGGCGGACGGCCTCACCTTCCACTGGGAGGGCCGCTACACGGACGACCTGACGAGCCGGACGACGCTGAAGACCGAGCTCAACGTCTTCGCGGACTTCATGCCCGAGATCCCCGAGTCCTACCGCGACACGCCCTACGTGATGCTGGGGAACATCGCACCGGCGCTGCAGCTGAAGGTGCTCGACCAGGTCCGGAACCCGAAGCTCGTGGTGGCCGACACCATGAACTTCTGGATCGACGGAGCCCGAGACGATCTGCTGAAGCTGCTCCCGCGCGTCGACGTGCTCGTGATCAACGACGAGGAGGCGAGGCAGCTGTCGGGGCGCCATCACCTCGTCCACGTCGCCAGCGACCTGCTCGACCTCGGCCCGAAGAGCCTCGTCATCAAGCAGGGCGAATACGGCGCCTGGCTCTTCGCCGGCGAGCAGATGTTCAGCGCGCCGGCCTTCCCCATGGCCGCCGTCGATCCGACGGGCGCGGGCGATTCCTTCGCCGGCGGCTTCCTCGGCTACCTTGCCGGCCGCGACGCCGTGGACCCCGACTCGCTGAGGGCCGCGGTGATTCACGGCTCGACGCTCGCGAGCCGCTGCGTGGCCGGCATCGGGGTGACCGACCTCCTCACGCTGGACGCCGGCGAGATCGACGAGCGGGTCACCGCCTTCCGAAGGCTGGTGGACTTTCCCGGTGCGTGACATTCTCCACGCTGGCCGCGCGGGGTGTCGCGGCACTGGGGTTCCCTCCTCGCGCCACGGCCGCTCGCCGGGGTGCCGCGAAGGGGCCCGCGCAGAGGAGTGTGACGGAACCATGAAGCGACTTTCCCTGCTTGCCCTCGCTGGTGCGCTCTGCCTCGGGGGGTGCACCACGGACGAGATCGACCCGCCCATCTTCGGGAGCCTGCCCGATGGGGGCGGGGGTGACGGCGGCGGCATGGGCGGCGAATGCCCGCGCGGTCCTGCGATTCCCGACGAGGCGGGACTCTCCCTTCCCTGCTGCTCCCGAGCCTCCAACGCGAGCCGCCTCGACGACGTCCAGCTTCGACTGAGCTCGATCCGCTTCCTCTCGCCGGGCTCGCTCACCGCGACGCCGCTCATCAACGGTCTGCTGCAGCAGGCCATCGACGAGGAGCGCTTCAACTGGATGCTGCGCGTCACCGGCGCCGAGGGGAGCGTATCCGTGGCCATGGGCGCTGGGCTCCGCGAGGACGGCCCCGTCTTTCGGCTCCCGAGCGACGAGGCCGAGGTCGACACGGAGTCGCCCAACCCGCTCAAGGCCGACGCCTCGCGCTGGAACCCGCCGTCGGTGATGGCGACCTACGGGACGTCCGGCGAGTTCGACACGCTGAACTTCGACGGGCCTTCGGACTTCGTCTCCATCCCCGTGTTCAACGCGGCCGGCGCCATCCTGCTCGAGTTCCCGCTGAGCGACACGACCTTCTCGGACATCGAGCTCTACGACGACCGGACCTGCGCCGGCGCGCGGAACACCTCGGTGCCGAACATCGGCTTCTCGGCGGGCGGCCGCTTCGAGACCTTCGTCACCATCGCCGACGTCATCGACTTCGAGGTCAACAACCCGCCGCTCTCGGGGCCGCTCTGCCAGCTCCTGGCGCAGACCGGAAACTTCTCCGAGGAGTGTGACCCCGACAACCGCACGACCTGGGTCGTCCTGCCGGACTCCACCTGTGACGACACGGGCTGCACGCTGGGCGGCTGCGACGGCATGACCGACTGCAACGCCTGGCAGATCACCGCCGAGGTCTCGCTGGCCGGCGTCGACATCCAGTAGCGCCGCGCCCGGGGCCCGCGCGTCGGCGCCGCGCTCAGGCGGCGTCGACGAAGCGCCGGCGTTCGGCGCCGACCACCTTGAGCAGCTCGCGCTTCTCCACGAGGCCGGCATCGAGGAGCGCGCGCATGTAGCCGTCGGCGTAGCCGTGGGCCCGCGCGAGCTTGGCGTAGGCCGCGCCGTCGAAGCGGGCGCGCAGCACCTCTCGGAGCAGCTCCTTCAGGGTCTCGACCAGCTCGTCGCGCGTCATGGGCTCTTGCCTCCAGCGTTCGAATGCCGGAGCGAGACCTGCGCGGTCAAGAAACTGCGCGGAGTGTCAGCGCCGCGGCATGGCGACCCAGTAGTCGAGGTCGAGGACCACCTGCGGGTGGTAGCGCTTCTTGCCGTCCTTCTCGACGCGGAGCGGCGGTAGCTCCGCGTCTCGGTTCTTCAGGCCGACGAGGCGCAGGCGAAGCGCCCCGAGCTCCTCGTTGAGCGGCGCGGCGTCGAGAACCTCCGTGGCCGCGTAGAGCGTGTCGCCGGCGAAGGTCGGGTTGGCGTGGGCGCCACCGTTGAAGGCCAGAATGCCGAGGGCGTTCTCGAGCCCCTTGAAGCTCAAGGACCGGCACACGCTGATCACGTGGCCGCCGTACATGAGCCGGCGGCCGAAGCGGCTCGCCTTCATCGCGTGCGCGTCGAAGTGGACCTTGGCCGTGTTCTGGTAGAGGCGCGTCGCCAGCATGTGGTCGGACTCCTCGATGGTCATGCCGTCCACGTGGTCGATGACCTCGCCCACCTCGTAGTCCTCGAAGAGGAAGGGACCGCCCGTGGCCCAGGGCTCCCGGCCCGCCAACGACAGGGTCTCCGGCACGACGAGCTCGCTGGCGGGCACCTCCCGGGGGACGACCGGCACGTCCTTGCGGCCCGTCGGCGTGGCCGGGTCCCGCTTGTGGACCATCACCCAACGCACGTACTCCAGCACGACCTCGTCGCGCTGGTTCGTCCCCGTCGTGCGAACCCAGACCACCCCCGTCTTGCCGGAGGAGTTCTCCTTCGTGCCGAGCACGGTGCTCACGGCGCGAAGCGTGTCGCCGGGATAGACCGGTCGCAGGAAGCGAAGGCCCGCGTATCCGAGGTTGGCCACCGCGTTGAGGCTGACGTCGTCGACGGTCTTGCCGAAGACGAGGTGGAAGACCAGCAGGTCGTTCACCGTCTCCCGGGCGTAGCCCAGGCGCCGGGCGTACTCCGCGGAGCAGTGGACCGGGCTCCGATCGCCGGTGAGCGCGATGTAAAGCGCCGCGTCCCCCTCCGTCACGGTCCGTGGCACTGCGTGGCGGAGCTCCTGCCCGGTCTCGAAATCCTCGAAGAAATGGCCCGCGCGCGTCTTGCTCATCTGCCTGCTCCCGGCGCCGCCCCGTGAACGCGACGCAGGGGGATAGCACACGCGACCGGCGACGATTATTGGCCTGCTTTTGGGACCCCGGGGTACAGGTCCTGTCTTAGAATCCGTCAGAAAAGAGGTACGGCGCCCGAGCGGCGAGGAGACTTGGTCCTCGTCGCCCGATGCCCCGCCCTTGCGTCATGAATCGTCCCCACCCCGACGAGCATTTGCTCCGCCTCGTACGTGCGCTTCGCACCGGCGACCGTCCGACGGCGCGAGAGAGCGCCGAGGCGGCGGTCGGTGAGGGGATCTCCTCGGCCCTCGTCGACGCGATGCTCGAGCTGGCGGACGTGACCCAGCCCGGCCGTCCCCTCGACGAGCCCGACCGGCGCCTCGCCGTGCTCCTCGACTTGCCCATGGTCGGCGAGATCGAAGGGCGCGCCGTGCCGCTGACGCCCGCCGCCGAGCGAATCGTCGGCGTGGGCTTCACGGGCGACCTCGGCGCGGGCCTCGAGGAGCTCACGGGCGCCGGGCGCGCCGAGCTCGAGGCGCTCCTCGCGGCGGCCTACGAGACGGGTCGGGCCGCACGCACGGTGAGCACGGATCGGGGAGCGTGGCGGCTGGCCGCGACCTTCGACGGCGAGAGCACGCGCGTCAGCGCGGCGCCCGCGCAACGCTCCGGCGGGCGCGAGCAGGAGCAGCTGGCCACCTTGAACCACGAGCTCACGAACGGGCTCACGGCACTGGCGAGCCTCGCCGCCATGGCGCGGCACCCTTCGTCGGACCCGAGCTACGTGCGCGACGCGCTGCTCAAGATCGAGCAGACGGCCATCGCGACGGTGCGCTCCGCGAAGGGGACCCGGCGGGCCCTCGAGAGCGCTCCGCCCTCGCTTCCACCGCGCGCGCTGGAGCTCTCCCCCATCCTCATCGACCTGGTCGAGAGCTTCGAGGCCTTGGCGCGGGCGCGCAGCGTGGTCCTCGAGCGGCGTATCGCCGCGGACCTGCGCACCTTCGCCCGCGACACGGATCTTCGGTCCATCGTGTGGAACCTGCTCAAGAACGCCATCGAGGCCGGCGGCCGGCGCGTTCGCGTCGGCGGGTCGGAGCACGGCGAGCGCATCCGCGTGATCATCGACGACGACGGCCCGGGCATGAGCCTGGCCGTGCAGAAGCGGGCCTTCGAGCCCTACTACACGACGAAGGAGGGCGGCACGGGCCTCGGCCTGCCGCTCGTGAAGCACCTCGTGGACCGGCTCGGCGGGACACTCCTCGTGGAGTCCGAGCCCGGCCGGGGTACCCGCATGGTGGTCAGCCTGCTGCGCACCGACGAGGACGTGGCCGTGGTCAGCGGCGTGCGGGCGCGCCCGCTCCTCGGCCTCGGCGTGGTGCTCCTCGGCCCGCGGGCGAACGGGCTCGACGAGGACCTGCGGCGTGCCGGTGCGGACGTCGTGGAGCTCCGGGACGTGCTCGAGCGCGGCCATCGCGTCGGCGTCGCCGTCGTCGATGCGACGAGCGTGACGGGGACGCAGAGCGCCGTCGTCTCGGAAACGCTTCGGGAGGCGGCGCAGCACACGCTCTGGCTCGGCGCGCCCGGCGTCGAGGTGCCCGTCACGGACCCCCGCCTTCCGCCGAGCGCACCGCTCGAGCGGGTGCTCGAGACGCTCCGGGATCTGCGCGACCAGGGCTTCGCCGCGAGCGAGCCGCGCCCTCACCGGGCCCGGCGTACCACGTCGCGATAGCGCCAACCGATGGTCGCGAGCTCCCGCGCGGCGCGGAGCGCGTCGCCGGTACCGAGCTTCGAGCCGTCCACGTCGCGCCAGCGCCTCAGCGGCAGCTCGTAGAGGTGGTCGGCGAGCTCTTCACCGGCGTCCGCATAGCGCCTCCCGAGGCGCGCCAGCACCTCCACGTCGAAGATCCAGCGCGAGAGGAAGGGCGTGGCGAAAGCCTCGGACACCACCGAAGCGCGGAAGACCTTGGCGCCGCACTGGGTGTCGTAGACCGGAAGGCGCAGCAGCTCGCTGACGGCCGTCGC
Source organism: uncultured Myxococcales bacterium (assembly GCA_937893795.1). GTDB lineage: Bacteria > Myxococcota_A > Polyangia > Polyangiales > Houyiibacteriaceae > CALCTH01. The sequence goes on along the minus strand of CALCTH010000709.1, from coordinate 1,061 downwards.
GAAGATGCGACCCGAGTAGTGGCGGAGGGCCTTCCGCTCGATGTCGCGTCCGAGGAGCTTGGCGCGGGTCCCCAACACCACGTCGACGGAGGGGCGCCGCGCGAGCACCTCGGCGAAGCGTGGGAGCTCGTCGAGCGGCGTCGCGAGATCCGCGTCCCAGTAGCCGACGAAGGTCGCGCCGCTCGCATCCTCGCGCGCGAGGTGCACGGCGCGGAGCATTCCCTGGCGCACGGCCTCGGCCTTCCCGCCGTTGGCCGGGAGCGCGAGCACCTCCGCGGCCGGCAGACGCTCCACGAGCGAGCCCAGAAGCGCCCGCGTTCCGTCGGTGCTCCCGTCGTCGACGAAGACGTAGCGGAGCCCGAGCCCCGGCGACGCGAAGCGCAGGAAGGCGTCTGCGTGGAGCCGGCGCTCCTCGTTGTAGCAGGGGACGACGAGCACGACGCCGGGCACCGCCGGACGGTGAACGAGGGGCCCCCGTGCCGCAAGGGCGGTGCGCAGCGGGGTACCGGGGACGAGGATGGGGCCATGGGATCGTCGCGCGTGCGCTGCCGCCTCGCGCGGGCCGAGGAGCTGCCCCTCGTCCTCGCCCTCACGCATCGGGCGTTCGCACCGACCGAGGAGTGGGGCCTCCTCGAGCGCGCTTCTCGAGGCCCTCGAGGACCTCGAGGCCGTCGCCGCTGCGCGGCGCGCTCGGAACGGCCGGACAACCGCAGCTTCCACCTCGCCCTGGGCTACCGGGTGGTGGGCCGTGTGGATCGCTACGGCGTGGGCGGGTTGCGCACGGAGCTCGAGAAGTCGCTCCCCGGTGCGCGCGGCCGCACGCCGTAGCCGGCACCGAAGCTCAGGTGGCCGTCGGCGAGCCGGGCGCAGGTGAAGTCCGGGCCGACGGCGAGGCCCCGAGCGGGGCCGGGGAGCGGCACGTCGAGAAGCGTCCGGCTCCGGCGCCGGCGGGGCTGCCCGAGCGCGCCCGTGGCCGATGCGCCGACGCAGCGCAGGGTCCCGGCCCAGACGGCGCAGCTGTGGCTCGACCTCGAGGAGTCGGGCACGCCGGTCACGATCAA
>CALCTH010000708.1 GCA_937893795.1 uncultured Myxococcales bacterium | reverse complement strand
GCCAGCGAGGGGCGCTGCCCGAGCCGGGGACGGAGCGCGCGCCCCGCGCCGGCGGCGGCCGCACGAAGCGCCTCGGCCAGCTCCCCGGCGTTCGCAAAGCGCGCGTCCGGGTTCTTGGCGAGCGCGCGCATGACCACGTCCTCGACGGCTCGCGGCACGTTCTTCACGCGACGGCTCAGCGGCCGCGGCGTGTCGTGGATGTGCTTCATGAGCATCGCCACGGGCGAGGTGGCGTCGAAGGGCGTGCGCCCGGAGAGCAGCTGGTAGAGGAGGACGCCGATGGAGTAGACGTCGCTCCGCGCGTCCGTGACCTCACCGGCGGCGCCCTCGGGGGAGATGTAGCGAGCGGTGCCGAAGATCACGCCGGACTGCGTCATCACGGACTGGTCGTCCCAGAGCAGGCGCGCGATGCCGAAGTCGAGGACCTTCACGAAGTCGGGGTCGCCGTGCCGGGTGACGACGTGCACGTTCTCGGGCTTCACGTCGCGGTGCACGATGCCCTTGCCGTGGGCGTGCCCCACGGCGTCGGCGATCTGCGTGGCGAGGTGAAGCGCCCGCCCCAGCGGCAGGGCTCCTTCCTCGCGCAGCAGCGCGGTGAGGCTGCGCCCCTCGAGGAACTCCATGACCAGGTAAAGGCCCTGATCGTCGGGGAGCTCGCCAAAGAGGAAGACGCGCACGAGGTTGGGGTGCTCGAGCGCCGTGGCGACGCGCGCTTCGCGGTGGAAACGGCGCACCGCGTCCGGGTTCTGCGTCAGCTCCGGATGGAGGATCTTGACGGCCACGTTGCGGCCGAGGGTCGTCTGCGTCGCCCGGTAGACCGTGCCCATGCCGCCCTGCCCCACGGCCTCGTCGATGCGGAACTGGCCGAGAAGGACGGTGCCGATGAAGGGGTCCGGCGCGCCCACGGCGGAGGTCAGGCGCGAGCCATCCCGCTGGCAGAAGAGCGCCCCGGCATCGTACGCGGTGCCGCAAACGGGGCAGATCTTCGGTTGGGAGGCCATGGAAACGAGGGACGGCGCTTTGGGGGGCGTGGGCGCGTGCGGGACGTCCGGGCGAGCTCGGGACGCGCTTCGAGTCTTCCGCTCCACGCGCGCCACGTCGAGGTAGACGTTCGAGACGCGGATTTATTGGGCTTCGCGGGATGGGTCGGCGGAGGGGGAGCGGCGTTGCGGGAGCCGGGCGCGGTTCCGACCGGCGGGCAGCAGCAGGCAAGCTGGCGCTAGCGCTTTCGCTGGAGGGCCAGGAGGTGCTCACGGCGCGGAGGGCCTCCGGTCCAGTCCCGGCGGGGCGGCGAGGCCCGCGCGACGGGGCGAAGGCCGGCCGCCGGCGCGAGGGCCGCCACCTGGTCCTCGGCCGGGATCCGCGCGCCGCCGATCTGCCCGTCACCGAGCACCAACACGAGCAGCCCGTGGGGCCCGAGACGCCCGGCGCTCACCCGGAGCGCCGCGCCGCGCTCCGCGTCCCAGCGGCGCCGGTCCGCGCGCTCGCGCAGGTGACGACGGGCCCCGATCTCGCGCTCCTCGAGCCCCCCGCGGCGCACGCCGAGCCACGCGGCCCGGCGCCGATGCGGCGGCAGCGCCTCGGCGAGCTCCGCCCAGCGCGCCTCGAGCTCTTCGCCCTTCCGCGCGAAGAACTCCGTCGAGAGGCCCTTGCGGATGCGCTTCGGCGTCAGGCGCTCGGCCGTCTCCGCGCGCTGCTGGCTCACCTTGATGACGATGGCGCTGAAGACCATCTCGAGCGCCGCGCGGATGCGCCTGTCGCGCACGGCGCGGATCTCCGCGAGGAGCCCCGCGAGCTCCTTCAGCACGTGCGGGCCGTAGCGGCGCAGGTCCTCACCGCGGAGCGGCGCGCGGGCGGGCTCTCGGGCGCGCACGCGGGCTTCCGAGGCCACCGCCACCGCGCGAAGCGTCCGGACGAAGGCCCCCCGCTCGGCCGGCGTGGTCGCGCGCGTCTTCACCGCCGCGAGCTGGAGCGCGAGCGGGTTCAGGTCGACGCCGGTGGCCGCAGCCCCCGCGAGCCGGGCCTCCACGAGCACGGTCCCCGCCCCGCAGAAGGGGTCGAGCACGCGCCGCGGCGCGAGCGCGTCGAAGAGCACCCGGGCCAGCGAGGGGGGCATCCGGGCCGGGTAGGCGTGGACGCCGTGGGTCAGGGCGTCGTCGTACCCGGCACGCTCCGAGGCCGCCTCCCACGCCCGCCGGAGGATCTCCGCGAGGTCCGGATCGCCCTGGGTCTCGATGGCCCCGCCGACGTGCGTCAGCGCCTCCCGGCGCCGATCGGTCACGACGCCTCCCGGGGCAGGCCGAAGAAGCGACGAAGCGCGAGGTAGGCCTCGGGTCGCGCGCCATGCGCGGCGCGGGCCACAACGGGGGGCGCCCACACGACGTCGGCGGGGCCCGGCTCGTCGGCGGGGCCGAAGACCCACACGGCGAAGAGCGCGTCCTTGCCCTCGCGGGGCACGGCGTTCGTGGCGCTCAGGGGCCTCAGGCCTGCGTCCCGAGCGCCGGCCTGGGCCCGCTCCGGGGTGCGCGCGTCGCAGCACACGACCACCCGCCCTCCGGGAGCCAGCAGCGGCCCGGCCGTCCTCAGGTAGTCCTCCACCCCGCCGCGGAGCTCGATGCGCGCGTGCGCGCGCTGCGCATCCGGCGACGGAGTGCTCTGCCCCGGCGGCACGTAGGGCGGCGTCCCGCTGATGAGGTCATAGGGCCCGAGAGCGCGGAGCTGCGCCTGAACCGAGGCCTCGCGGAGGTCGCCGGCCACGAGCGTGACGCGCGCGGCCACGGGGCTCCTCGCGCGGTTTCGCCGAGCGAGCTCGAGGCTCACGTCCTGCGCCTCGACGCCGACGAAGGACGCTTCGGGCAGCCGATCGGCGAGGCTGAAGAGCACCGAGCCGAGGCCACAGCCGAGGTCGCAGCCGCGGCGCGCGTCGGGCCGCGCCGCGGCCGCCAGCCGCGCCGTGAGCACGTCGTCCAGGGAATAGCGATGCCCGCGCTTTCGCTGAAGCACGCGCACCCGCGCGGTGAGATCGTCCTCGGTGAGCGGGTCGTCCGCGCGCCAGCCGAGCGCCGCGAGCTCGCCCGCCCCGAGCACGCGGCTCAGGGTGTGAGCTCGGTGCAGTTCGCGCCCCGCACGAGCGCGGCCTGGAGCTCCCGGCCCGGCGCGAGCCCCAGGCTGCGCCGGAGCGAGTTGGGGCTGTTCGGGTTGCCGACGTTCACGCACTGGATGGTCACGCGCACCTCCGGCCCGGTGTCCGCGATCTGACCCGAGTAGGGCGTACGATCGGCGATGCCGGTCTCACCTTCGGGGACGAGGTCGACCACCACCTGGCAGGGCTGAAGCTCGCTGGGGGGCGCCGGTCCGCAGCGGCCGCTGGTGTCGCGGACGCTCCCGGTGCCGTAGGGAACGCCGTCCTCCACGAAGCTCACGTTGCAGTCGTCCCCGACCACCGAGAAGCCGTCGTTGAGGAAGCGGAGGTTCCGGATCTGGAGGCTGCCGTTGCCGAGCGCGTTCGCCGAGGCGCTGAAGTTGAGGATCGTGCTGTCGCCGACGTTCCGGAGGTCGCAGGAGCCGACCACCTCGCCGCCGGCGAAGCCCCGGGCGTCGTTGCCCACGCCGGTCGTGGAGCAGGAGATGTCGACGCCCTCGCAGTGCGGGAACCATACCGCCTCGAGGAACTGCGACGCGCCGCCGTCACCGCAGCCGGCGAGCGAGGCCGCGAGGGCGGCGAAGGAGAGAAGTCGAGAGACGCGAGAGGTCATGAAAGCTCCAGGCCGGAAAAGCCGGTAGCGGGAGCTTGGCCCTTGCGGCCCTCGCCGGGCAAGAGCTCGCGGCGTGTGCTCACGGCACGAGCCTCGAGCGATTGCCGGCCCCCAGCCCGAACGTGTAGGGCCCTCGCCATGGCCGCCGACACGGACTCCGACCTCGACCTCGACACGCTCGCCATCCACGCGGGCCAGGCGCCGGACGCGGTGCACGGCGCGGTGATGCCGCCCATCGTGCTCGCGAGCACCTTCGCGCAGCGAAGCCCCGGCGACCACACGGGCTTCGAGTACGCGCGGACCGACAATCCCACGCGGCGCACCCTCGAGCGCTGCCTCGCGGCGCTGGAGCACGGTGCCGAGGAGGGGGCCCAGGGCGTGGCCTTCGCGAGCGGTTGCGCGGCGATGACGACGCTCTTCCAGACGCTCTCGCCCGGCGACCGCGTCGTGGCCTCGGACGACGTCTACGGCGGCACGCACCGCATCCTCGAGCGCGTGATGGCGGGCTTTGGCATCGCCACGACCTGGGTCGACATGACGGACCTTGACGCGACGGAGGCCGCGCTGTCGGCGCCGGATGCGAAGATGGCCTGGATCGAGACGCCGACGAATCCGCTCCTGAAGGTGGTCGACATCGCGGCGGTCGCCGAACGCGCCCGGGCGCGCGGCTGCATGGTCGTGGTCGACAACACCTTCGCCACGCCCGCCCAGCAGCGACCCCTCGAGCTCGGCGCGGACGCCGTGGTGCACTCCACGACCAAATACCTCAACGGCCACAGCGACGTGGTGGGCGGCTGCCTCGTCACCCGCGACGACGCGCTCGCCGAACGCCTCCGCTTCCTCCAGAACGCCGTCGGCGCGATCCCCTCGCCCTTCGACTGCTTCCTGGTGCTCCGCGGCGTCAAGACGCTGGGGGTGCGCGTCCGCCGAAGCGCCGAGAGCGCCGAGGCGCTCGCGCGCTGGCGCGAGGGGCGGCCTGGCGTCGCGAAGGTGATCTACCCGGGGCTCGCGAGCCATCCCCAGCACGCCGTGGCCGCACGCCAGATGCAGGGCTTCGGAGGGATGATCAGCGTCGACGTGGAGGGAGGCCTCGAAGCGGCGCGGCGCTTCCTGGAGACGACGAAGGTCTTCACGCTCGCCGAGAGCCTCGGCGGCGTCGAGTCCCTCATCGAGCACCCAGCGATCATGACCCACGGCGCCGTCCCGGAGGCCACGCGCGAGGAGCTCGGCATCGGGGGCGGGTTGATCCGCTTGAGCGTGGGCCTCGAGGGGGTGGCCGACCTCCAGCGTGACCTCGAGAAGGCGCTCGTCGCCTCCCGCGCGGCGTAACCGCCCGCGAATCCACCTTCCGCGTGTGTAGAGTGCGGTCATGACGCGGTGGGGATGGGTGGCCCTCGGGGCCGGGTCGTGGCTGCTCGCCGCATGCGGCAGTGGTGGAGGCAGCACGGGCGGCGGTCGCGACGGCGGCGGTGGTCGCGTGGACGCCGGCCCCCCGCCCGCACCCTCGGACGGCTGCGCCTCGTTCCTCGAGCGCGTGCCGATGGCGGACTTCACGGCGCCGGACCACGTCATCGGCGACGGCACGCCTGCCTCGTGCACCGAGGCCGCGCTTCGCGCCGCGGTCGACGCGGGCGGGACCATCGTCTTCGATTGCGGCGACGCCGAGCACGTCATCGACATCGGCGAGCCGCTCCGGCTGGTGCTCGGCGGCCCGGACGTCGCCGTCGACGGGGGCGGGCGCATCGTGCTCGATGGCGGCGGCGAGGGGCGCCTCTTCGAGCTCGACTCGAGCTTCGAGCGCGGCGAGCCGACGCTGACGGTTCAGGGGCTCACGCTACGCAACGGCCGCGCGCGCATGAGCGACGGCGACGACGGCCCCGGCCGCGGCGGCGGCGCCATCTGGAACCTCGGCGGGACCCTCGTCGTCATCGACTCGGTCTTCGACGGCAACGTCACCCCGGAGAGCGGCCCGGACATCGCCGGCGGCGCGCTCTACACCGTCGGGGACGGCGCGATGTACGTCGTCCGCAGCGTCTTCACGAACAACCGCGGCGCGAGCGGCGGCGCCATCGGGAACCTCATCAATGACTTCTTCGTGCTCGACACGGTGATGGCGGGCAATGCCGCGACGGGCCTCGGCACCGGCGGGGGGAACGGTGGCGCCATCTACTCCGACGGCGTCGAGCAGGAGGCGGTGCTCTGCGGCACGGAGCTCCGGGACAACGACGCTCGCGTGCTCGGCGGCGGCATCTTCCGCGTGAGCAACACGCCTTCGGGCACGCAGCTCATCACGCGCACCCTCATCGCCGACAACGTCGTCGAGAACCGGGAGCTCTCGGGCGCCGGCGGCGCATACCTGCAGGGCATGGAGGTGACCGCCGTGGACTCGGCCCTCGTTCGGAACGAGGCGCCGGGAAGCGGCGGCCTCTTCCTGGGGCCCGGTGGTACCCGCGTGGACTTCCTCAACGTGATGATCGCCGACAACCAGGCCACCGATAGCCTCGGCGGCGGGCTCAGCGTGGACGAGTCCGTGACCGGCCGGCTCCGCTTCGTGACCGTCGCGGGCAACGGCGCCCGGGACGAGGATTCCTTCGCCGCCGGTATGTTCGGCGGGGGGCAGCTCACGCTCGAGGCCGTGATCTTCGCGGACAACGAGGCGGGGAACGAGTTCACGCCCATCACTTGCACGACGACGCAGCGCGAGGGCGGCGGCAACGTGCAGTGGCCCGTGGAACGCGCCGGCGGCGGCTCGGACGACCCCGACGCCCTCTGCACGCCGGGCATCCGGATCGTGGACCCGCAGATGGGCGCCCTCGAGGACCGGAGCGGCGGGACGGGGACCTATCCCGTGCGCGTGCCCGGCGACGTGGACGCCGTCGCCGTCGCCGAGGGCTGCCCGGCGACGGACCTGCTCGGCAGCCCGCGCGGCGACCGCTGCAGCGCCGGCGCCGTCGACGCGGAGTGACGCCTAGCCGCGGCCCCAGGCGGCCAGATCGCGGAGCGGCGCGAGGTCGTCGCGCGCGTAGATGCCATACCAGCCTTGAGGCTCGTGGGGCGGGTCGCCCCCGAGGGCATCGCCGGGCGCCCAGGGTCCGCCGGGGTCCCGCGGGACGCCCTCGCCGGCCCAGGCCCACGGGAGCATGCCGGCGATGGGCGCCCCCGCGGCCTCGAGGGCTTCGGCCTCGGCGAGGAGCTCACGGAAGAAGCGCGCCCGCCGCGTGGTGGGCGTGCCCGGCGCGGTGAGGCCACCGTCCCGAGCGAGGCCCGTCTCTTCGAGGAGCAGGGGCCGGTGCATCGCGGCGGCGCGAAAGGCGTGGTCCCGGAGATGCCCGCGGGCCCAGGCGAGCGTCGCGGCGAAGGCCGCGTCGTCTGCACCGGGGCGGTGCACCCCCCAGTTCTCCGGCCAAAGGTGCAGCGACGCGACGTCTGCGCGCTCGTGATCACGCTCGAAGCCGAGGCCCGCGGCGTCCGGGTCCCGCGTCGAGCCTTCCGTACCCGGAAGCACGAGGGCGCCCGGCGCGAGGCGACGCAGCGTGGCGAGGTGCCGGTCGAGCCAGCGGACGAAGGCCCGCCGAGCACCGGTGCCCCGGGGCTCGTTCGCCAGCTCGTGGAGCACGTCGGCGCCGCTGCCGACCACCAGGGGGACGAGGCGCTCGAGGCCCGCAGCATAGAGCGCGTCGGCCAGCGGATCCTCGTAGAGGCCGGCCGCGTAGCGGGCGTAGCGCGGCCAGTCCGGCGCCTCGCCCCCGGGGCCGAGCACCGGATAGGGAATGGGTCCCGCGCCCGCCCAGGCGCGGAGCTGCGCGAAGCCTCCGGTCCAGTGCCAGAAGTTGCCGTAGGCGACGATGGCAACGAGGTCGCGTGCCTTCACGGCTTCGAGCGCGCGCCCGAGCCCTTCGAGCAGGGCCTCGCCGAAGACGCCGGGGCGACGCTGAAGGCTCGGCACGACGCGATGGGGCTCCGCGTCCGGGCCGTGGCTCGCGGCCACGAAGCGGACGGCGTTGAGCCCGAGCTCCGCGAGCTGGTCCAGCTCCCGCTCGAGGCGATCTCGGTCGAAGGCACCGAGCCACGGCAGGGCGAAGGCGTTGACTCCAGCGAGGCGGAGAGGCCGTCGCCCCAGGTCACCGCGGGCGAGGCGCCCGCGCCTCAGCGAGAGCGGCACGGCCCGAGAAGCGCACGGCGTGAGGACACGGAGCTCTCAGAAGACGCTCGGAGGCGCGACGTAGGTGCTGCGGCGTTGGATGAGGCGGGCCAGCTGCCAGCCCAGGAGCGGCCCCGGAAAGAACGCGAGGAGCGGCCCCGTTCCCGCCGAGAAGGGCCCGAACACGCGAAAGGTGAAGGCCAGGCACGCCAGCGTGATGGCGCCGCTCATGAAGCCCCCGAGGGCCCCGGCCGTGCGGTGCTCGCCCGCGAAGGCCAGCGCGCCGGCGAAGAGCGCGCTCCCCACCACGAGCAGCGCGCCGAGGGCCACGTGCGCGAGCCCGGGCCCGGGCCCGAGGAAGACGGCCCCGAAGAGGCTCCCGAGCATGAGCATCCAGAGCGCGATGGTGCGGCGAATGGACCGGAAGACCGCGGGCAGATCGGCGTCGCTCTCGGGCAGAGGGCGCACGTTGTCGGGGGGCGACTCGTTCACCGCTCAAGACGATAGCAGGCGTCACGCGGGGCGTCGGGCGCCCCTAGGGCTCACTCTTCCGCGCGCGCGGTGGGCGGGGGGAAGTGCCGGAGCGCCTTGAAGTCGCGGCGCAGCGCCGCCCGCCAGTCCGGATGGGCGATGGAGAGGAGCGCCTCCCCCCGTTCGCGCAGCGTCATGCCGTGCAGGTTCACGGCGCCGTGCTCGGTCACCACCCAGCGTACGTGACCGCGGGTCGTGACCACACCCGCGCCGGGCTTCAGGGTCGGCACGATGCGCGAGAAGCGACCGCCGCCGGCCGTGGAGGGGAGCGCGATGATGGGAAGCCCACCGCGGCTCATGGCCGCGCCGTGCATGAAGTCCATCTGCCCGCCGATCCCCGAGTAGATGCGGGAGCCGATGGAGTCGGCGCAAACCTGGCCGCTGAGGTCGATCTCGAGGGCCGAGTTGATGGCGACGACCTTCGGGTTCTTCTGGATGAGGCGCGTATCGTTGGTGCGGTCGCAAGGGTGGAACTCGAAGCGCGGGTCGTCGTCGACGTAGTCGTAGAGCGCTTGCGAGCCCGCGACGAAGGTCGTGGTGGTGCGGCCGGGATGCACCGTCTTGAGGCGGTTGGTCACCACGCCTCCCTCGAGGAGCGGCAGCAGGCCGTCCGAGAACATCTCCGTGTGCACGCCGAGGTCGTGCTTGTCGCCGAGGCGCGCGAGCGCGGCGTCGGGGATCGCGCCGATGCCCATCTGGAGCGTCGCCCCATCGGGAACGAGCGACGCCACCTGGGCTCCGATGGCCTCCTCGACCTCCGTCGGCGATACGGGGTCATGCGCGTAGAGGGGTCGGTCGCTCATGCAGAAGGCGTCGACCCGGTCGAAGCGTACGAAGCTATGGCCGTGGGTCCGCGGCACGCGAGGGTTGATGACCGCGAGGATGAGGTCCGCCGCGTCGATGGCGGCCCGCGTGGCGTCGACGCTGGTGCCGAGCGAACAGAGCCCGTTCGAGTCGGGCGGGGAGAGCTGGACGAAGACGGCGTCCAGGGGAATCGTCCGCTCCAGGAAGAGGCCGGGGATGCGCCCGAGGAAAACGGGAATGAAGTCGGCGTGGCCTTCCGCGATGGACGCGCGGCAGCCAGGCCCGGTGAAGAGGGAGACGTCGAGGATGCGCGCCGGATCGGGCGCCTCCAGGTGCGGCAGGGGCCCGGAGAGATGCAGGTGGTAGAGCCGGACGCCCTCGACGTCCGGTCGCTCGTCGAGCGCGCTCAGGAGCCGCGTAGGCGTCATGGCCGCGCCCTGCACGAAGACCCGCGCCCCGTTGGGCACCCTCTTCACCACCTCGGCCGCATCGACGGCGCGCTGCTCCCAACCCTTCATGCCCGCGGGTCTGGGAACGGTCGGGCCGGCGGCAAGCAACTACTCGTAGACGTAGACGGCGCCGGCGCTGTTCTCCAGAGTCACATCTCCCGGGTCGAGGCCGGCGCCGCCCAGAGCTTCGCCTGGGCTCCCAACCACGAGAACCCGGCCGTCGCGCGAAGAAACGACCTGCTCGCCGAAGAGGAAGTCAGTCCCGGGAAGCGGCGCCTTCAGGTACAGCACGCGGACGAAGCCCTCGGCCGAACGCCGGAAGCCGAAGACGGCCCCGGACTGGTTGTTGTCATTGCGTGCGGGGTCTCCGCCGAAGTCTGACGACCCACCATCCTCTTCTCCAACGCCAACGAAGAGGAGAGCCCCGTCCGAGGCAAGCGTGACCGATCGCCCAAACTCGTCCCCCTCGTCAGGATCCGGGGCTTTCACCTTGAGGTCGTAGGACCACGCTCCAAGCGAGAACTCGAAGGCGAAGACGGCACCGCTGTCGCCGAGCAAGTCATCGTCGAGCTCGGCGCTCGAGGAGTCCTCACCAGGAGCTCCAGCTACGAGCCGGGATCCGTCCGGCGATATCGCGACAGAAGCCCCCACTCGGTCTCCCGTATCCGGACGAGGCGCCTTCAGCAGGACCCCAGGGCTCCAGGTGCCCTCCGCAGACGAGAAGACATGGATCGCACCGCTGAAGGGCGATAGGGCGTCGGGGGCGGGCGAGACGCCTCCGGATGAGGTGGGGTCCCCCGGGGAACCCGCGGCAACCAGCGCACCCGACGCGGTCACGGCAACCGCCTCACCAAGACGGCTCCCGCTCTGCGGTTGTGCGGCGCCAAGCGCGGCTTCGAAGCGCCAACCCCCGGCAGCTTCGCGACGATACACGAGCACTTCCCCGGAACGCGGGACACCACCGAACGCTCTCCCAGGTGCCCCGACGATCAAGTTGGTCCCATCCTCATCGAGCGCCAGTGCGAAGCCGAGGGCGTCACCTTCGCTCGGCGCAGGTGCCTTGACGTATGCGTCCACCTGGAACGAACCGGCTCCGCTTCGTCGGTAGATGAGTACGCCTCCGGCGCCGGGTACCGCGCCGTCGAACTCCGGGAGGCTCTCGAGGACACCGGAAGCGGAGGAGCCATCGAAGGGAAATCCAAGCGCGAGCACGTTCCCGTCGCCGCTCATCGCGATGGCCCGCGCGCCTGAGGCGAGCACGGATGGCAGCAGCAGGGCAGGCGCTTCCTGAAGTCCATCCGCACCGCGTTCGAGAAGCTGCACGCGATCCGACGCGACGACTGCGACGTGCCGCCCATCAGCTCTCAGGGCGACGAGCGACCCGAAGCCCAGCACGTCGGAGGGATCCGCGGGGAAGCGCTTGAGTCTCCCAGCGACCCGAGAGAGTTGGCTCTCGCAGAAACCCTCATGGCACCGACACACCGCTGCTCCGCAGGAGTCGCAGGTCGTGCCGTCCGACACCGCCTGCTGGTCGGCGCAGACGAGTGCTCCCCCTGGGCATTCAGTGACGCCCACCATGCACGCGGTCGGACGGCACTCCTGACCGGGCGTGCAGGCTTCTCCGCTGTCGCTGGCCGCGTCGGCAGGCCCCATGTCGCTGCCGGGAAGCTCGTCCGGCTCCAAGCAGACGGTGCCGGCGTCGGTCTCCAGCCCTTGGGTTCCTTCGGGGCAACCACACTCTCGGTCCGCCGTGAGCTCCGACGGTGGGCACCCGTCACGGCAGGCGCCCATGAACGCCACGGTGCCGCGCGGACAGGGCTCGGGCGGACTTGGGCAGCCCTGGTTCGTCGAGGCCGCGAGTGCTGTAGCCAGGATGAGTACGCGGCCCATCCGTTCGAACTACCGAACGCTGAAGCGATACGCCATACCTCGGATGGGGTAGCGCTTCGGTACCGCGAGACCGCGGAAAGCCGCAGGGGACGCTCCCCGCCGGGAACGCCCCCAGAGGCTCGGTTCAGGGTGCCGGGGCCGGACAGACCTCGTTGGCCGCGCCGGGCGTACCCAGGTCGGTGCTCGTCCCGATGGTCAGCGTCGGCGCCTCACACCAGTTGCTGCCGGTGTCGTTCGCCGTGGACGTGCGCGAACCAGGATCGAGATTCATCGAGGCCCCGGTCGGGTCGGGGAACATCGGGCCGCCGTCGTACTCGACGCGGTCGATCTCGACGCCACCGCAGGTGATGATCACCTCGTCGTCGCCGTTCGCGAGCGCGAAGGAGGAGTACTCGTAGTCCGGCGTGAAGCCGGGCATGGCGCTGATGGCGAGCGTCGCGTAGGCGCCCGGCGCGATTTCCAGACGGCCGGCGATGGTGTGGGAGTCCGAGCCCGCGTCGCTGATGACGCACGTGTCGAGGTCGTAGGTCTCCGTCGTGCTCGGGTTGTAGACCTCGAAGTACTCGCCTGCGGAGTCCGCGAGGGCGCTCGGGTTCTGCATGATCTCGGTGACCAGGAGCTGACCGGCCATCGTCGGAATCGTCCCGAGCCGCGGGCTGAAAGTGAAGTCCGCCGTGTTCGCGGCGGTGTCGATGGCCTCGCCGAGGATGCTGTCCACGCCGGTGACGGTGACCGTGTACGTCTCGCCGGCCATCAGCGCGCTCCCAAGCGTGAGCGTCACGGCGCGGCCGTCGACCGCCGCCGCGGTCACGGCCGGGCCGGGCATGCCGCCGGAGTCCTCGAGGACGAAGTCGGCGGGCTGGACGCTCCCGTCCTCGGGGCCCCGGAAGAAGGTCACGGTGACCTCCATGTCCATCGGTGCTGCGGCCTCGGACACGGTCATGCCCAGCGTGCAGCTGCCCGACACATCCGCGGCGGTGAGCGGCTGCGCCTGCGCGTCGGCCCGGAAGCGCCAGAGCGGCGAAGGGCCCACCGTCAGCGTGCAGGTCTCCGTGGCCATGCCTCCGGAGTCCTCGTCGAAGCTGTCGCCGTTGATGGCGTCGAAGAGCTCCTGCGGGAAGCGGAAGAGCAGGTCCGGGCTGCCGGTGACGCCGGCCGAATCGAAGGTCACCGAGCGGTGCCCGGTGCCGGCGAAGCCGTCGTCGGCCGTCGTCGTGCCCGTGATCGTCACGAGCTCGCTCTCGTAGTCGTCGAGCGCCGTCACGACATCCGTCGCCGCGCTCAGGTCCTGCACGAGCGGGGTCACGTCGCGGCCCGTCATCGAGCGGCTGAGCCCGCTGATGGCGACGACCTGGTGCAGGTCGTTCGCAACGTCGGTCTCGTCCGCCGTGAAGGACACCACGTCGCCGACCGCCAGCATTGGCGAGAGGGTGGTCGGGTCCACGGCCACGAAGAGGGCCGGCCCCGTCGCGTCGGCCTGGACGAAGAACCCCGCAGGGTCCGATCCGACGAGCGGCCGGACGAAGGTGACCGTGGCGTTCTCCACCGGCAGCCCCGGGGAGAGCAGGCCGGGCGCCGCGTCGCGCACCCGGGCGATCTGCTCGCCGGGCGTGAGCGTCGCCGCGAAGGTGAAGGTCGCCGTGTTGGCCGCGGTGGAGATCGCCTGGGTCAGGAAGTCCGCCACGCCGGTGACCGTGACCGTGTATTCGGTGGCGTCCTCGAGCTCGCTGCCGGCGGCGAGGGTGACCGTGGCACCGGTGCCGTCGAAGGCGACGCCGTCGACGGCGAGCGTCGTGGCACCGACCGTGAGCATGAGGTCCCCGGCGGCGAAGGTCGCCGGGTCGATGGGCCGCGTAAAGGCTACGTTGACCGTCGCGTCGTCGACGGCGGCGGCGCTCACGACCTCGGGCACGGTCGGGCAGGTCCCGCTCACCTCGGCCGCGTCGAGGGTCTGGGGCTGCGCGGCCGCATTGAAGCGCCACATGATCACCTCGTCGACGTCGAGGGCGCAGCCGACCTCGAGGGCGAGCAGGTCGAGCACGTTGCCGCGGAGCCGGAAGTTCCGCTCCGCGCCCGTGACGCCCGCCGTCTCGATGTTGGCCGCCTCGAAGGTGTCGCCGGCGCCGCCGGGCGCTTCGACCACCGTCGCGGCGAAGCTCACGAGCTCGCTCTCGTAGTCGTCGAGGGCCGTCACGACGTCCGTCGCCGCCGAGATGTCTTCCGCGAGCGCCGACACGTCGGCGCCGGTGCCGGTGCGCATGTAGCCGCTGATGGCTACGGCCCGGAGCAGGCCGCCGTCGACCATGGTCGTCGTGACGTCGAAGCTCACCACGTCACCGGGCGCGGGCGCCGGCGTGATCGTCGTGACGTCCGTCTCCACGAAGAGCGCCGGGCCGCCCTGCTGGGCCTGCACGAAGAAGCCCGCCGGGTCGAAGGAGCCGAGCTCCTCCTGGACGCGCGTGATGGTGGCCCCGGCGATGGGGCCGGAGCCGGTCGCGCGCACGGCGGCGATCTGCATCGAGGTGAGCGTGCCGGGGCTGCCCATGTCGACGTCCATGTCCGGGCCCATGTCGACGTCCATGTCCGGGCCCATGTCGACGTCCATGTCCGGGCCCATG
>CALCTH010000707.1 GCA_937893795.1 uncultured Myxococcales bacterium | reverse complement strand
ACCGAGCTCTGCACGACCGCCATCGACGACGACTGCAACGGCCTCGACACGCTCTCGGACCCCGTCTGCGAAGACGTCGTGGACCGCGACGGCGACGGCTTCTGCGTCATCGGCGTCGACCTGAACGGGGACGCGGACTGCATCGACGCGGGCGAGATCACGTCGGACGTCGACTGCGACGACACGGAGATCACGGTCTTCCCCGGCGCGGGCGAGAACTGCTTCGACGAGCTCGACAACGACTGCGACGGGGACCTCGACCTCTTCGACGCCGACTGCCGGAACGACGTCGACAACGACTCCGACGGCTTCTGTCCCATCGGGACGGACCTGAACGGCGATGGCGACTGCCTCGACACGGGAGAGGTCGACGCGGGCTTCGACTGCGACGATCGCGAGCCCCTCGCGAACTCCGCCGGCACCGAGGTCTGCACCGACAGCATCGACAACGACTGCGACGGGCGCGCGGACTTCGCCGATACGGAGTGCCTGGGCTTCTTCGACTCGGACATGGATGGCTTCTGTCCCCTCGGCACCGACGGGAACGGCGACGGCGACTGCATCGACGAGGGCGAGGACACGGCGGTGGGCGACTGCGACGACGCCGACCCGCTGGTTCGGCCGAGCGCCATCGAGGTGTGCAACGACCGCGTGGACACGGACTGCGACGGGCTCGTCAGCCTCGACGACCCGGACTGCGCGACCTTCCTCGACGGGGACGGCGACGGCTACTGCCTGCAGGGCGTGACCGGAGGCGCCGGAGGCATCGACCGGAACGGCGACGGTGACTGCGTCGACCGAAACGAGGAAGGCGGCCCCGGCGACTGCGACGACACGAACGCCGACGTGAACGAGGAGGCCTCGGAGATCTGCATCGACGGCCTCGACAACGAGTGCGACGGGTCCATCGACGCCGGCGACTCCGAGTGCCGCGAGGAGTACTTCGACCACGACGGCGACGGCTGGTGCATCGTGGGCCCGGACCTGAACGGGGACTTCGACTGCTCCGACGAGGGTGAGCAGGTCGGTCCGGCGGACGACGGCGACGCATCGCGGGACCCCACCCGCTACCCCGGCGCGCCCGAGAACTGCACGGACATGAAGGACAACGACCTCGACGGGCTCGTCGACGAGGAGGTCGCGTGCGTGCGAACCGTCGACGCGGACGGGGACGGCTGGTGCCCGCTGGGCAACGACCTCAACGGCGACGGGGATTGCGCGGACGACGACGAGCGAAGCGCCGAGGGCGATTGCGACGACGGCGACGCGATGATCAACCCGCGCATCGTCGAGGACTGTTTCAACCGCCGCGACGACAACTGCGACGGGGACGTGGACATCTTCGATACGGAGTGCTTCCGCTTCCTCGACCGTGACGGCGACGGCTTCTGCGGAACGGGGACGGACGACAACCGCGACGGCGACTGCCTCGACTTCGGCGAGGACCGTTTCGGCGAGGATTGCGACGACCTCGAAGCGACGACGGGCCCTCGCGGCGTCGAGGACTGCGCCGACGGCGTGGACAACGACTGCGACACCTTCATCGACTTCCTCGATACGCAGTGCGACTGCAGCGAACTCTGCGACGACGGGGACCCTTGCACCATCGACGACTGCTCCGGCCCGGCGACCTGCTTCCAGGTGCCGGATCCCGCCTGCATGATGGACATGGGGCCCAGCGAGATGGGCCCGGGCCTCGACATCGGGGAGCCGAGCAGCGGTGGATGTGGCGCCGCTCCCTCACCGGGCGCCGCGGCGCTCGTCCTCGTCGCCTTCGCGACGCTTCGCCGCCGAAAGGAAGACCGATGACCCTCCGGATGCTCACGCGCCTCGCCGCGCTCGCGGCCGCCGGGGTCGCGGCTCTCCTCACCGCGCCGACGCCGGCCCACGCCTTCCCGAGCTTCGGGAGCCCGGCCTACACGGGGAGCACCCCGAACTGCCAGACCTGCCACGTGACCACGGGAGGCGGCTCCGACTGCACGAGCATCGGCCTCGCCCGCCCCTGCCTGAACGGCTTCGGGCGCGTGTACCGCTCGAGCGGCTGGGTCACCAGCGTGCGCAACGCCGACACGGACGGCGACGGCCCGAGCAACTCGTCGGAGATCGGGAGCAGCGTCAGCTATCCGGGCTACCCGGACAACATCTGGGCGCCGACGGGCGGTGACTGCAACCCCACGAGCTGCACGACGTCCACGTCCTGGAGAAACTGCACGACGTCCAGCCGGACGGAGTGTCGCCGGAACTCGTCGTCCTCGGGCTCCTACACGCTGCAGTACCGCTGCGAGCCGGGCTTCGGCCCGCTGAACCTCAGCGGCAGCACCGGCGTGAACCAGTGCCCCGACATCCTCGAGTGCACGACGGGCAACCCCTGCAACGAGCAGTTCGCGGCGAACTCGTGCAGCGAGCGCTCGTCGGGCTTCTGGAACTGCAGCTGCGGCGGGGGCTGGCGGCTCACGTACAACGGCGACTACACGTTCCCCTTCACCGAGACCTGCCTCGACATCGACGAGTGCGCGGAGGGCAACCCCTGCCTCGAGTCCGGGACGCCGAACAGCTGCTTCGACCTCACCGGTCGCTACAACTGCATCTGCGGCACCGGCTACACGGAGATCAACGGCGGAACGCTGAGCGAGACCTGCGCCGACGTGAACGAGTGCGCCAGCGCGTCGCGCTGCCTCCGCACCTTCGCCGGCAACAGCTGCACCAACTCCGTCGGGAGCTTCAACTGCACCTGCGGCACGGGTTTCATCGAGATCAACAGCGGCACGTCCAGTGAGAACTGCCAGGACGTGAACGAGTGCGCACCGACGAGCGCATGCCTCCGCACGTTCCCGGCCAACAGCTGCACGAACACCACGGGCAGCTACAACTGCTCCTGCGGAGCAGGCTTCACCGAGATCAACGGCGGCACCACGTCGGAGACGTGCCAGGACGTGAACGAGTGCGGGACGGCGAGCCGCTGCGGCCGCACGCTGGTCGGCGGCGGCGTCAACGGCTGCTCGAACAACACGGGCGGCTACGTCTGCTCCTGCGGCGCGGGCTTCTCGGCCTCGGGCTCCGGCCTCTCGGCCACCTGCGTCGACACCAACGAGTGCGCGTCGCCCACGGCCTGCCGCCGGGACTTCGGCGTGAACAGCTGCTCGAACTCCTCGGGTGACTACGACTGCACCTGCGGCGCCGGCTTCACCGAGGTGAACTCGGGCACCTTCAGCGAGACCTGCTCCGACGTGAACGAATGCAGCGTGGCGAGCGCCTGCGGCCGCACCCTCGTGGGCGGCGGCGTGAACAGCTGCACGAACACCACCGGCGGCTACACCTGCGGCTGCGGCGCCGGCTTCACGGGGAGCGGCTCCGGGCTCAGCGCCAGCTGCGTCGACGTGAACGAGTGCGCCACGGCCTCGCGCTGCGGCCGCACGCTCAGCGGCGGGGGGGTGAACCTCTGCTCGAACAGCTCCGGCAGCTACACCTGCACCTGCGGCGCGGGCTTCCAGGCCTCCGGTTCCGGCCTCTCGGCCACCTGCGTCGACACCAACGAGTGCACGGCGACGCCGGGCGTCTGCGGCGTGGGCACCTGCTCGAACAGCGTGGGCTCCTACAGCTGCAGCTGCCCCGCCGGCTTCGCCTTCGACGGCACGACCTGCGTGACCGAGAACGCCTGCACGGCGGGCCTCGACGACTGCGACGCCAACGCCACCTGCACGGGCACCGGTGGCTCGACCTTCAGCTGCGCCTGCGTGGCGGGCTTCGTCGGCGACGGGCGGACGAGCGGCACGGGCTGCACGGACGTCAACGAGTGCGCGCCCGCGACGGCCTGCGGCCGCAACCTGAGCGCGACGAACTCCTGCTCCAACACCGTGCCCCGCTACACCTGCAGCTGCGGGAGCGGCTTCGTGGCGACCAACGTGGGAACCTTCACGGAGACCTGCGTCGACGTGAACGAGTGCACGGCGACGCCGGGCATCTGCGGAGTCGGGACCTGCGCCAACACCGTGGGCGCCTACACCTGCACCTGCCCGGCCGGCTACGCCTCCGACGGAAGCACCTGCGTCGACGTCGACGAGTGCACCTCGCCGACGACCTGCGGCCGGAACCTGAGCCTCACGAACGCCTGCGCCAACACCGTGGGCGGCTTCACCTGCACCTGCGCGGCGGGCTTCGCGGCGTCGGGCAGCGGGCTCAGCGCGACCTGCGTCGACGTGAACGAGTGCGCCGCGACGCCGCCGGTCTGCGGCATAGGCACCTGCGCCAACACCGTCGGCTCCTACACCTGCAGCTGCCCCAGCGGCTACCGCAACGAGGCTGGGACCTGCGTCGACATCGACGAGTGCACGGACAGCCCGGGCATCTGTGGCCTCGGGACCTGCGCGAACCGCGGCGGCACCTACACCTGCTCCTGCCCGAGCGGCTACGAGGCCCCGGGGACCGGCGGGACGTGCACGGACATCGACGAATGCGCGACGCCGAGCACGTGCGGCACGGCGCGCGCGTCGTGCGCCAACCGGCCCGGCACCTACAGCTGCGGCTGCGACCCCGGCTTCGACGCCCCGCCCACGGGCGGAAGCTGCGAAGACATCGACGAGTGCACCGATACACCGGACATCTGCGGTCCCGGGGAGTGCCGAAACCGCGTGGGCACCTTCGCGTGCGTCTGCGACCCCGGGTACCGCACCCCAGGGCGCGGCGCTGCCTGCGAGGACATCGACGAGTGCGTCGAGACGCCGGACATCTGCGGCGAGGGCACCTGCATCGACCGGGACGGGAGCTACACCTGCGATTGCAACCCGGGCTACGAGGGCCCGCCGGACGCCGGCACCTGCACCGACATCGACGAGTGCGAGGACGCGCCCTGCGACCCGGGGACGTGCAGCAACACGCCGGGCACCTACACCTGCACCTGCCCCCGCGGCTTCCTCTTCGAGGAGGGCGCCTGCGTCGACATCGACGAGTGTGCCGTCGCACCCTGCGGCAACGGCTCGTGTACCCAGGGCGACCCGGGTGACTACCTCTGCGACTGCGACGACGGCTACGAAGAGACCGCCGCGCTAAACGGCACCTGCGTCAACATCGACGAGTGCGCGCGCGACCTCGACGACTGCGACGACGCGAATGGCCTCTGCGCCGACGCGGACGGCACCTTCGTGTGCACCTGCGCGGAGGGCTGGCGAGGTGACGGCGTCACGTGCGAGGACATCGACGAGTGCGCCGAAGACCTCGACGAGTGCGCGCGCAACGCGCAGTGCACCAACGACCTCGGCACCTACACCTGCGCGTGTGACCCGGGCTTCGAGGGCTCGGGCTTCGAGTGCCGCGACATCCTCGAGTGCGACCTCGGCCTCGACGACTGCGACCCCGCCTCCGAGGTCTGCGTCGAGCAGAGCGGCGCGCCGCCGCTCTGCGCCTGCCGCCCCGGCTTCTCCCGGCCCGACCCGGACGACCCCGAGAGCGGCGCGTGCTCGAGCTCCTGCGGCAACGGACGCCGCATCCCCGGCGAGGAATGCGACGACGGCAACGAGCTCGACGGCGACGGCTGCTCGTCGCGCTGCGAGGTCGAGTCCGGCTGGGCCTGCTTCGAGCCGGACCGCGACCCGCCCATGGACGGCGAGCCGCGCCCGCCGGACAGCGAGTGCACCAACACCTGCGGCGACGGGCTCATCCAGCGCTCCGAGGAGTGCGACGACGGCGTCGATGGCAACGGCGACGCCCCGAACCTCTGCCGCACCAACTGCCGGCTCCCGGCCTGCGGTGACGAGATCGTCGACGACGGCGAGGAGTGCGACCTCGGCGCCATGAACAGCGACGCCGCGCCCAACGGGTGCCGCACGGACTGCCGCGACCCCTTCTGCGGCGACGGCGTCGTCGACGAGGGCGAGGACTGCGACCCGGGCACCGGACCCGACACGGAGAGCGACGCCTGCACGCCGGCCGTCTGCCGCGCCGAGCCCGACATGGGCCCGGAGCGCGACGCCGGCGCCGGCATCGACCTCGGCATCGGCGAGGAGAGCGGCGGCGGGTGCGCCGCCGGTGGGGGCGCCGCGGGCCTGGCCT
>CALCTH010000706.1 GCA_937893795.1 uncultured Myxococcales bacterium | reverse complement strand
TCGCCCGCGCCGAGGCCGCCCGCGACGGCCACGAGCGCTCCGGCCGCCGCGAGAGCCACCGGCCCGCCTCGCGGCGCGGCGCGGCCCGGGCGAGCACCAGCTCGGCCTGCGTCGATGGCGCGCCACATGCGTGCCTCGCGCCCGCTCTCGACCTCGCGCTCGAGGTGTTTCGCGAGCTCCTCAGGCCGGCGCATCGAAGGCCTCCTTCCCGGAGGGGCCCGGCGCCCCGTCGACGTGGCGCGCCAGGTGGGCCTGCGCGCGGGCGACGCGGCGCTTGGCCGTCGCGAGGGAGCAACCGGCCATGGCCGCCACGTCCGCCAGGGCATGACCTTCGAGCACGCGAAGCACCCAGCAGATGCGCTCGGCGTCGCCCAGGCGGTCGAGGGCCCGGTCGAGCAGCGCCAGCTCCGCGCGAAGCTCCGGGGACGTGCCGGCCCTGGCTTGCACGTCGAGGGGCTCGTCGCGCCCGGTCTCGAGACCCAGGAGCCGGCGCACCTTCCGCCGCCGAAACCGCTTGTGGCACCGATTCACCATGCTGCGCGCGAGCCACGGGCCGAGGCGCGAGGGCTCCCGGAGCGCACCCAAGTCGGCGTAGGCCGCGAGAAAGGTCTCCTGGACCACGTCCTCGACGTCGGCGCCGTGCCGGAGCAGGCGCGCTGCGATGCGCGTCAAGCGCCCCACGTGCCGCCGGTAGATCATCTCCTCGGCCCAGCGCTCCCCGGCGCGGGCCCGGCCCACGAGCTCGGCATCGTCCGGGGGCGCCGCGGGCGCGAGACGTCTCAGCGAGGCGGCCATCACGTCCCCCGGACCCCCAGGCGCGCGAAACGGCTCACGCCTCGAAAAACGCCCGCTCGGCTGAGCCGTTCGCCTGTGGAGACGGTCCGAGGGCCCGTCGCCGCCGGCTGCGGCGCGAACGGAGGAGAGATGATGATTCGATTCGCCCTGAGCCTCGGGCTCGCGCTGCTCTCGACGCTCGAAACGTGCGGGGAGCTCCCCGACGGGCCTCGCGAACCGGGCGTGCGTCCCGGGGAGGTCGTGCAACAGGACCTGGGAGCGCCCTGCGACCCGGCGTTCGGCGATCCGTACACGGGTCTTTGTGACCCGCCAGAGGACCCTCATTCAGACCCGATCCTCACCGACCTGGGCACGCCGACGCCGCCACCCGAGGACCCCTACGACCCGGCCCCGAGCGAAACGGATGCGGGGCTGCCCTCGCCGGGCGACGTGCCGGCGCCGGACCCCGCGCCCGCGATGGACGGCGGCACCGGCAAGCCGCCCCCAGCCGACCCCTACGCCTAGCGGTCGCACCGGGGCGGAGGCGAAGGCGCGAAGTGCTCGACCAAAGCGCGCCGCCCCGTCCTCGCGGGGCGCGGGAGAAACCCGTCGGGAGAAACCCGTCGCGGGTTGAATCTCAGATCCTCGACTCCGACGGAACGCGAGCATTCTCCCCGGACGTGAGGGCCTACCGGGGTGCTCGCCGGCGGCCTCGAGGGCGAGGACCTCGTGCTCCTCGGCCCCGGGTAGATCGCGCCGCGGATTGGCTCGCGGCAGAGGACGCCAAGCGGATCGCGCGCTCGCGAGAGCCCGGCCCCGACGACGACGCGGGGCCGCTGGAGCCGCGATTACAAACGCAGGACAACTAGAAGTGAGGGTGCGGGTTGACGGCTTCGGCGAGGGGCAGCCGGTCCTGCGCAACGCTCCATCGGTCCGTGATCGTGCCGTTCGGAGCGAAGCGATAGAGGTCGTAGACGACCTGCTCGGCGTCCGCGCTACGCACGAGGAGCTGAGCGAGCACGAGGTCGCCGGAGGCGATGGTCTCCCGGACCTCGACGGCCGGGCGCGCGGCGTTCACCCAGGCAAGGAGCGCGTCCGTACCCTTGCCGGGCGCGGCGTCAGGGCGGTGCATCGTGAAGCCCGGCGCGAGAAGGGAGCGGACGACGCCCTCGTCGGCGTTGCGCACGCCGATCTCGAGCAGGCGACGCACGTCGGCGGCGTGCTTGGCGACGCGGGCCGGCGGGACGTCGGCGAGGCCATCCCCCGGCCCGGCCAGCATTCCCTCGGCGGCCTCGGCGGGCATCGGCGCGAGCGCGTCCCAATGCTCGACGATCTGCCCGCCCTGGACCCGCCACACGTCGACGCAGAGCAGCGGGTGATCTCCGAGCGGGTTCGGGGCCGTGTAGAGCCCGTGGTAGGCGACGAGATCCCCCTGGATGACCCAGCGGCGCATCTCGACGCCGAAGGTGAAGTCGCACATCGCCTCGACGTGCGCGCCCCCGTCCTCGGCCCAGGGGTTGTGCTGGACGAAATCGGGATGGAAGAAGCGGCGCACTTCCTCCCGATCGTGGCGGACGAGGATGGCGTCCATGGCGGTCTGGACGAGCTGCCGAAGGCGAACGGGATCGTGGGGAGAGTCGGACATCGGAGGGCTCCTCGTGGGTTCGGGTCGTGGACGGGGGGGC
The DNA here is from genome assembly GCA_937893795.1 of uncultured Myxococcales bacterium. GTDB lineage: Bacteria > Myxococcota_A > Polyangia > Polyangiales > Houyiibacteriaceae > CALCTH01. The sequence continues at coordinate 6,207 of CALCTH010000706.1, read as the reverse complement.
GCGCCGCATCAGGGCGCGGTGAGGACGACGCGGCCTCGGGCCTCGCCGCTCGCGGCGCGGTCCATGGCCGCCGGGAGGCGGTCGAAGGGGAAGGCGGTATCGCGGACGGTCACGAAGGGGCGCTCCGCGCCGAGCTCGCTCAGCGTGTCCAGGCGCGCGCCGCTCGCGACGGTGACCTGCGGGACGAGCCGGACGCCGGCGGCGCGGGCCCGGCGACGGACGCGCCAGCTCAGGAGCGGCAAGAGAGCGGCCATCGGCGCGGGGACCTTCAGCCCCGCCGCCCGGAGCGCCGGGGCCGAGGGCATGGCGCGGAGGGACACCACCGCTCCGCCCGCGCGGGTCACGGCGAAGGAGCGGCTCAGCGTGTCGCTGCCGACGGTATCGAAGACGAGGTCGATGGCGCGCGCCACCTCCTCGAAGCGCGTGCTCCGGTAGTCGATGACCTGCGCCGCGCCGAGCGCGCGGAGTCGCTCGGTATCCTTCGCGCTCGCCGTCGTGAGCACCTCGTGGCCGAGGCGCGCGAACACCTGCAGGGCGATGAGACCGACGCCCCCGGCGCCGCCGTGGACCAGCACGCGAAGCCGGCCCTCGAGCCCGGCGTCGTCGAGGGCCTGGAGTGCGCAGAGGCCCGGAAGCGGCAGGCAGGCGAGCTCGAGGGCCTCGTGGCCGGCGGGCGCCCGGGCGAGCTCGGCCCGGGGGACGGCCAAACGCTCGGCGAAGGTCCCCTGCGCCGCGATGCCCCGGTAGCCGTAGACGACGTCGCCCACGTCGAGGTCCGAGACCCTCGTGCCGAGCGCCTCCACCTCGCCGACGAAGTCCACGCCCGGAACGAAGGGCCGCTTGGCGGGCAGGAGCATGGCGTTGCCCCCGGCCGCGGTCTCGAGGTCGACGGGATGCACGGCCACGGCCGTCGCGCGGACCAGGACCTCGCCGGGGCCCGGAGCGGGATCGGGGCGCTCGCTCAGGCGGGGACGCTTCTCGGACCTCTCGAGGACGTAGGCACGCATCGCTCGCTCCGTTCCCGAAGAAGCTGGCGCCTCGGCTAAGATGAGCCCAACGAAAAGGAACCATCTCTCATGAACCGCATGCATTTATGGGAGCTCGACCTGAACCTCCTCGTCGTGCTGGACGTGCTGCTCGACGAGCGGAGCGTGACGCGGGCCGCGGCGCGCCTCGGGCGGACGCAATCCGCCGTCAGCCACGCGCTCAATCGGCTCCGCGACGCCCTCGGGGACGAGCTCCTGGTGCGCGACGGCCGGCGCATGCGTCCGACGGCGCGGGCCGAGGGTCTCGCCGAGTCCCTCCCGCGGGCGCTCGACCTCCTCGGGCGGAGCATCGCGACCGCGGACGCCTTCCGGCCCGTCGAGACCACCCGGACCTTTCGCCTCGCCGCGCCGGACTTCATCGGCGGCGCGCTCCCGGAGCTGCTGGCCGCGCGCGGCGCGGACGCCCCCGGCGCCCAGGTCGAGGTGATGCCGCCGGGGCGCGGCGCGGTCCGGGACGTGGCCGAGGGTCGCTACGACGGCTTCGTCGCGCCGCCCTCGGTGGCCGAGGAGGGCCTGCGGAGCGTCCCCCTCGGCGCCTCGCCCTGGCGGGTCTTCGGGCGCAGGGGGCACCCGGCCTTTCGGCGCTGGGGCCGCCTCGCGTGGGCGCGCACGCCGCACCTTCAGATTCGAACGTCCGGTCGTGGGCCGAGCCCCGTCACGCAGGCGGCGGAGGCCGCGGGGCTCGCGCGATCGACGGGCGCGGTGCTCCCCCACTTCGCGATGGCGCCGGCGGTGCTCACCCGAACGGATCTGCTGCTCACCGTGCCCGAGATCGCGCTTCGGGGCGCCGCCACGGAGCTGGTGTCGCGGCCCGTGCCCTTCGCGCTCGCGCCGATGCCGCTCTCACTCCACCGGAGCGCCGTGCTCGGCAACGAGCCCGGTGTGGCGTGGTTCCTTGGCCACGTGGAGCGGACGCTGCGCGCGGCGCTCGACTGAAGCGGCTCAGGCGAGCGCGGCGAAGCGCGTGCGCGCCCGATCGCCGGATACGTTGCGCCGGGCGCGCACACTACTGCGGCGGACACGAGCCACAACGGCGCGTCATGGAAGACCCTCCTGAGAGTCACAACGCCCGTCGGCTCGCATGCCGGGTCCCGGCACGGCGCCCGAGGGTGAGCGCTGCAGCGCGCCGTCTGCTCCCGCTGGAGCTCAGGAGCTCGCGTTCGTTCGGGCGCCATTCGGCGACTCGTGGAGGCGCGACGGTGCGGAACTACGGGTCCTCGTCGCGCGTATCGGCGTGCCTGCCGGGCGCCGTTCCGTTCATGGCCCTCCTCGCCGGCCGCCTCCTCGCCGGAGGCGCTTGGCACGCGAAGTGCTCCTCCCCTCGTCATGCGGAGTCGATTGTGTCGCGCCGTGCCACTTCTTCTGTTGGTGGCGTGCTCGGAAACCACCTTGGTCGGAACGCTCGATCTCGGAGCGGCGGACATCGGGATCGACGCCGGCAGCCCCGCTGGCGGCGCCGTCGATCTGGGGGAGCCCCGGGTCTGTGGGGGCGCAACCTGTGCTCCGGACGCCGACCGGTGTTGCCCCTGGTACGACTGCTTCACCGGCGAGACCGAGCTCCTTTGCCCCGTGGGGGGGAACGCGTGCCCCGACCAGGCGGCCTGCCCCGCGCAGGGCCCCTGCGACCCGCTCCGTGCCCGCGGCGAGGGTCCCTGCGAGGCCGAGCTCGGCGTCACGTGGAACGGTGAGACCTGCGAGTCCATCAGCGGCTGCGAGTGCGTCGGCCTCGACTGCGGCGCGCTCTACCCGGACTTCGACGCCTGCTTCGCCGCGCACGCGGAGTGCCTGCCTGGCTGCACGCGGGAGGGCGCCTGCGCGCCGAGCCTCTTCTGCGACTTCACGCCGGACACCTGCGGCACGGACGGCGAAGAAGGCGTCTGTGCGCCGCGCCCCATCGGCTGCATCGACATCTGGGACCCGGTCTGCGGCTGCGACGGCACGACCTACGGGAACGGCTGCGAGGCCCACGCGGCCGGCCAGGACATCGCCCGCGCGGGCGAGTGCTAGCGAGGTCCCCGGCCACGGGACCCCGTGGCCGCCATCCGGTGCAAACCACCGGCCGACGACGCCTCGGACGGGGTCCGTCAGCGGTGAGCGTTCGCCTCAATGCGCCCCGCGGGGAACGAGAGCCTGGAGGGCCCAGCGGCGTGTCGCGAGGGTGGGCACGTGGTTTTGACCTGGGGCTTTTTCGTCTCCGCACCGGCCGAAACCGGTCCGGGACCGCCGCCTGACGCCCTGGCCGGGGCCCTCAGCCCTTCGCGACCGCCGGCAGCGTTCGCGTGGCGTCCCCACCCGCTCACTCCCGAGCGAGAATCACCCAGTCGAGGGTCTCCGCGTCGACGGCGGCGATGGCGTTCATCGGCGCGGTGGCGGTGCCGAGGTAGGTGTCGTGAAGCGTGGCGTAGGCCACCCGCGCGGGCCCCGGAGGCGCGATCTCGCGCACCTCGACCGTCTGCGAGAAGAGCGGGCGATCCGCGCGGACGGCGCCCGTCGCCGCATCGACCACGCTGATCCGGCCGAGGGGCGCCACGAACCACTCGCCCTCGGACCATGCCAGGCCGAAGCGGAAGCTCTGCGCCACGGGGCCGATGTCCCAGGACGCGAGCTCCCGCGGCGGCGCGTCGCCTTCCGGCACCACCTCCAGGACGAGGCGCCAGCCTGGCGGGTCGTCCGGGTCCGTGGAGGGAACGACCTCGCTCCCGAGTGTGCCGATCTCCCGCCGCACCGGGTCGTAGCCGACGGCGACCGTGTTCCGCTCCGAGGTGACGGCCACCCGCGCGCGCGTCAGCGCGTCGAGCTCGCGAGCCCGGACGACGGCGCCACCCCCGAGAATCGTCAGCAGCTCGCTCGGGGATCCGGCCACGCCAGGCCGAAGCGCGACGTCCCACGGGGCCCGCGCGAGGCCGGCATCGCTGAGGAAGGGACCGGGCACGACCACGCGGGTCCCGCTCGCAAGGGAGCCGGTGCGAAGCGCGCCCGCGCCGTCGGTTCCGTGGAGCGCGTCGGTGCCCGGCGGGACGATGGCGGACACCCACACGTCGGGTCCGCTTCCGGCGCGAAGCACGCGTCGCTCCCCGCCGGCGGGGCCGAGCGTGAGCTCGAGGAGGTCGCCGTCCGCGCTGGCCACCAGCCGCTCGCCGGCCCAGGTCAAGAGGCCCGGCGTCCCGAGCGGCGCGCCCGTGCCGGCGCGGAGCAGCGAGTGGCGGCCCGTCGCGCCGGTCACGGGGGCGAGCGTTGCGAGGGACAACGGCTCGGTGATCCCGAGCGTCATCAACACTTGGCCCGTGTCCCGGCGCAGGGCGAGCTGCTGCGGCGCGACGTCGCGGAAGCGCCCGGCCAGCCGCTCGACCTCGCCCGTCTCCGGGTCGAAGCCGTAGAAGCCGTCGAGGTCGCGCAGCACGACGCGACCGCTGCGCGCGTCCCAGACCATCTCGTCGGGCGGGCCCGGTGGCGTCTCGTCGCCCCGGTAGGCGAAGGAGAGCAGCGCGCGGGTCGTGGGGTCGAAGCGCCAGTACTCGCGACGCGTCATGAAGATGACCTGGTCTTCGACCGGGTCGTAGGCGAGCGCGCGGCCGGCGATGAAGGGAGAGAAGGTGTTGCGGCGCACGTCGCCGGTGCTCGCGTCGACGAGGAGCACGCCATCGAAGGCGTGCAGGATGAGCTCCGCGCCGCCGTCCCGTACGGAGAGGCCGAGGCCGCTCGGCCCCTCGCGCGGAATCGCGAAGCGCGTCACCTCCCGCACCGTGCGGCCGTCCCAGGCCATGACCGCCGTGCGCCCGTCGCTCCCGAGCCGCCCCAGCACGTAGGTCGTGGGCCCGTCCACCGCGATGCGAAAGACGGCGGCGACGTCGTCGGCCTCGAGGTCGACGCGCAGCTCCGTGGTGCGCGTGGTCGGATCGTGCGCGTAGAGGCGCGACCCGAAGCTGAAGACCAGCTCACCGCGCGCGTCGTCCCAGGCGAGGGCAAAGCCCCCGGGAGGCAGCTCCACGCGCTGCACCTCCATCAGGTCCTGCGCGACGCCGTCCACGGTGGCCGAGAGCATTTGGACGCCGGGCACGAGCGGAAGCATGGCGCTCCATTCGTCGCGCACGGGGTCGTAGCGGGCGTCGACGGCACCGGCCGGGCCTGCGAAGACGACGACGGCATCGGCGGCGGCGTCGAAGCGCGCACGCAGGGTGAGGCTCTCGAGCTCCGTGACGCCGGGCGCCGGCGGGAAGAGGGTGCCGACCGGACCCACGCGCGTGCGCGTGAACACGAGGGGCGCGCTGCAGGCCGAGGCGACGCCCTCGGCGTCGAAGGCGCGCGCCGTGAGCGCCGTGTCGCCGGCGGCCACCCCGAGCACGAGGGAAAAGGCGCCGTCCGGGTCGGCGAGGGTCTCGCCTAGCCGCGTGTCGCAGCTCTCGCCGGCGTAGACCTCGACGCGCACGTCGGGGTCGGCCTGCCCGGCGAGCGTGATCTCCGCGGCCAGGGCGGGCGAGGCCGGGTCCGTCGTCAGCGCCCGGGGCGTCGCCGGCGCCGCGCGCACGTAGGTCAGGACCTCGCTGCAGGGCGAGGTGGCGAGCGGAGGTCGCGTGGCCTCGGCGGTGATCGCGTGCGTGCCTGGCCCGAGGTCGAGGCGTACCTCGAAGGAACCGCCGCTCGTCAGCTCCGCGACGGGCACGCCCCCGCAGGCCGCGTCGACGAAGACCGCGACCTCGGCGCCGAGCACCGACGTGCCGAAGATGGCCGGTCGGTTGGTGCTCCCGGGCGACGGCGGCGTCGTCCGCAGCAGCTCCGGAGGCGGCGTGACGTCGTCCGGGGTCGCATCCGGCTCAGCATCGAGCGCGCCGTCGACGCCCGCGTCGAAGGCATCGGGCGCGCCGGGCGCGACCACGGTTTGACGAGAGCAGGCGGCAGTCGCCGCCAGGAGAGCAAGCAAGATCAAGCGAACCATAAGAATGGAACGAACATTATCACCGCCGCGGCGCGCGCCGAAGGCCCGGCGCGGCCCGGCGCCCGGCGTCTCGCGCCACCGGCGCCCCGAGCTGTTGACGGCTAGGGCCCGGCCGGCGCCCCGCCTTTCACCTTGCGGGGCCGGAGCGCGGCGTCGCCGCTGCCGCCGAGACCGAGGCGGCGGACCCGGCGGAGGTGCAGCGGACGCTCGCCCTCGCGCTGCGGGCGC
>CALCTH010000705.1 GCA_937893795.1 uncultured Myxococcales bacterium | reverse complement strand
GGGCCGCGCACGTCGCGCTCGCGCTCCGGGCCCAGCGGGCCGGCGACGGCCGCCCGCTCGGCGAGATTCTGCTCAGCGCCGGGCACATCGGCGCCGAGGCCCTCGGCGATGCTCTGGCGCAGGATCTCGCGGCGCGCGAGGCACGCGAAGAGCGCGAGGCGAGCCCGTGGGTCGCCGTGGACGCGACGTCGCTGAACCATGCGCTGGCCGGCTTGGCCGCCGCGCGACCTGCCGCGCGGGCCCTCGACGCAGGCGACGAAGGAGCCCTCCGGCGGGCGCTCGAGGAGGCCGTCCGAAGGCTCGGCGTGGCGGCCACCGGCTGGGGCACCGTGACGGCCGAAGGTTTGCTCGCTCACGTTCTTCGGGAGGGGCACGCCGCCGCGCGGCGCCGGGGTCGGCCCCTCTCGGTCGAAGCACGGGGAGCCGACGACGTGCGACTGGATCTCAGCCTGGCGCGTGCGCTCGGCGCCCCGCTCGCCGCCCTGGTGCGCGGCGCCATCGAAGCGGGGGCGACCACCCTGCGCCTCGCGGCGTCGGTTGCATCGACGGAACGCTGGACCCTCGCGGTCGCCGGAGTACCCGACGCGGAGGGAGCGTCGTCCCGCGTGAACGACCACCCGGCGATCTGCACGCTGGGCGACGTCCGTTCGTCGGCGGACGCGCGCGACGTCATCACGCTCGATCTGCCGCGCCGCTGAACGCCGTCACCGATCCGCCGACATAACGGCCACCTACGGCGGCGCTGCGCGCCTTCGCGCACCCGAATTGGCATAGTCGACATGGCCCTGCGGTTTTTGCGACGCTTTCTTGGACTGTCACACTACCGAAACGTGTAATCTCTGTTATGAGGGGCGCGGACTCAGGGGGCAGAGGAAGGACCAGGGTGCATGACAGGCAGTAAGAAGGGACATGCGGTCGAGGCCGCCCGGCGCCTCTTCGACGCGAACGGCTTCCATAACACCGGTATCGACGCCGTCGTGACCGGTGCGGAGGTCGCGCGCATGACGCTCTACAAGCACTTCCGTTCGAAGGACGGCCTGGTGCAGGCCACGGTGCGTCATCACACCGAGCGTTTTGCCGGGTATCTGGAAGCATCGGTCGCCGAGGGTCGCGACCCGCTCGAGGGGCTCGCCGACGGGTTCGCCAAGTGGTGGCGCGGGGACTCGCCTTTCGGCGCCTACCGCGGGTGCTACCTGCACAAGGCGCTGGCAGAGTTCTCGGGCAGCAGCGAGACGATCGAGGGTGCGGCGCGCGAAGGGGTCGAGCGCCTCCGCGCCCTCTTCCGGAAGACGGCGGCCGACTCCGGCCTCGCCGAGCCCAAGGCTTTCGGCGACCAGCTCTGGCTCCTCCTCGCAGGGGCCAGCGAAGCCGCAGTCAGCACGGACCCGGCGGAGGTCGAGGCAACGTTCCGTAAGGCCCTCGGCACGCTGCGCCGCGCGCACTCCAACTGAACGCACGCGCAGATCGTGACGCGTGGGTCCGGACTCCGGACCCACGTAGTCACGAAGCCGACACGTGCTGCGGCTCGAAAAAAGCGCAGCTTCGGTCCACAAAGCTCCGGAGAGCTACACCATGGCCGAGCCCAGCAACCGTCCGCCTCCTCCGCGGGAGCCCCGCTCCTTCCTCTTTCCGATTGCGGCCACGGTCGTGGGCGGCTTCCTCGCCGTCGCGATCCCGACCATCGGTCAGGCACCGCACGAAGAGGAAGTGGAAGAGCAGACGACCGCCCCCGAGGACGTCGAGATCATGGTGACGGTGCGCAGCGCGCCCAACACCGCCTTCGTGCGCGTGGACGGCGTCCTCAAGGGAGAGACGCCTTGTGACCTCGAGCTCGAGGCAGGCCGTGAGGTCGAGATCGAGGTCGAAAAGCCGGGCTTCCGCGCGGTCACCCAGACCGTGACGCCCGAGGTCGGCCAGGCTCCCGTCGACGTCACGCTCCAGGCCGCGCAGTTCGCCATGGCCATCGAGGCGAACGAGGACGGCGCGACGGTGCTCGTCAACGGCGAGCCCGTGGACGACGCCGCGGACATCGACCTCGGCGAGTCCTTCCCGGAGACGCTCACGGTCGAGGTTTCGAAGCGCGGCTTCCGCACCTTCGAGACCACGCTGAGCGAGAGTGACTTCGCCCCGGCGGAGGGCCAGATGTTCAAGCGCCTCTCGGTCACGCTGGAGCGTGCCACTCGGCGCGCCCGCGGTCCGCGGCGAGCGCCCATGAACCAGGGCCCGGTGCCGGCGAACCCCTTCGGCTGAGGAACGACCCGGGCGCGCCCGGCGTGATAAATCGCTCGCATGAGCGACGAGCGAAGCCCGAAGCGGCTCAACCGAACGAGCCGGCGGCTCACCCAGGAGCGGAGCCAGGGCGCCAGCCAAGCGATGCTCCACGCCACGGGGCTGACCACGGACGACCTCGCCAAGGCGCAGGTCGGGATCGCCGGCGTTTGGTACGACGGGAACCCGTGCAACATGCACCTCGGGCACCTGGCGGCGCGCGTGCGCGCGTCCGTCGCCGACGCCGAGCTCGTCGGCATGCGCTTCTTCACCGTCGGCGTCTCCGACGGGATCAGCATGGGTACGGACGGGATGAGCTACTCGCTCCCCTCGCGCGAGCTCATCGCCGACTCCGTCGAGACGGCCATGGGCGCCCACTTCTACGACGGGCTCGTGGCGCTCCCGGGCTGCGACAAGAACATGCCCGGCTGCCTCATCGCCATGGCCCGGCTGAACCGGCCGGCGTTCATGATCTACGGGGGCACCATCCGCCCCGGCTCCCGCGTCGACCGGCATGGCGACGTGGTGGCGCTCGACGTCGTGAGCGCCTTCCAGAGCTACGGCGAGGTGCTCTCCGGGCGCATCACCGAGGAGGAGCGCCGGGACATCGTCGCCAAGGCCTGCCCCGGCGCCGGCGCGTGCGGCGGCATGTACACGGCCAACACCATGGCCGTGGCCATCGAAACGCTGGGCCTCACGCTCCCGGGCTCCTCGTCGACGCCCGCCGAAGACCCCGCCAAGGCGGCCGAGTGCGACGCGGCGGGCGCCGCCATTCGCCGGCTCCTCGAGCTCGATCTCAAGCCGCGGGACATCCTGTCGCGTGCATCCTTCGAGAACGCCATCGTCGCGATCACCGCGCTCGGAGGCTCGACGAACGCCGTCCTGCATCTCTTGGCCATGGCTCGGGCGGCGGGGATCGCGCTCACGCTCGACGACTTCCAGCGGGTGAGCGACCGAACGCCGCTCCTGGCGGACCTCAAGCCTTCGGGGCGCTTCGTCATGGCGGACCTGCACGCCGTGGGCGGCACCCCGGCGGTGCTTCGCTTCCTACTGGACGCCGGTCTCATCGACGGCTCGACGCGCACGGTGACGGGCCGAACGCTGGCGGAGAACGTCGCCGACGCGACGCTCACCGACGGTCAGGAGGTGCTCCGCCGGCTGGACCAACCGCTCAAGGCCACGGGGCACATCACCATCCTCCGCGGCTCCCTCGCGCCGGACGGCGCCGTCGCGAAGATCACGGGTAAGGAGGGCCTCCGCTTCGAGGGCCCGGCGCGCGTCTTCGACGACGAAGAGTCCATGCTCGCGGCCATGAGCGACCCGGCGTCGCTGAAGGGCTCCGTCGTGGTGATCCGCTACGAGGGCCCCGTGGGAGGGCCGGGCATGCCCGAGATGCTCTCCCCCACCAGCGCCATCATGGGCGCGGGACTCGGTCAGGACGTCGCGCTGCTCACGGACGGTCGCTTCAGCGGCGGCAGCCACGGCTTCATCGTCGGCCACGTATGCCCCGAGGCGGCCCTCGGCGGGCCCATCGCCCTCGTACGGGACGGCGACCGCATCGTCATCGACGCGGACGCGCGAACGCTCGAGCTCGACGTGGAGGACGCCGAGCTCGCGCGACGCCGGCAGGCCTGGACGGCGCCCGCACCCAAGGTCCGCCAGGGCTGGCTCGCCAAGTACGCGCGGCTCGTGGGCCCCGCGAGCGAGGGCTGCGTAACGGACTGATCGAGGTCCCCGGCGGACGCGCCGCCGGGACCCCGGGTTGCCTCAGCGCGTGCCGAGGTAGCGCTCGTCGGTGACGAGCCGCTCGAAGAGCGCCTGCCAGTCGAAGGTGCCGTCCGCGTTCTCCGCGTCCCCGTCCCCGTCGAAGGCGTTGGCCTGCTCTGCGAGCCACATGAAGTCGCCGGCGTCGACGGTGCGGCCGTAGAGGTGCTCGGCGAGCTGCCGCACGGCGCACTCGGCCACGCGACGTACCTCGTTCGGCATGTCGACGAGCGCCCGGGGGCCCGTCTCGACGTTGGCATAGTCGCTCGCGTCGTCGTCTTCCTCGAGCCAGGCCGCCGCGATGGGGTGCCCCTGGTAGCGGGTGAGCTCCATGCCATCCGAGTTTTGCGGCGTGACGAAGTAGGCGTTGCAGAAGTTCCGGTTGCAGCGCCCGCCCTCGCAGATGCACGGCTCGTAGGGCTCGCGGAAGGAGATGTCGGCCGGGTCGAAGTAGCCAACGCTGCCGCCGTTTCGCCAGCGGCCCCAGTGGGAAGCCGCCGGCTCCAGCTCCTGGTGACAGTCGGCGCAGCCGTTGCGCTCACGGAGGTTCTGGGGCGGGTTCTCTTCCTCCGCGGGGATGCCGTCCGACTGGGGCACGAAGGGGTCGCAGTAGAAGGCCGTGTAGAAGCGGTTGGCTCGGGCGCGGTCCGAGGCGAAGCGCACCAGGTAGCCCGGCGTCGTCAGTACGCCCGCATGCTCCGGGCCGCGCTCGATGCGGCGCCAGCTGGCGGTGTCGGTGGCGGCGAGCCCCGCGAGGTTCTCTTCGGGGATGCGCATGTCGTAGGCCACCTGCGTGGTGGTCTGCGCCTGGTTCAGGTTCCGGCCCGAGTTGTAGCGGTAGTAGTGCGCGACGGGTCCGTTCACGAAGGTCTCGCGGGTCCGGAAGACCTCGAGGTAGCTCCGGCCCTCGCTCACCACGGACTGGATGAGGCGAAGCGGCTCTTCCGTGAAGCCCGCCTGGAGCGCCCGCGCGTGGGTGTCGCCGGCGCCGTTGCCCGAGAAGCCGGGGATGCAGTCGCGAAGGTTCGGTCCGCAGCCGCAGAACTGGCTGTTGTCGGCGAAGCTGCAGGCCTGCCCGTCCGGTCGGGTGAGCACGTCGTTGGCGTCGAAGGCGCAGACCTTGATGGGGTTCTCCGGGTCCCAATAGGGCGCGACCATCACCGTGCCATCGATGTCGCAGATGCCGCCGCGACGGTTGGCCGTGCAGCGCCCGTCCTCGATCTGCCGCATCGGCAGCGGCCGGCCCTCCGCGTCGAAGGTGGTGTGCGGGACGTCGTCGCAGAGGAAGGCGTTGTTGCCGCGGTAGCGGCTCTTGCGGTTGTTCACGAACCAGATGTCGCGGCCGCGGTCGCGGCTGAGGCGGCGGTCGCCGCCGTCCAGGGCCACGAGCGACCGGTCGAGGGACGTCCAGAGGAGCCCGCGGTGGTACTCCATGGTCGTCCGGGCGAACTCGGGGCCCGCGAACATCTCCTCGCGCATGGACGCGAGCTCGGCGTCGGGGTCCGCCGCGTCGAGGAGGCGCTGGCTCTCCTCCACGGTCGGGATGCGGCCGCGCACGTCGAGGGAGAGCTGCCGCAGAAGCCGCAGCGGCGCGGCCTCGAAGGTCGGCGCGCACACCTCGCCGAGCATGGTGCTCGGATGAAGCTGAGCGGCGAGAGGCGACGCCGCGAGGGCGACGAGCGAGAGGGCGAGGCCGAAGGTCCGGGGCATGAGCGTAGGGGTCATCGCGTCGTCCTCAGGCCAGCCAGGCGTCCAGGGGGGTGGTGCGGAAGGCGTAGGGGTCGAGGCCCTGCGCCGCGAGGAGCGTCGCGCCGATGCGCTCGGGGAGAATCACCTCGCCGGACTCGCTTGGACGTCCGCTGACGGGGTCGATGCTGAGCAGGCCGAGGCTCTCTTCGACGGTCTCGCCGAAGACGCCACGACGAAGGCTCCCGCCGAAGGCGAGGATGCTGTTCGAGAACCAATGGTCCCGGCCCCGGTTGCCGTTGATCCGCGGCGTGCGGGCAAACTCCGAGTGGCACACGACCATCGTGTTCTCGAGCTGCGGGTCGTCCGCGCGAAGCTCGTCGAGCAGCACCGCCAGCGCGTCGAAGGCCTCGGCGAGGTCACGCGGCTGGTCCGTGGCCCACTCGTTGCCGTGGTCGTCCAGGCCGCCCTGAAGCTGCGCGCTGACCGAGGTGGAGAGGCCGGTCTGGAAAAGGCGCGCGACCGTCGCCGCGACCACCGCCGGGTCTCCTCCGTCGTTGGCGTTGACGATGCCGTAGCGGGCCATGAGATCCGGGTCGTTGCCGAGGTTGAAGGCCGCGCCGAGGTCGCGCTCGACGGCAGCCGTGAGCCGCGCCCGCGCCCCATCCGTCAGCTCCAGCGGTAGCGCACCGTCGTAGCGCGCGTCGACGCAGCTCCGCTCGGCGCGGCGCGCGTCGTCGAGGAGCGCTTGTACGCCGGCCGGGAGCGTCCGACCCCGGGGCACGAGGAGGTCGCGCATCTGCGTGGCGCGGCCGATGCGCGTGCCCGTGAGGGCCGGGTCGAGGCTCTCGTTGAAGGTCGGCATGCCGATCGACATGTTCGGCAGCACGAAGGCCTCCGGGTCCGTGCCCGCGGCCATCTTCGTTCCGAGCGAGTCGCCGCGCGGCACGACGCCAGCCGGCGCCTGGAAGGTATTCACGTAGGCGCGGCCCGTCGGATGCGCGACGGTGTTCATGTTCACGCCGCGGAAGAGCGTGAAGACGTCCATGTGGCGCACCAGGCTCCGCATGGTCGGCCCGATGATGGTGGACTGGCCGCCGATGGTGACGGGGATCGGGGTCTGCCACTCCGGCGCCAGGTACTCCGTTCCGGTGTGGAGCGCCTCGTAGGTGCGGCCCGGGTCCCGAGGATCGGGGCCGAGAATCACGTCCCAGCCGCCGTTGAAGTAGAGGCTCACGAAGCGGCGCTGCGGCGCGCCCTGGGCCATGAGGTGCGCGGCGGGACCGAGGGAGAGGGCGGCGGCGCCACCGAGGAAGCCGCGCATCAGATCACGTCGGGAGAAGGTGGTCATCGCGTCAGCCTCAGTAGGTCAGGAAGTCCGTGTGGGTGGCGAGGCCGACGCAGACGGCCCACCAGCGGTCCCGCATCTCGTTGTCGCTGAGATCCCGGTCCGAGTCGCGCAGCGTCAGGATGCGCATGAAGGGCTCGAGCGAGGGGTCGCCCGGGGGAAGCGCCTGCCCGAGGAAGCGCAGGAAGAGGTAGCGTAGGTTCTCCTCCAGCACCGCCGGCTCACGGTCGCCCACGAGGGCGCCTTGGAGGATCACGCCGGGGGCGCCGCTGGCCCGGTCGGCGTCGATGGCGCGGCGACAGGTGTCGCGGGCGGCGTCGTCGACAAACTTGGCGAAGGTCATGGAGACCTCGCGTCCCTGCTCCGTCACCTCCGCGTAGTCCGGCCGCCCGAGGGACGCCGCGAAGCGCTCGAAGTCGTTCCAGCTCTGGCCCGTCGCCACCTGAAGCGAGCGATGGAACTGATCCGCGGTCAGCCGTCGCACGCGACGACCCAGCGGGTTCTCCGCGGTGCCGATGGGTACGGGCGTCGGCGCGTTCGGATCGACGACGGGCGGTGCCCCCGGGTCGCCCGGACCGACGCCGGGCTGCGTGGGCATGGGCACGGGGGGATCCCCGACCTGGCCGTTGCAGGCAACCAGCGACGTGGCGAGGAGGCCGGCGAGAACGAAGCGGCTCATCCCAGAAGTTTACGACAGTTCTGTTTGATTATGCCGTTACGAGAGCGACAGGCGCTTCTCGCGCTAGCGAGGCCACCAGTGGCCCGAAAAGCGCCACAAACGGCGCGTTTCACCCCCGTCGCGGGCCGTAGGTCTCCACGCTCCATGCTGCTACGTTAAAGCTCGTGCCGCGACCGGTCCTCTCGCTCTCCCGCACCCCTCACTTTCTGGGGACATTCGCCGCCTTCCTCGCGTGCGCGGCCGTCGGCTGTGTCGAGGATGATACGCCACGAGGCCTGCAGGACCGACCGCCGCTCGAGGACATGTTCTTCGACGAGCCGGTCTCGCTCTTTCCGCGGAGCGTGCCCTCCGACATCGCCACCGTGAGCGGCACCCGCACGTGCACCCCGCTCGAAGCGGAAGAGTCGCTCGTCGCGGTCTCCTCATCGGGCGAAGCCTGGCTCGCCCGCCCGGCGCCGACCGGCGTCTCGCTCCGCGTGGTCGCTCCCGGTACAGCGCCGCTGCCCCTGGGACGCCTGGCGGTCGAGGGCCCGCTCGCTCACGGGCGGGCATGGGAGGACGGAACGCTGGCCTTCGTCGCGGAGGAGAGCCTCTACCGCTTCGATGGCGCCTTCCTCGAGCCGATCCGCTGGCCCGAGGGGTTTCCGGCGCCCGGCGCCTTCTGCGGTGATCCGGGCCTCGACGGAGGCGACACCTTCGTCGCCGCCGGGACGCGCTTGCTCCAGCGCGACGAGGGCCAATGGTTCGAGTGGGCGCTTCCGGCGGAGGGTACCTACCCGAGCTACGGCGAGCTCGCGCGCTTCGCGGCCCCGGAGGGAGCCTGCCGCAGCCAGGACGACGCGCTCTACGTGGCCAACGACGCCGGCCGGGTCTGGTTCGTAGCCCGCTGGAAGACCGAGCCCGTCGACGCCCTCGAGGGCGCCTCGGCGATCGCCCACGATCCGGCCTTCGGCGTCGCCGCGCTGGTGGACGGGGAGCTGCGCAGCGGCGGCACGGTGCTCGCGCCGGACATCACGCCGACGCGCTTCGCGGCGGGCACGCCCGAGGCGATGGCCGCTTCCGACCGTACGCTCTACGTCCGCGTGGACACGACGCTCTTCCGCGGCCGCGAGGGGGCCTTCGAGCGGGTGGAGGGAGCGACGGTGGCCGGTGCGCTCGAGGCGTATGCCGGTGGCGTCGTGTTCACGGAGGACGGTGAGCTCTGCCACGTGCAGGTCGGCCCGCGCTTCACGCTGCTCGGGCTCCGTCCCTTCGAGCGACGCCTCGGCGGGACCTTCCAGCTCCAGGTGACGAGCGACGGGCTCGGCGAGCCGAGGGTGGAGCTCGACGACGTGCCCTTGGCGCTCGCTCCCGCGTCGCTCGGCTTCGAGACGGAGGAGACGCCCGCCGGCAGCCGCGGGTGGCATCGGGTGCGCGTCGCGAGCGACGACGGAGACCGGACGCTTCGCTACCTCGTGCGCCCCCCGGCGGCGACGTGGGAGTCCGACATCCGCGAGCTCGCCGCGACGCATTGCTCGAGCAGCGGCGCGTGCCACGCGGCGGAGCGCACGGACCTCGAGCGGCCGGACCTCAGCACCTGGGAAGGCTGGGTGATGAACTCGGACATCATCCGCACGCGCCTCGTCGAGACGGGCGACATGCCGCCGGCCGAGTCCCGACAGCCGACCTGGGGACCCGGCGTGCTCACCAGCTTCTTGCGCTGGATCGACGGCGGGCTCCCCGAGACCGCCGATGAGGGCTAGCGCCGCGGCCGCGCCCGAGGCGCGACGTCCGAAGGCCGCGACGGCGCGGTACCCGACCCTTCCGCCCGCGGGTACTACCCCGTTGGGCGCCCTGGTTGGGGCCGTCCCGACCTCCTCGATTCACCGCCGTGTCCCGCTTCGCTGCCGTCGCCGCGTCTCTCCTGCTGCTCGCCGCCACGGGCCCGACCGCCGTGGCCGAGCCCGACGCCGAGCCCCACGAGGCGACGCCGCTGGCCCCCGCGCCCCGGCGTGACATGCGCTTCGAGGGCACCTGGGAGCTCCGCCGACCGCGCACGGCGTGGCGGTCCCGCGAGCGCGCCATTCAGCGCGCGACGGCACGCCTCGGCCTCTTCGTGCGCGAGCCCGCGCGCCGGCAGCTGCGGGAGAAGATCCCCGTGCACTACCGGGTCGTCCTCGGCGCCACGCCCGAGGGGCTCCACACCCGGGCCGGGGCCTACGACCTCACCCTGCCCCTGGACGGCGCGGCGCATCCCTGGGTGGACCCCTGGGGCGCTTCCTACCGAGTCCGTCAGCACGTCGGCCCGGACGGCATGCTGGTGCAGCGCTTCACGGCGTCGGGGCGCTCGCTGACCCAGACGCTTCGCGTCGACGGGAACGAGGCGGCCCTCACCGTGGTGGCCACGGCACGGCGTCTGCCGCGGCCGGTGCGCTTCACGGCCGGCTACCAGCGCCGCTGACTTCCGCGCCGTGACCGCCGGCGCGGGAGGCTCACCTTGCGCCGCGCCCGCTCTGGACCAAGTTCCGGCGCCGTGGCCCAACTCTACGTGAACCGAAGCGCCATGCGGGCCATCACCCGGGCCGCCGCGCGAAGCGTGAGCCCGCGAAGAGTCCTCACCTGGGGAGGCTTCGGGGCCGCGTGGTTCGGGCTCCGTGCGCTGCTCAAGGCAGGCCGCGCGGCCGACGAGGTGCTCTTCCCCGAGTGGAAGGAGCAGCCGGTCACTCAGCCGGTCTTCCTCTTCGCCAACGGGCGGAGCGGCACGACGATGCTCCACCGGCTCATGAGCCTCGACGAGGCGAACTTCGCCGGCTTCAAGCTCTACCAATCGATCTTCAGCGCCGTCGCGTACCAGCGCTTCTTCCAGGCCTGGGACCAGAGCCCCTTCGCCCCCGTGGGCCGCGCCGGCGTCGACCTGATCAACCGCGCCTTCTTCAACGGCTGGCAGGGCATCCACGAGCTCGGCATCGACAAGGAGGAAGAGGACGAGGCCCTCTTCGCCTACGCGCTGAACAGCTCCGCCGTCTCACTCCTCAACCCCTACATGGAGGACTACGAGGACATCGGCTGGCTCGATGGGCAGCCCGCCGAGGACCGCCGGCGCTTCATGGACTTCAACGAGGCGACGCTCAAAAAGCGCCTCTACGCGGCCGGGCCCCAGAAGCGCTGCCTCAACAAGAACGTCTTCTTCGCGCCCCGCATCAAGACGATGCGAGAGCGCTTCCCGGACGCGCGCTTCATCTACCTCGTGCGCCACCCCTACGAGGCGCTGCCGAGCTGGCTGAACATGTTCTACGAGAAGTGGATCAGCCACTCGCCGGAGCTCGAGCACGACTCGCCGCAAGCGAAGACGCTCGCGCAGATGAGCTTCGCCTTCTATCGCTACGTGCTCGAGGTACGGAAGCAGATCCCGGAAGAGCAGCTCCACTTCGTGCGCTACGCCGACCTCGTGCGAGACCCACGAGGGGTCGTCGAGCAGGTCTACGACTGGCTCGGCCTCGAGCTCACGCCGGAGTACCGCGCCGTGCTGGAGCAAGCGACGAGCAAGCAGCGCGCGTACAAGAGCAAGCACCGCTACTCCCTCGCCCAGTTCGGGCTGAGCGAGGACGACATCTACGAGGAGCTCGAGGACGTCTTCGAGGCCTTCGGCTTCGAGCGCTGACGCTTCAGGCGGCCTTCAGCTCCCTGCGAGAGGCTCCGCGCATGCTCCGCCTGACTCGCGTCGCGTGGCTGCTCGTCTTCGCCGCCGCCTGCGGCGCGAGCGCGACCGGCGCGCCCCCGCGGGATGGCGGTGAGGACGCCCCACCCGTCGTCCGGGACCTCACCGTCGACGAGGGCCCCGTCGATCTCGGCGCACGTCGGCCGTGCACGCGAGCCGGCGCGACGGACTCGTGCCCGGTGCCCGGCTTCCCACGGCGGCCCTACCGGCTGTGGCTGCCGGGCGCGCAGGACGCACCCGCTCCCGTCGTGGTCGCCTTCCACGGCGGGGGAGGCAACGCCGTGGCCGCGGAACGCGGCAGCTGCGCGGGCGGCGACCCCGACGCGCCGAGCTGCCTTCACGCGCTCGGCGCCCGCGAGGGCTTCGTCACGGTGTATCCGAACGGCACGGAGAGCTCGCCCGAAGAAGGCGCGGCCCGCGTCTGGAACGCTGGGGGTGCCGCGCCCTTCCAGTGCGTCTCCGGCCGCGCCTGCGAAGAGAACGTGGACGACGTGGCCTACGTCGAGGCCCTCTTGGACGACCTCGCGACGCGCGTCGCCATCGACCCTGCGAGGGTCTACGCCGCCGGGCTCTCGAACGGAGGTGCGCTCGTCTACCGCTTGGCCTGTGAGCTGGCCGAGCGCATCGCCGCGGTGGCGCCCATCGGCGCGGGGAACCAGTTCGAGACTGGCGCCCGCTGCGCGCCGAGCGCACCCGTCGCGCTGCTACACGTCCACGGCACCGCGGACCGGTGCTGGGAGTACGCGGGCGGAAGGGCCGGCGCGTGCACCGGAAACCCGCGCGGCCTGCTGGTCTCCGTGGCGCGGAGCGTCGGTGGGTGGGCGGAGCGCTTGGGCTGCGCGGCCGAGCCGCGGCTTCGTCCCGGCCCGGCGCGCGCGGACGACGGCATCGACGTCATCGAGAGCGTGTACGAGGACTGCGCGGCGTCGCTTCGGCTCCTGACCGTACGCGGGGGCGGCCACACCTGGGTCAACGGCTACCAGTACTTCCCAGTCCGCGTCATCGGGCCGACCTTCGCCGACGTCACCAACGAGGACCTCTGGGACTTCTTCGCGCCGATCCGTCGCTGAAGGGGCTCACGCCGCCGGCGTAACGTCGCCGCAGCGGGCACGTCGTGCCCGTAGATGCCCGTCAACTACCGACCCGTGACCTTCCCCGGCGCCCAGGGCCACGAGCTCGCCGCGCGCTACCACGAGCCCGCGGGGCCGCTCCGCGGCGCGGCGCTCTTCGCCCACTGCTTCACCTGCAGCAAGGACGTGAAGGCCGCGCGGAACATCGCCGAGGCCCTCGCCGCGCACGGCATCGCGACGCTTCGCTTCGACTTCACGGGCCTCGGCGAGAGCGAGGGGGACTTCGCCGACACGACCTTCTCGTCGAACACGGGCGACCTGCTCGCGGCCGCGGCCTTCATGCGCGACGAGCTCGGCACGCCGCCGACGCTGCTCATCGGACACAGCCTGGGCGGCGCGGCGGTGCTGGCCGCGGCGGATCGCATCCCCGACGCCAAGGTCGTCGTGACCATCGGGGCCCCGGCGGACCCGGCCCACGTTCAGCACAACTTCGCCGAGGCGACCGACGAGATCACGGCGCGCGGCGAGGCGGTGGTGCAGCTCGCGGGGCGTCCCTTCCGAATCAAGAAGGACTTCCTCGACGACCTGGCGCAGCACGGGAACCCCGAGAAGATCCGCTCGCTCGGCCGGGCGCTGCTCATCTTCCACGCGCCCACGGATGACGTCGTCGGCATCGACAACGCGCGCCTCCTCTACGAGGCGGCGCGGCACCCGAAGAGCTTCGTGAGCCTCGACGGCGCCGATCACCTCCTGAGCCGGGACAGCGACGCGGCGTACGTGGCCTCGGTCATCGCGGCCTGGGGCGAACGCTATCTGCCGACCCAGGACGCGCCGGAGGTGCCGCGCGGCACGGTCGTCGCCAACGGCAGCCGCGGCTTTCAGACCCACCTGAGCACGGGGCCCCACGAGGTCGTGGCCGACGAGCCGCGCAGCTACGGCGGCGGCGACACGGGCATGACGCCCTACGATCTCTTGAGCTCCAGCCTCGGCGCCTGCACGGCCATGACGCTCCGCATGTACGCCGACCGCAAGAAGTGGCCCCTCGAGAACGTGAACGTCAGCCTGCAGCACGCGCGCGTTCACGCGAAGGACTGCCACGACTGTGACAAGACGGACGGCCACGTCGACCAGTTCTCGATGACGCTCGAGCTCGAGGGCGACCTCGACGCGGAGCAGCGGGCCCGTCTCCTCGAGATCAGTCACCGCTGCCCGGTGCACCGCACGCTCACGAACGAGATCAAGGTGCGCACCGAGCTCGTCCCCTGAAGCGATTCGGTAGCGCGGCCTCGGCCGCAGCGGGTAGGGTCGCGCCATGGCGACGGTGGAAGAGTTCGAGGCGGCGAAGCAGCGGGGCGAGGGGCTCACGCGACGCCCGAGCAACGAGGATCTCTTGAGCCTCTACGGCCTCTACAAGCAGGCGACGGCCGGGGACGCGACGGGCAAGAAGCCTGGGCGCCTCGACATCAAGGGCCGCGCCAAGTTCGAGGCCTGGGAGCGCCGGCGAGGCCTGAGCGCAGACGACGCGCGGTCCCAATACGTCGCGCTCGTCGACCGCCTGGCGAGCTGAGCCGCGCGTGCCGGGGCGCGCGGGCGTTGTTAGCGTGAGCCATGCTCGCTCGCCTCCTCGCCGCTCCCCTCCTCGGAACGATGCTCGTCGTCGCGCCGGTCGCCGCGGAGGCGCAGGACCCCGCGAGCCCCGTCGTCTTGGTCATGCCCGTGGAGACCGTGCGTGGCCGGGCGCCCCCGCCGCAGGCGAGCGTGTTGCTCCCGCGGGCCCGCGTCGACGTGCGCCCGCGGCCGCTGCGGGCCGAGCTCCTGCCACGCATCGCGCGCAGCGTCCGCGACGTGCGGGAATAGCTCGCTCCTTTTGCCCGGGGAGCCTGGGCCCGCGCGTGGCAGGCTCCCGGCATGGAGCTCGTCCCCGGCGCCTCGGCGCGCCTCGCCAGCTACCTCGAACGCCTCGACGCCACCCGCGACCCGGCGCTCTCGGCCATGGACGACCTCGTCGACGCGCTCGCCGAGCGCGGGCTCGAGCCGGAGGCCTGGGAGGGGCTCGTCGCGCTGGACGGCGCCCTCGGAGGTCTCTCCCTGGCCGGCGGGCGCCTGCGCCTCGGCCCGGCCTGGCCGCTCTTGGCGCCGAAGGTGTGGGCCGCGCGCGGCCCACTCCTTC
>CALCTH010000704.1 GCA_937893795.1 uncultured Myxococcales bacterium | reverse complement strand
GATCCGATGAGCCGCGACTGACGCTCGTAGTCGCGGCTCGCCGTGTCGTAGTCCGAGCGCGCCTGCCGGAGCGCCTGGTTCGCGAGGCGCCGCCCGATGCCCTGCACCCGGTCGAGGCGCGCCTGCGCTTCGTCCACGGCTGCCTCGGCCTCGGCGACGGCCGCCTGCGCCTCGTCGTCCGCGAGGCGGACCAAGAGCGCGGCCTCCTCGACGGTCTCGCCCTCCTCTGCGCGCACCTTGGCGACCGTCGACTGCACGACCGTGCCCAGCTGGCTCCGCGCCTGCGGCTCGACGCGCCCGCTCGCGACGAGCGTCTCGACGAGGGGCCGCACGACGGGGTGATAGGCGACGCGGCGCGGCCCCTGGGTCCGCTGCATGAGCGTGCGGCCCACGACGCCCAGAACGACGGCGGCGACGAGAAGCAGGACGACGCGGCGACCCGTGGACACGGCCGCACCATGCGAGCCGGGCGGCGCTCGACGCAAGCCCGGCGTCGACGAGACGCTGGAGCCTCCCCTTGTGGCCTTCCGAGCGACCGTTCTACCGTCAGCGACGGAGGTGGATCATGGGGGTGACATCGGGCTTCGCGAGGAGCTTCGCGTTCTGTGTGCTGCTCGCGGTTGGGCTGGGGGATGCGGCCGGGGTGGCACAGGAGGCCCCGCCCGAGCGGGACGTCTACATGCGGGAGCTCGACTTCCACCTGACGGCGGAGACGCAGCGCACGCAACCGCGTAGCTACATTCTCCGAGTGAAGGGCAAGGTCATGGGCATCCGCGACGGCGAGGTCGTCCGGATCGAATGGAAGAAGGGGTCGCGAACCGTCGCTCAGGCGCAGTGCCGGCCCGAGCTCCGCGGCGCGTTCGAGTGCCGGGTGGACGGCGAGCTCCGGACCACCGGCGAGCACCGGCTCCTCATCAACGTGGTCGAAAGCACGAGCGACCGGCTGTGGACCATCGTGGACGCGAAGCCGGTCATCGAGACCGCACGGACCATGGAGCGCGTCGGCGACAGGGACGTTCACCTCCCGGTCTTTTACGTGAACCACGACGACCGCATGGGCCTCGCGTACTTCCACACCGCCAACGTCATGAATGGCCCGGGCATCGTCCTCTACTTCTGGCGTTCCGACCTCCCGGGCGAGCGCGGGAACTTCCAGTTCAACTTCCGCTGCCGCCAAGGCGAGGGTGAGTGGCAGGGATTCCCGACCACGAGCACCTACAGCAACCCGCTCTCGACGACGCAGGACATCCAGCGACAGCAGGTCAACACCCGCATCTTCAACGACCGGCAGCGTACGGAAGAGCGCGGAGTGCGGGCCTGGTGGCGGGAGCGCGTGCAAATCCAGCTTCCGCTCCACATCAACTCCGACGAGCCAGCGGAGCACCGGCCGCTCGGGGAGGGATGGTGGCAGTGCCAATACCGCGAGAACGGCGTCGTGGTGCGCGGGCTGATCCTCTACATCACCGATGCCGGCCGGGCCGCGATGCCCCAGGTGCAATTCGGGCGCAGCGGGATCCCCCTCGACAACCGCTACTACCGGGTCGTGAACCTCACCTTCCCGGAGCGCGCGACGCAGGGCGACTCTTTCGACCCGGCGGCGATGCGCGCGTCCTACGGCTTCGGCCGCCCCTGGCCGCGCAATGGCGAGGGCATGGACCGGATGTTTGACGCCCTCCCGCGGGGCCGACAGGCAGCGCGAAGCTTCACCTTCCCGCGAATTCCACGAGGCATCCCCGACGGCGACCGCGCCCGCGGGCGTCGCTGAGCGGCGTCACGCCGGGCACGGTCAGCTCCCGCGCTTCCGAAGCGCGCGAGCGGCGAAGAGCAGCGCAGCACCGGCGGCGAGCACGCCCGCCAGGGGCGCCGGATTCGGGAACTCGTTGAACATGTGCGCGTAGGGGTCTTCGCCGGGCGCAGGCTCGTAGACGGACACGCCCGCATCGATTCGATCGCGCTCGCGGTAATGCCTCTGCACGTCCTCGACGAAGACCAGCCCGAAGCCGATGGACGCCAGCAGGCCGAGCACCCCGAGCGCGCGCAGGAACGAGGACACTCGGAAGGCGGGGGCGCGAAGCACCGTCCACGGGAGGCCCTCCTGGCGGAAGACGGAGGGCAAGCCGGCCGCGCGGATCAGGGTGACGAGAAGGCGCTCGTAGACGTCGAAGACGTCGAGGAGGCCGCCTGACACGCCGGAGCCGGTGCTCCAGTTCCGCCCGCTGGCGAGCTCCACGCGAACGCCCCGCGCATCGCCCTGGAAGCCCGTGACCGCGACGCCCTGCGGCACGACCGTGCGCAGGTCCGGCGGCGCCTGAAGCGCCTGCGAGGGGCCGGCGTGCAGCTCGAGGCCGTCCAGGTGCTGCACGCGCGTGTGCGTGATGCTCTTGTGCAACTCGTGCTGCACGACCTCGCCGAAGGTCTGCGTGCGCTGGATGCGCACGCGCCCGCCCCCCTCGAGCGGCGCGCTCAGCTCGAGCCAGAGATCGCGCCACGTCTTCATCCCGTGCTCTTTGCCGGCGCGCTTCCAGCTCGCCGTGGGAGAGCCGAGGTCGAGGGTGAGCTCGACGGGGGCGCCTTCGGGGATGGCGAGCTCATGCAGCAGCATGCGGGTCAGCCCGATGCGCCGGCGGTCCGGCGGGTTGGTGAAGAAGAGGACCACGCCGAAGACCGTCCACAGCACGGCGGCGAGCACACCACCGAAGATCAGCCCTCCGGCGTCGCCGTTCGCCGCGATGACGCCACCGGCGACGAGACCGAGCACCGCGCTGGCAACTCGCAGTCGTCGATAGAGCGTCTCGCGCTTCACGGCGGCGTTGGCCCAAGCGTGGAGCGCGGCGAGGTCGTTCCGGATCTCCTCGGCTGGTGCCGTGCGGCGATACGCGCGGCGGCTCTTGCGCTTCAGGAAGCCGATGGCCTCGAGCCGGGCGAGCGCGTTCACGGGCCGAGGGTACGAGGCGCGGCCGCGGCGTGGAAGCGCGCTCGACGCGGGGGGCTCGCTCTGCGGGCTCGCGAGGCGGTGGAGGAGCGTGGTCAGCTGCAGCGACCCGGCGGGGGCCGCCAGCGCGTCGCGAAGAAGCGCCGCCTCACCGGGGGGCAGGCGCTCGAGGTCCTCCTGGAAGAGCGCCCTCGCTCCGCTTCGGAGCTCGATCCAGAGTCGGACGAACGCCCGAGTCGCGGCCGGGGCGGGCCCGTCGAGGCCGAGCGGCCGCTTCCCCGCCCGAACGCCCGCGAAGCGCGCCGCCATCTCGTCGCCGCCATAGAGCTTCGTCTCCGGGTCTTGCGAGAGACGGAACCGGCGGAAGCTCTCGAGCCCCCAGTCACTCGCGACGAGGAACCCCTCGGGCCCGAGTGCGAGGGACGACGCCGAGACGAAGAGCCCGTGGGGCAGAACCTCGGCGGCGCAGTCGATGGCCTCGGCCAGCGGGCGGAGCAGGAGGCCGAGCTCGCCGGCCCCGCGTGGCTCGGCAGGTCGTGCGGGCTCGGCCGGCGGCCGCACGAAGGCGATGAGCCCGCGGTCACCGTCGACCTGCAGGTCACGCCACGGGAGGAGACCGGGCAACGCCAGGTCGCCGAGCGCGCGGCACGCGGACATGAGGGCCGCGGCCTCGTCCCGAAGGTCGAGCGGCGCCGGCATGGCATCGAAGCCGCCGATGGGATGCGTGAGCGCGTCCTCGACCCACACCTCCTCGCCGGCAGCGGTGCGCCAATGCGAGGAGCGGCACGCGTTGGACTGATGCGCGGGCAGCGCCTCGACGAGCTGGGGCCCGGCGAGTCCCACGGACGTGAGCCAGCTCGCGACCTCGTGTTGGTGCGCCTCGTTCATCGCGCGGGCCCACTCGTGAACGGGGAAGAAGTCGTCCGAGCGCGTGACGCGCCCCGTCTTTCCCCGGTGGCCATGGATGCAGGCTATCGCGCCGCCGGCTCGTTGGAGGCGGCAGAGGGCCGCCAGCGGATAGCATGCGCGCGTGGAGCTTCTCTGGGCGGTGTTGGGCGGAGGCCTCACGGGGGCGCTGGCGGGGTACCTGGGAGCGCACCTCGACGTGGTCTCGAAGGACATGCGCGACGCCCGTTCGCAACGGCGCGGTGGCGCGCTGCCGAACGACCGCGTCTTTCAGCGCGGGCGCTGGGCCGTGACGGCCCTGCTCGGCGCCGGGCTGGCGCCGCTCGTGCTGCTGCTGGGCGACACCTCCTGGTATGTCGCCGCGGCGGCACCGCTGGTGTTCCTGGCGACGTCGCTGCTGGGCGTTGGGCTGCGCTTCGTGTTCGGGTGACGGGGGGCGCGCTGGCCCGCAGCCTCGCGTCGGACGACCCTCACGCGGCCCAGTCAGCGGGCCGGCGCGGCACCCGCAGCACGCTGCCCGCCTCGCCGCCGACGACGAGCCGTATGCGGCCTTCGTTGAAGCCGAAGTCCTTGGCGAAGGGGGGGGCGGGCAGCGCCTCGTGGGTGGCCACGAGCAACTCGAGCGTGGTGCCGGCCTCGAACCAGGTGCTGCTCGGGTCGAGGGCGATGGCGAGGCGGACACGCTCGCCCGGGGCGACGGGCTCGAAGGCCGTGGCGTCGAGCACCGGGCGGAGCGGCGTCGAGTGGGCCGCGTCGAGCGCGCGCAGGGCGGCGCGACCGAGGCCGCGGGACACGGGGTCGCTCGTGGTTCCCACGGCGCCGCGGAAGGGCACGACGTCTCCCGCGGCGTCGCGCTTCAGCACGTAGACCATGAGCCCGGCGTCCTGGGGCGGCGGCTCACCCTCGCTGCCGGGCAACAGCTCGAGCGCGACGTCGAGGGCCATGGGTCCGGTGAGCTCCGTCGCTTCTTCGAAGCGGTGGCGAAAGAGCGCCTCGCCCTTCGGCGTGCGCAGCACGACGGCGCTTTCCTCCGGTACTGGGGCGTTGGACAGGCCTTCCTCCGGGCCGAGGTGAAGCGCCGCGACCTCCGTCCCGGGCAGCGGCCACGCCGCCTCGCCGCGCACGTCGTGCACGGTGTCGCGATCGCTCCGGACCTCGAGGCGCACGCGCGCCTCCCCGAGAAAGCCGTCGTCCGTGCCCTTCACGAAGCAGTCCATGAAGCGCCGCGTGAGCTCCTGGACGGCGGGGTCGTAGTAGACGTCCCATTTGCCGTCGCGGTGCGTGTAGAGCCATTTGTGCTCGGAGCGCGCCTCGCGAAACACGCGGAAGGAGCCGGCCGTGTGCAGCGCGTGGTCGCTGAAGGACGCGCAGACGAGCAGCGGCACGGTGATGCGCGACAGATCGGGGGTCTTCTCGCGCCACCAATCGTCGAGGAGCGGATGCTCGTCGACGTAGCGCGGCGGGATGGCGCCCTCGCTCGCCAGGAAGTCCTGCTCGTCGCCGCTGAGCGCCGACTTCACCTCGGTGCTCCACCAGAAGGCGGGAAAGCCGGTCTCCGGCACGCCGCCCCGCGCGAAGAGGTCGCGGTAGGGGTCGCTCACGCCTTCCCAGGGCGAAATCGCCTTGAGCGCCTTCGGCACCTCCCCGCCCGTGCCGTGCCCCGAGGCGACGCCGTATTGCGAGATGGCGAGAAAGCTGACGCCATTGAGCCCGATGCGTCCGTTGCACCAGTCGAGGCCCGCGACGTGCTCGATGGCGTCGTGGTAGCCGCGGCTCTGGTGGGGGGTGAACACGCTCGGGCGTCCGCCGCTGCCGCCGTAGCCGGGAAGGTTGAGGTTCACGACGGCATAGCCGGCGGGCACCCAGAAGTTGGGGTCCGGGGACTCCCAGCTCGTGAGCGTGGAGAAGCGTGGCCGCCCCGCTTGGGGAATGAGCCGGTACTGCTGAGGCGGCCCGTTGAGCGGCGTGCCCTGCTGGCTGGCCGTGTGCCGGTTGTCGTAGGGATGGGCGCACATGATCACCGGCAGCGCCTCGCCCTTCGCGGCCGCGGCCCGGGACCGGAACACGTTCGCGGTCATGGTGGTGCCGTCCCGCGCCGGCACGGGCACGCCGTACTCGGCGAGCACGTCGGGGTGCGCGTCGACCAGCTCACAGGCGGGCCGCAGCACCTGCCCGCTGGTGATGGCGCGTCCCACGATGGGTCCGAGGGACTTCATGGTCCGGAGCATGGTCTCGATCTCTTCCGACATGGGCACGGCCTCCAGCTCGGACGTAGCGGCTAGAGCAGCGGGCGAGGAGGGCATCTTCCGACGCCGAGGGGACACCTGACGACGCCTCGCTGCCCGGGGGACGCTTTCCGACGTCGGGGGACAAAAGCCGACGCTCGCGCCCGGCGGTCCAAAGATGACGTAGCGTGAGGGAATGGGGGCGGAGCCCGCGAAAACCGACGCCGAGCACGCGATGGTGAGCGCGGACCTGGCCCGCTCCTTCGTGCGCCGGGGGGAAGCGGCGGGTGTGCCGCGCGGCGACCTGCTCGGGGTCTTGGGCCCTGACTCCAGGCGGCTGGCGGAGGCCGACGCGCAGATACCAGCCCGCCGGATCATGGCGCTCTGGCAGACCATGGGCGCGGCGCTGCCGCGTCATCCGGTCGGTCTGGCGCCCGAGCCCGCCGGCGGCGATGGGCTCGGGGCCCTCGCGCACCTGGCGCGCTACGCGGTCACCGGGCGGCAGGGGCGCTTGGGCTTCGAGGACCTGGTGCACGCGGTCTCGACGCACGTCGAGCTCCGGGTGGAGACGAACGCCCGGGGCGACGTGCGCGTCCGCTGCGCGCATCTGCCGGCGGTGGAGCGCGTGGGGCACCCCATCGACTACGTGCTCTCGCGCCTCGTGGACCTGACCGTGGGGAGCCCCTCGGGGGTCGTGCACGCGAGCCTGAAGCACCGACCGTGGGGCGACGCGAAGGCCTACACGCGACGCTTCCAGCGGGTCCGCTTCGAGGCGGAGCACAACGAGCTCACCCTGGGGGCCGAAGCCCTCGACCGGCCGCGCCCCCACGCCGACCCGGCGCTCGTGGCCTTCCTGCGACGGCGCCTCGAAGCGCAGGCCAGCGGCGTCGTGAGCGCGCGGGGCTTTGCCGTGCGGCTCCGCCGGGCGGTGGACGAGGGCGCGGCGGCGGGAGAGTTCCGCGGCGATGGGTTGGCCAAGCGCGTCCACGTGAGCGAACGCCAGCTTCAGCGCCTCGCGCGGGCGCGGGGCCTCTCCCCCCGCCGCCTGGTCGACGACGCCCGACGGAATGCGGTGCTCCGTGCGCTCGCGGACCCGCGTCTTTCCCTCGAGGAGGTGGCCGAGCGCGCCGACTACGCCGACGCGCGGTCCCTGCGGCGCGCGTTCGTTCGATGGACGGGCACCACCCCGGCGGCGTGGCGGAGGAGGGGATAGAGTAAGGCCCGTGTCCCGGTGGATCCCTCTCGCCGTACTACCCGTCCTGCTAGCCGGCTGCGGTGACGACGACGGCTTCTCATGCTTCGGCGGAATCAGCCTGGCCGGTTCCTATCGGCTGATCGCAACGGGCTACTCGACCTGCACTGGTTTCGACCCCCTCGCGGCCAGCGATGTCGTGACCCTCGAGCTCTTCGCGCCGGGCGACGGCCCTCCTCTTCCGGACGGTTGCGAGGACCTCGGCACCGATCTCGACCAAGAGGCGTGCTTCCTGCTCAGGACCCTACGTTGCACCGGCAGCGATGGGCTCGCCGCCGACCGGGTGTTGGAGATGCGTTGGACCAGCCCGAACACGGTCGTCGGCGCCGACGTCGTCATCCCGCAGGAGGGACCTCGAGCCGGCTGCGAGCGGCGCAGCGAGTTCCGCGGCGAGCGGCTCTGAGGCCGGTGCGCGCTCCCGGTCGCGCGGGGCTGCTGCGCCGTCTTCAGGCCACGTGGCCTACGGCCGGAACTTCGGAGGCAACGACACCCGCGAAACGACGCCCATGTTCGTCTCACTGGGGGAGAGCGAAAGGGCACCGCGATCGTCGAACGGCGGGAACTCCTCGGGCACGAGGTACCCCTCCCAGGGACCGGGGTGCTTGGGTACGAGCTTGATCCAGTCCTCCTGGAGGACGACGAGACGCCGCACGTCCAGCCAGGACCGGCTCGCCTCGATCACCGTGTCGATGAGCGTCCAGAGCGCGCGCCGCTCGGCCACGGGCGCGGGCGGCAGAGGGGGCTCCTCTGGCAGGCGCGGCAGACCGAAGAGGCGGATGCCCAGGTCGCGCTGCGCATCGGGTGCGAAGCTGAAACTCAGCTCGCACCGCATCTCTGGGCGTGCCCCCGCCCTTTCCACACGAAGCGCCCCACGATGTGGGAGTGGTCGGCGCCGCGAAGGGGCAGCAGCGCATCGCACACGACGGGCGGCCACGCCGTCGCGAGCCGCTCGAGCGCCCGGCCGCGGTCCACGTCGGCCGCCAGCGAACGCACCACGCCGCCAACGTACATCAAGAGCAGCGGCCCTTTGCGTCGGCGCTGAAGGTAGGCACGCGAGCCAGCGATGGAGGCGAAGTCGAGGCGAGGTTTCATTCAGCGGCATGTCAACGACCGGACGGAACGCTCGGGCTTCCAGGGGCTACTGCGCTTACTTGGGGACACTGAGGGCCTCTAGAAGTGTGTCGAACCGAGCGACAAGGTCCGACACGCCGAGGGCCTGCTCGAACTCGGCCACGAGCGCACGCGCTTCGGGGAGGTCTACCTGGCCGCGCGCCAACACGGACCGCGCGTCGTCGAGGTCCTTGCCTCGTCCGGCGATGACTTTGAAGACCACCAGGTCGGTCGCACTGATTACCGGGACCTCGACCCCAGCGACGTCGATGAGCTCGGCGCGTCCCAACGCGATCTCCTCGAGGCCCGAGCCCGCGAGAACGACATCGACTTCCATCTTGGAAGCGCGGTGTCGCAGTGGCAGAACCCTCGCCACGGCCACCAGCTCATCGGCGCGCTCCGGAGCCCGGTGCTCGATGCCGTGATGCTGCAGCGAGTCGAGCAACCTATGCCAACCTGCTTGGCCAACGCGAACGGTGATGTCGACGTCCGCGGTCGCACGAGGTGCACCCCGAAGGGCGACGGCCTGCGCCCCGAAAAGGAACCACCCTTCGGTTTCGTCCTCGAGCCCGGCGACCAGGTCGCGCAGCACTTCAGCGAGCGCCGACATATGCGGCGCGGTCGAGGAGCAGATTGAACGCAATGTGATGCGCGAGGTCGTCCTCGCGTGACTGCGTATCCGGCCAGTCGGGACGGGCGGCGCGAGCGCTTTCGTAGAGCGCGATCGCCATCTGCACCTTCTCGGCGACGGGCCGCTGCGCGCGCTCCTTGCGGGTCACGGCCTCGAGCACGTCCCACTTGCGCCCCACGAAGGCCCGCGCGCCGAGCCGATCATCATCGCTCACCCGAAGGAGGCTACACCGCCCGACCCGGTTCGGCCCGCAGTGCATACGAGTGTGTGAGAGCACCGCCCTACCAACCCCGTCTACAGGCCACGTGGCCTACGGGCGGTCATTCACTTTCCTCCGCGTCGTCCTGCCTCGGCACGCGGGGCAGCTCGGCGAGTCGAAAGCTGTGCTCGGCGACGTAGGCTCGGGTCACTTCCCAAGAGACTTGGTCGTCGCCGCCGCGGCGGACGACCTCTGGCTCGGCGTCCGCGGCACGGACCGGAACGAAGGCGTGTCCCGCGCCCTTGGCAGCGGCACCTTGGGGCGGGCTGACGGCGGCGAGCGCGAGCTCGTGCTCGCCGCCGGGCTCGAGGCGTGGGGCCCAAGGGTCGCGGCCGAACCCGCACCACTCGTATGCGCCGGACTCCGACTGCAAAGGGAGGAAGGAGCTGTCGTCGGCCCATACCCACCACCGCAAGAACCGGTCTCCGTAGAGCGGCTCGAGCGGAGTCGCTCCGCGGTTGACGATCACGAGCTGCGACCGGCCCTCCTGGAGCGCGACGCGGGTGTGCACGTCCGGCGCCGGGACCATGAGCAGGACCTCGACCCTCCACGGCGCCGGCAAGCGCGAGGCGTAGCCCGGCGTGACGTCGCCGAAGATCCAGACGCGCACGATGCGCTCGTCGCCCCCCAGCTGAAGCGCCAGCTCGACCTCCAGCGGAGCCAGGGCGGGGTCGTCGGCGCGGACGCGAAGCGCGTAGCGCCCCGGACCACGGAACCACGGCCGCCGCTCCACGCCGCGAAGCTCGTCCTCGGCCACGGGAGAGAGCTCCCACCCGACGGCGTCCTCCGCGCGCCGGGGCCGAAGCGATACCTCGGCGGACGTCGACTTCGGCGCCTCGGCGACGAGCCAGCGGTCCTGGGGCAGCTCAGGCGAGCGGACCGCGGGGGGCGTGCCGCACGCGACGCTAGCGGACACCAGCGTGAG
Source organism: uncultured Myxococcales bacterium (assembly GCA_937893795.1). GTDB lineage: Bacteria > Myxococcota_A > Polyangia > Polyangiales > Houyiibacteriaceae > CALCTH01. The sequence goes on along the minus strand of CALCTH010000704.1, from coordinate 1,680 downwards.
CGTTAGGACCGCGCAGGGCTTGGCATGTCGACGGAGCATGCGTCGTCGCCCGCAGGGTAGCGCGCAGGCGAGCGGCGGCCTGGAGCTCACACCTGCCAACACCGTTTACAGGCCACGTGGGCTTCGCAGACTTAGATCAGCCGGACGCGCCTTCGCCAATATCCCGGTCGGCGACTCGTGTGTACGAAAGCGAGCAGGACTGGTCCCCCGTTGATCACGGCGATGAGCAGGCCATAGCGAGCGAAGCGCCGGAGCATGAAGCGGCGGATCTCCGCCCCACCGGGTGTCGTTCCAACGAGGGCTCCTGCATCTGGTACGGCGAGGGCCGTACCGAGTCGCTCTTCGACCTCATCCAGAAGCTCCTCTCCAAGCCCGGCGTCGCGCTCATCGTACCAACGCGCCGCCTCCTCGAGCTCCCGCTGGGCCGCGGGGAGAATGCGCAAGCCGATCATTCCCGACGCGAGGAAAGATGCGCGCGGATGGCTGCGAGGGCGGCTTCGGCGTCCAGGGCCTCCACTTCACCACGCTCAAGCTCGCCGGCGCGTCGTGAGGCCTCGGCCACCCACGCGGCCTCGATCTCAAGCGTCTCGCGCGCGGGGAGCGAGTCGAGGAGCGCCTCCGCGAGCTCACGCCGCTGCTCGTCCGGAAGCGCCATCGCGCTCTCGTAGAGCTCGTCGTCGGGCATCCTCATGAGCGTAGGTGCCGCGGGCGACTCCTGCCAACGGCCCCCTGAACGCGGGCGGAGACCGAACCGGGAGCGGAAGCGCCACGCAGGCCCCACGGCTCCGGAACGGCGGTCGCCGGACGGGCCTTGGCAGCCAAGGCCGTCGGAACGCCGTTCGAAGAGGCCTGGGGCTCGCAAGGAAGGCGCGAACGGCGTTCAACCGCGCGTGGGGCTCCCCACGCCCGCCTGAACGCCGTTTGGAGCGTGTCGGGGGTCTCCACGCGCTCCTGAACGCCGTTCGAAGGCAAGAGGGGAGCTCGGCGGCGAGCTTCGGCCCGCCGGCGGGGGGCTCCGCTCAAGCAGTGGCCGAGGCTGGCTCGGAACCGAGCGCTGGATCGACCTCGGTCGGTACCACGTCGAGCTGACCGGGGCGGCGGCGGGACGGGCGGACGCGGGTCGCGAGGGCAGGTTCGCCGGCGCTTTCGAAGGCGGAGAAGAGCGAGGAGGCGAAGTGCACGAAGGCGCGGTCGTAGGCCGCCATGGACTCCGTCTTGGCCGTGAGCGTGACCTGCGCCTCGCGGGCTTCGCGGGCCACGTCGTCCAAGGCCTGCTCCAAGGTGGCGCGGCGAGCCCGGAGCTCGGCGGCCAAGGCGGCTACGTCGAGGGTGGCGCCGTTCACGCGCGGCTCCGGTAGCGGCGCGGCTTCGAGGCGCGTGGCCACCTCGCCGGCCGTGCGCGCGACCACGACGGCGTCCATGGGGATGCGGCCCGTGAAGACGGCCTCCTCGGCGGCGGCGCCGTACACGCCGCGCACGATTTCGCGGAGCGTGATCAAGCGCTCCCGGAGCGCGCTCGTGGCCGCATCGCGCGCGTCGCGGGCCGCCGGGTCGTCGCCGAGCTCGGCCTCGTGAGCCTCGTCCGCCGCGACCATCGCGTCCCGCGCCGCGGCCAGTAGCGAGCCCATGCCCGCGAGGTACGCGAGGCCCGCGGCCCCGGCGTCACCACCGAGGACAGCG